>CAJUGD010000036.1 GCA_910586205.1 uncultured Lachnospiraceae bacterium | reverse complement strand
AAATAGGTTCTGAAAGCCCCATGAAATAAGGGCTGAAGATTCCGAGAAGTTATGAAATTAATAAGGAGGATAGAAACATGACAAGGAACAAGAATAATGGATTTTGGAAGAAGATGGCAGCAGGAGTGACGGCTCTTGGGGTTTTGATAGGGAGCTTAAGTGGGTGTGGAACCGAGGGGAGACAAGATTTGGGAAAAGGTTCAAAGGAAAGTCAGGCAGCAGGGGCTGAGAAGCAGACAGGGCAATCGGGAGAGGCAAAAGGCATGGGAGAAACAACTGCCTTGGGCAGATATGTGGAGGTGGAGGTGGAACTTCCTCCAGATATAGAGGAGGACATGTTTGTGGCTCTGTTTTATGGGAAAGACGGAAAGCTGGAGCTGTATACGGACCGGAAAGAAAATTCGGAGGATGTAAGCCATGTGTGCAGGTTCATAAAGGAAGGAGAGGATTGGCGTGAGGATGAGGGATGGTGGGAGCAGGTGAAGCCTCCGGGCATTGCAGCCAATATAAGGAGGGTTTTCTTTGGCAAGGATGAAAAGTATTATTTTACGGTTATGGATGCAGAGGATTATGTGTGTCATTTGTATAGGGTTCAGGAGGGAGAGGAGAGTACAGAGCTGATTTCCCAGGTATTTGAGCCGGAGGAAGGAAAAAAGTACGGCCTGATTCCCACAAAAGTGGAGGTGGGAAAGAACGGGAATATTCTGATTCACGGATTTGAGGATTGTGTATATTACCAGACAGACGGGAAAAAGCTTTTTTCCATGGAAAAGGTGTGGAGCGGAAGCTCTGAGTTCAGTGTGGGATATCTGACGGAGAAAGAGTTCATTACCAGGGTTGACGGCGGGGTGGCCCGTTATAGTCTGGATGGCGGAAAGCTTGAGGAGGTGATTCCCTTGGAGGGAATGACCGGGGAGATGGTTGATAGTATGGTTTTGTTCGGGGATAAAAGCGGCGGGATCTATGTGGCTGATAAAAGAGGGCTTTCTCATGTAAACCCGGGAGGAAGCTTGTGGGAGCAGCTAATTGACGGAAGCTTTAATACCATGAGTATGGAGAGCGTGTATTTACAGGAGTTTTTGGCAGGGGAGGATGAGGATTATTATGCCGTGTTTGTGGAGAATGGAGGAAGGGGGATTATGCTGTGCCGTTATCTGTATGATCCGGATATGGCGGCAGTTCCGCCGGTTACTCTTACCGTGTACGGGCTGAGAGAGAATGCCACGGTTCGTCAGACAGCGGTCCTGTTTCAGAAAGAACATCCGGATGTGAGGGTGGAGGTGCTGAATGGGGCGGACCAGGACGGGAATGTGTCAGAGGATACCATACGGGCATTGAATACGGAGATTTTGGGAGGCCGGGGAGCGGATGTTCTGATCTTGGACGGACTTCCGGGAACATCTTATGAGGAAAAGGGGATTCTGATGGATCTTCGTCAGGTGTTTGAGACGATTCAAAAGGAAAATCCGGTTATGGAGCAGGTTTTGACAGGATTTACAAAGGAGGACGGAAGCATTTATCAGATGCCGGCAAGGATTGCGGTTCCGCTGATTTTGGGGCAGGAGTCTGCGCTTAAAGCAGTAGAAAGCCTGGAGGGAATGAAAAATTATGAGGGACAGGCGCCGTTGTTTTATACAACTACTTATGAAAATATGCTGAAGATGGTGGCCAGCATAAGATACGAGGAGATATTTAAAAGTGAGGATGGGGGATTGACAGAGGAAGTGCTGGTGAATTATCTGGAAACGGTGAAGGCTTTGACAGAGAAGAATCATGCTCAGAGCATGTTTACACAGGAGGAGATGGAGAGGCTGCATATCAGTAATCATGTGATGCCTTATGGGATCTGTGGGTCATACACATATTTTGATCAGGGATTCAGCGGGTGCGGTACAGAGAATATGAAAGGAATATTTGATATGATTCTTTTTGAGGCTGTGCTGGATAAGAACCCGGAGGCGCGGCAGGATACCATCAATGACATTTACTTTCCTGAGGTATTGGTAGGTGTAAATCAGAATACGGATCAGCCGGAACTGGCAAAGGAGTTTGTAAGGCAGATGTTTTCCACAGAGGTGCAGAAGGAAGACCTTTTTGACGGGATAGCCGTGAATTTAGAGGCACAAAAGATAAACTGTGAAACAGACAAAGAGGGATTTTCTGTGGGAAGCTCCTATGGGGATTATGATATTGGAGGAGAGTGGCCGGACCTGAAAAAAAGGAGGGAGTTTTACGATCTTATTGGAACCGTGAAGGTTCCCGTTATGGTGGATGAGACGGTCATGAGGATGATCGCAGATGGAGCCGGAGAATATCTGGACGGAAAAGTCCGTGCAGAACAGGCTGCAGAAGGGATTTGCCGTCAAGTCCGGCTATATGAGGCAGAGAGGGAGTAAAGAAATCATAAAGGAGTGGCTGGACATGAGGAAAAGAAGAAAGGGGGTGGCAGGACTTTTCTTGGCGCCGAGTTTTCTTGGGGTGTCAGTCTTTATGGCGCTGCCTTTTGCAGATGTGGTCCGCAGATCTTTTTTGGATGCAGTGGGAAAAGCGTTTGTGGGGATGGAAAATTACAAAACCGTGTGGCAAAACGGGGCGTTCCGGTTAGCGGCAGGAAATATGCTGAAGTTTTTGGCGATTGCGGTTCCCATGCTCTTTTTGGTATCGCTTGTGTTGTCTTTGCTGGTTTTTCAGGCAAAAAGGGAGCTGTTTAAGACAAGCCTGGTGCTGCCAATGGTGATTCCGGCGGCAGCCATGGTGTTGGTTTGGAAAATTTTGCTGTGCAGGGACGGGGCGCTGAATCAGCTTTTGTCCGGGATTACAGGCAGGGAATGGGATGCGGACTGGGTGAATGGGGACACGGCTTTTTGGGTGCTGCTGCTGACTTATCTGTGGAAAAATGCAGGGTATGACATGCTTTTGTGGCTGGCAGGACTAGGGAGCATTCCGGAGAGTCTTTATGATGCGGCGCAGGTGGACGGTGCAGGCGGATGGGCGAAGCTTCGTTATATTACCCTGCCCTGTTTAAGAGGAACCATGGGTCTGGTTGGAGTTTTGTCTGTGGTCAATTCTTTTCGGGTGTACCGGGAGGCGTATCTTTTGGCAGGCAGCTATCCTGACCAGAAAATCTATATGATTCCTCATCTATTCGGACACTGGTTTCTTACCTTGGATGTTCAGAAAATGTGTACGGCGGCAGTGATTATAGTGGCGGCAGCGCTTTTGGCAGCAGCAGCGGGCAGAGGGACGGGGCGCTGTGTGAAATGGCTGCGAGGGCAGGAAAGGAGAACAAAGTGAGGTCGATTTCAAAAAGGACGGCAGGACGGATCCGGGTTTTGGTTCTTATTTTTATCTGCCTGTTGGTTTGGATTCCCTTTCTGCTGATGACAGCAGCTTCTTTCATGCCAAAGGATGAGCTTTTGTGGCGTTATTTATCGCCTTTGGGAATCGGAAAGGCTCCGGTTCGGGCAGCGCTTTTGCCTTCTTATCCTACCTTGGAGGCTTTTGGAGAGCTGCTGCTTCGATCTCCTGGTTTTTTTGTCATGTTCTGGAATTCCTGCATTCAGGTATTTCCGATGCTTGCGGGACAGCTTTTGGTGGGTGCTCCTGCGGCTTGGGCATTTGCCCGTTTTGATTTCCCGGGAAAAAAGGGATTATTTGGGCTGTATGTGCTTTTGATGGTTCTTCCCTTTCAGGTAACACAGGTATCCCATTATCTGATATTAGACCGGCTTGAGCTGCTGGATTCTCACCTGGCCTTGATTGTGCCGGGAATATGGTCTACCTTTCCGGTCTATATTATGACCCGGTCCTTTGAGGCGGTTCCAGGGGCGCTTTTAGAGGCAGCGTATCTGGACGGGGCCGGGGAGGGAAAGGTATTTTTCCTGGTGGGGCTTCCTGTGGGTTTTCCAGGGGTTGTGACGGCTCTGGTGCTGGGATTTATTGACGGGTGGAATGCCTTGGAGCAGCCCATGGCATTTTTAAAGGAAATGAGGCTGTGGCCTTTGTCTCTTTATCTTCCGGATATCGTACAAGATAAAGCGGCCGTGGCCTTTGCGGCGGGCATGGTGATGATACTTCCTCCGGTGCTTTTGTATTTGAATGGGCAGGGGGAACTGGAACAGGGGGCGGCGGCTTTTGGGGTAAAGGAATAATGGGAAGCCGCAGAAGGCAGATGTATAAATAGTATCCTTTGTAAACAAGAGGCATACAAAAAGAGCAAAACAGGGACAGAGAGGAAGGAAACATGGAAAAAATGGGAAAGGCAGGAAAAAGAAAAATTTACCGGTGGCTTTTCGGCGGTTTTTTTCTGCTCATGTTCGTCTGTACCATAGTATCCCGGATCTATGACAGCATGACAGTGCCCAAGGTAAGGACAGCCTGGATAAAGGAAAAGGCAGTGGAGACAAAAGTTACCGGAACCGGAACCGTAAGAGAAAAGGAGTTATCCTTTTTAAGCGTTTACCCAGGGCTTCGGGTTGTATCTGTTAAGGCAGCGCCGGGAAAACAGGTGGAGGAGGGGGACGAACTGTTTTGCTACGGGCAGGAATCTATAGAGGAGGAGAGACAAAAGCTTAAGGAGGAGCTTTTCAAGCTCAGGCTGGAACTTGAAAAGGAGATGGTGTCCGGGGAGACTTATGGCAAGGTCACGGAAAGCGATCTGGCAGCATGGGAGCTTAAGATGGCGGAGCAGGAGCTCTTAAACGGGAAGCAGGAATATGAAGAAAGCTTAAAAGAGCATCAGGAGACGTTAGAGCGTCTGGCACAGGATTATGAGCGGAAGCAAACCATGACAAAAGAGGAGTTATGGGAACAGCAGAGAAGGCAGCAGGAGTCTGCGAAGCAGGATCTTCATTCAGCAGAAAATGCCAGGGATGCGGCGATCAGAGAGACAAGAAGAAGGATAGAAGATCTGGAAGATGAGCTGGAGGAAATGAGGGAGGGAGAATATGAGGCGGAAAAGCTGGCCCGCAAGGAGCGGGAGCTTTTAAGAGCCAGAGAAGATTTGGAGGAGCTGAATGAGGAGTGGGATGACCGGATAGAGGATGCAGAGCTTGAGATGGATTTGCTGGATCACCAGAATGAGAGGATCCGTTCCGGGGATACCACCTCGCAGACAGCTCTTTTGGAAACCTATGAGGAGGCAGTAAGACAGCAGGAAAAGGCCATAAAGGAAGAAGAAAAGAAAATAGACGAGCTGGAAAAGGATGTGGAGAGGGCCAGATGGAATTTAAAAAATGCTTCTAAAAAAGATGAGGAGGCGCGGTTAAGCAGGGAGCAGCAAAAAAGGATATCTCAGCTTGTAAGACAGGGTCTTGAGGCGGATATTCAGGCAAAGGAGAAAAAGCTTCAAGGATTGGAGGCCATTATGGAGGCAGGGGGAAAGGTGTGTGCCAATCAAAAAGGGACTGTGGCTAAGGTGGAACTTTTGGCCGGGAAAACGGTCAGCGGGGAGGAGTGTTTATCCATTGCGGCGGGAAGCTATTGGTTTGAGGGGGAGTTTGAAAAGGAAGATCAGAAGCTGGGAATCGGAGATGTGATTCAGATCAGGATTCCGGGCGGGAATCGGAGTATAGAGGCAAGGATTCAGGAGATAAATCTGTCAGACCAGGTGACAGGGGTATTTCGGGCAGAGCTTACAGGAGAGGAGCTTTTGCTTGGAACGATGACCAGTTATGAGTGCAGAAAAAAGTCAGAGGTATTTTGGCAGGTGATTCCTCTTAAGGGGCTTAGAAAGGATATGAAAGGGTATTATTGCTTGGCTGCACGGCCTAAGAAGGGGATTTTAGGGGAGGAGATGATGGCGGAAAGGGTGAATGTGCAGGTGCTTTATGAGGGGAATACAGAGGCGGCGGTGGAGGGGGCTTTGCAGAAATCAGATGAGATTATTGTGGAAGGGAACCAAATCATTGAGGAGGGGGACAGAGTGCGGGTTTTTGAGGGGAATGAACAGTAACACTTGAACAACAGGACTTTAGCCAGGAGCAGATTTTATGTGGAAAAAAACGGATATTAGTGGTATGATAAAAAAGTGTTTATTTTTTTGCATTTTTATAAATTTTATTCTGTTTGCGGCAATCGGGGGGCGCCTTTACTGGTTTTGCATGCCGTCCAGGATGGAGGCTGAATGCAGAGATTATGGCATTGATGTGGAGACTTTAAAGATGTGGGAGGATCAGGAAGCTCAGGGAATGCTGGCTTTGGCAGGCTGGCGGTTTCGGGAAAGGGTGATGGTTTCGGGGGTAAGTACGAAAAGGAGACAAACGGCTCAGGTGATGGAGGTGTACGGGAACATGGAGCTGGCGGCGCCGGCTCGGATTTTATCGGGAACGTATGGACTGCTTGGGAGGGAAGATACCTGTGTACTGACAGGAGAGCTGGCGGACGCTCTGTTTGGAAGTGTGGATGTAGTGGGGGAGCAGGTGTGCTGCTTACATACAGATGTGGGAGGGGGACAGAGAAAGCAGGCAGGGGCATCAGGCAATGGAACCGGACAGGGAAAGCAGGCAGGGGCACAGGATGGGAGCACAAATCACATCCTGACTGTGGCGGGAGTGATTGATAAGGAAGGGCAGTGCCTGCTGACTTTCACACAATCAGGGGAGATTGAAAGGGTTGCAGTCCGGTTTAGGGAACGTTTTCAAATCAAGGAGAGGATGAAGGAGCTGCTTTCTTCTGGCAGTCAGGGAGCTTGGGGAAGCATTACGCTTTTTGGATCAGGCTTTTCTTCTGCCAATGCCCGGTCCGATACCAGCTATAGGAGATCAGGAAATTGACAGCCCATCCAAGGGGAACCGCATACCAAATAAACTGGATTCCATACAGGGGTGAGAAGAATCTTGCCACAAACACCCGGATTCCAAGATTGATCAGATTGGCAATCATGTAGATGTTTACATCTCCGGATCCTCTTAAAACGCCGTCAGTGGTGGCCTTAAAGCCAATCAGACAGAAAAAGCAGCCAATAAAGCGAAGATAGGATGTTCCGGTCTCATAGGCCACCGAGGAGGAGCCGGCATCCAGGAACACAGACAGAATGGTTCCATAGAAAAATTCACAGATCAGAAACAGAAAAACAGCAAATCCGGCAATAATCCCATAGGAGATCCGATAGCCTTGTTTTACCCGTTCCGGCTGTCCTGCCCCTAAGTTCTGGGCCGTAAAGGTGGACATGGCATTGCCGGTTCCGATCATAGGAACAATGGCAATGGACTCTAAGCGCATTCCTGCAGAGTAGCCGGCTAAGGCGGAGGAACCGAACTGGTTTACAGAGGACTGGGTCAGCAGCATGCCGATGCTGACAATAGACTGCTGGATAATGGAAGGAACGGCAATCTTGGTGCCGTGGATCAGCATGGAAGTCTGAAACAGCCTGGGGCGCTCTTTGACAGGGTAGGTGCGCAGTAGAAGCATCAAAATAGAAAAGGAAATCACAGCGGACACGCCCTGGGCAATCACTGTTGCAACGGCAACGCCGGCTACGCCCATATGGAACCGCACCACCATCAGCAGATCCAGGAAAATGTTCAGCAGGGAGGAAAAGATCAAAAGGCATAAGGGGATTCCTGATTTTCCCATGGCATTAAAGTCAGCAGCCAGCACATTGTACATGAACATAAAGGGAAGCCCTAAAAAATAAAGCTGCAGATATAATACGGCGTCTTCATAAATGTTTTGGGGCGTATTTAAGGCAGCCATCACATGAGGATTGGAGAAAAAGCCGAAAAGAGCCAGCAGGCTGCTTAAGACTGCAAAGGTAATCAGGAATGTGTAGACAGAGGTCTTCATCTCCTGATACTTTCCGGCTCCTAAATACTGGCTGGTCAGCACAGACGCGCCGATACCGCCTCCAATGGCTATCATGATGAAAACATTGGTAAAGGAGTAGGAGGCGCCCACAGCGGCCAGGGCATTTTCCCCCACATATTGTCCCACAATAATTGAGTCGGCCATGTTGTAGAATTGCTGAAACAGATTGCCGAGAATCATGGGAAGGGCAAAAAGAAACAGGGAACGTCCAGGAGCGCCGGTGATCAGCTTTTGTTTGTTGGTTGTCATAGCAGGAACCTTTCTTGTTAATTGGAATAAATTGCCGGGACAGGCCAGGCAATTTATTATAGCTTGTTTCCGGGGAAAATGCAAGGCCGGCTGAAAGAGGAGGATATAAGATATGGCGGTTACAAGAGTGTATGTGGGGCATACCACAACCCGGCAGAAGATCTTAGGTGCAGGGCTTTTTTTGGGAATTTCGGTATTGGGATTCTTGGGGTTTGCAGTGGTGGGGCCGGGGATTTACCAGGCAAAGGCAGATAAACTGGAACTGTCTCCGGGAAGCATAGGCAGCAGGGCAGACGGAAGCGTTTTGGAGGTAACGGCGTTTTCCCAGATGAAAGATGCTGAAAGCTTTGTGCTGAAAAATGAGGAGTTTGGGGATTGGACAAGAAACAGCGGCGGGATGATCGGTGATCAATATTATAATAAAATCGTCTTAAAGGACGGGATGGTTATTGCCGCTAAGATTAACCAGGATGCCGTAAATATGGATTATGTGAAGGAGGAGGACAGCCTCCGGGCAGATTTTGAGCATGTGATGGTCACTTATCCGGTGGGTGTTATGCGGCCTTGGCCAAAAGAAACAGATGAAAGGGCAGCCAAGGAGGCGGGGTGGCTTACCTATACGGAAGGCTATGTGGATATGCAGGGGGATTTTGGCGTGGAGCTTCCGGATTTAAAGAAGCTTAGGGAAGACTCTATGGTTGCCATGGCTGGGGTCGGGTTTGTGCTGGGCTTAGGGGGAGCGGTAATAGTGGAACTCTTGATGAAGAAAAAGGAAGGACAAAAATCCACTCCCCAAAATGATCAGGAACGATGGATTCTGGGAACCTATGCCATATGGGCACAGTTTTTCGGCCAATTTGATTATAAGGGAAGGCTTTATGCGCCTAACACAACAGACAGTCCTTTGTATATTGGAGGCCGGCCTAAAGATGAGGACAGCAGAAAACGGACCATAAAGGTATTGAAGCGGGATTGGGACATTAAAAACCGGGACGAGCTTTTGGAGACTGTGGAATATATGAGCAAAGGCTCTGGATTTTGGGATTGTGAAACCCAGTCTGACCGGGCATGGGAGCTGTGCCGCTCCACACAGCTTTTGGGCATGGGCTTTATTGCAGGATGGCTTACCAGAGAGGAGCTGACAAAGCGGTCCGGCATTGTGGGAAACATTATCCAGAAAATGTTTGACGGCTGGGACGAACTGGCAGAAAGCTATCTGGAAGCATTTGCCGCCTGGTATGCCCGGGCTTTTGAGGGCGGAGCGGAATCGGCTGTAAGAGTACGGCGTATGATTTATCAGAACCTGCGCAGCCGGACCGACAGTCCCTATAAGCTTCCCTGGATGCTTCCTCTGGGAACGGACGGAAGCCATGTGGAGCCGGTGAGGGAGAAGACAGGAGAGGTGTGAGGGTAAGGGGCAGTGATATCGGCTGCCCGATTCGCTGAGATCTTCAAAAGTCCGGAATCTTTTTTAGGGATTCCGGACTTTTTAGGATTCCGGACTTTTAGAGATTCCGGACTTTTGGTGATTCCAGACTTTTGATGATTCTGAACTTTTGAGGGTTTTGACATTTCAGAGACATTTCCCGACGGATCATCACTGATTTTTCTCATACAAAATCCACAGCCCTTTCATCAGCAGCGCCTCATCATACAGAATTTTGTGGCGGCAGAGAGGAGCCACGAACCTGGAAAGGCCGCCGGTGGCCACCACAGTGGCAAATTGTCCCAACTCGTTTTCCATCCGGTCTAAGATACCGTCTATCATTCCTGCGCTTCCGTACATAATTCCGCTTCTCATACAGTCAATGGTATTTTTTCCGATTACCTTTTGGGGAATGTCAAGGCTGATGGAAGGGAGCTGGGCGGTTTTGCTGCTGAGGGAATCCAGAGAAACCCGCAGTCCTGGCAGAATTACGCCTCCGATATAATTCCCTTTTGCATCAACCACAGACATGGTGGTGGCAGTTCCCATGTCAATGATAATAACCGGAAGGGGATATTCTTTCAGCGCTGCCACCGCGTCCACGATCATATCGCTTCCCACGGTTTTCGGATTGTCCATAATAATATTCAGCCCGGTCTTCATGCCGGATCCCACCAGACGGGGACGGAAGCCGAATATTTTTTTCACGGCAGAGGAAATGGGTGCGTTTAAGGGGGGAACCACAGAGGACATGATGGAGCCTTCCACCTGTGATTTGTCAATGCTGTGGATTTCCAGGATATTTTTGATGTTAATGGCATATTCCAGCCCGGTTTTTACATGGTTGGTGGTGATCCGTTCAACAAAATAGGTCTGTTTGGAATCAATGCCGCCTATGACAATATTTGTATTACCCATATCGATTGCTAAAATCATGGGGGAACTCCTTTCAAATGGAAAAAATTTGTGCTATACTAAGTTATCATATTTTCAGGGAAAAGACAATGCTTTGTCTGAAAGGAGGAAACTTATGCTGCAGGGAAAGACAGTGGTGTTGGGGGTAAGCGGCGGGATTGCTGCCTACAAAACACCCAATCTGGCCAGTATGCTGAAAAAGCTTCATGCAGACGTGGAAGTGATTCTGACGGAAAATGCCTGCAATTTCGTTACACCTATTACCTTTGAGTCCCTGACCGGAAAGAAATGCCTGGTGGATACCTTTGACCGGAATTTCCAGTTTCAGGTAGAGCATGTGGAGCTGGCGAAACGGGCGGATGTATTTCTGATTGCGCCTGCCACGGCCAATGTGATTGCCAAAATAGCCCATGGCCTTGCAGACGACATGCTGACCACCACTTTTTTGGCCTGCCAGGCTCCTAAGCTGATTGCGCCTGCCATGAATACCCGGATGTATGAAAATCCGGTTACACAGGATAATCTTGCTCTTTGCAGCAGATATGGAATGAAGGTCATTGATCCGGCAGTGGGAGTTTTGGCCTGCGGGGATGTGGGATCCGGAAAAATGCCTGAGCCTGCACAGCTTTTGGAGTATCTTCTTTGGGAGATTGCCTGCAAAAAGGATCTGGCAGGAAGAAAGATTCTGGTGACAGCAGGGCCCACCAGGGAGGAGATAGATCCGGTCCGGTATATTACCAACCATTCTACAGGAAAGATGGGATATGCCATTGCCCAGGCAGCAGCCTGGCGGGGGGCTGAGGTAACGTTAGTCAGCGGCCCTGCAGAGAAAAAGGCGCCTTTGGGGGTAAAGCTTGTTGAGGTGACAAGCGCTAAGGATATGTTTGAGGCCGTGACAGGGGCTTTCAGAGAACAGGATGTGGTCATCAAGGCAGCGGCCGTGGCAGATTACCGCCCGGTTTATGTAAATACAGAGAAGACCAAAAAGGGCGCAGGTCCCATGAGTATTGACCTGGAGCGGACCGATGACATTCTGGCATGGTTGGGAGAGCACAAGAGAGAGGGACAGTTTTTGTGCGGGTTTTCCATGGAGACGGAGCATGTCCTGGAAAATTCCAGGGCAAAACTGCAGAAAAAAAAGGCGGATATGATTGTAGCCAACAGCCTGCGGACGCAAGGGGCCGGATTCGGCACAGATACCAATGTGGTGACGATTCTTACCAAAGAGGGGGCAGAGCCATTGGAAAAGATGGCAAAGTCAGAGGTGGCCCATCGGATTTTGGATCGGATCGGAGCCATGATCGGGAATGAACTTTAAGACACACCCTGATACTACAGCGAACTTTGTTTATTCTGCATTTCCCAGGATACTGCTTTGGGTTTGCCGAGCATTTGTGTTATCGGATATGATTTGAAAAAAGCATTAAGGGGAGGATTCTATATGAGATATGATAAGATTAACATGACCGTTCAGGGGCAGAAGACGGGGGAAGCATGGCTGACCGCATATCTGCTGGATCCGGTCAGCACATCACCGGAGAAAAGGCGGCCTTTGGTGATTGTGGTTCCGGGAGGAGGATATCAGCGCTGCTCAGACCGGGAGAGCGAGCCGGTGGCTATGAAATTCCTGGCCATGGGATGTCACGCCTGTGTCCTGGATTACAGTGTGTCTCCCAACCGGTTTCCTGTGGCGCTGCGGGAGCTGGCCATGGCTATTGCCACAGTGCGGGATCATGCAGAGGAATGGTATGTGGATCCAAACTCAGTGTTGGTGTGCGGATTTTCAGCAGGAGGCCATTTGGCATGCAGTATCGGAACATTCTGGAACCGATCCGTGACCTATGAAGCCATAGGAAGAACAGCAGAGGAAGTGCGGCCTGACGGCCTGATTCTCTGCTATCCGGTGATTACCGCAGGAGAACACTGCCATCCTGCTTCCTTTCAGGAACTTTTAGGCGAGAATGCCCAGCCGGAGTTAGGACAGGCAGTCTCTTTGGAGTTTCATGTGACAGAAGATATGCCGCCGGTATTTCTCTGGCATACGGTTACAGATGACACGGTGCCCGTAGAGAACAGCCTTCTTTTGGCCTGGGCCATGCAGAAAAGCCATGTGAATTATGAGATGCACATTTATCCGTCAGGCTGTCACGGGCTGTCTCTGGCCACAGAGGAGACTGCCGGAAACAGGGATTATCTGCTGGAACCGACTTGCCAAAGCTGGGTTTTGATGGTACAATCCTGGATTGAGAATCAACGCTGGAAGAAGCGGTGAATGTTCCATGGATTTTTACCAAATATCAATGATTCATGACAAACAATTCATGAATAGAAGCAATGGAGGAGACATCTTTGCCAAACAAAAATGAAGAAATAAAGAAACGAAGAACCTTTGCCATTATTTCCCACCCGGATGCCGGAAAGACTACCTTGACGGAGAAATTTCTGCTGTATGGAGGCGCCATCAACCTGGCCGGGACTGTGAAAGGGCGCAAGGCAGCCAAATATGCGGTATCAGACTGGATGGAGATCGAGAAGGAAAGAGGAATTTCCGTTACCTCGTCCGTGATGCAGTTTGAATACGGCGGATTCTGCATCAATATCCTGGATACGCCGGGCCATCAGGACTTTTCGGAGGACACTTACAGGACTTTGATGGCAGCAGACAGTGCAGTGATGGTAATCGACGGCTCCAAAGGCGTGGAGGCCCAGACCATCAAGCTTTTTAAAGTATGTGTAATGCGTGGGATTCCCATTTTTACCTTTATCAACAAGATGGACCGGGAGGCAAGGGATCCCTTTGAGCTGATGGATGAGATTGAAAATGTGCTGGGCATCCGCACCTGCCCTGTCAACTGGCCCATTGGCTGCGGAAAGAATTTTAAGGGGGTTTATGACCGGAATACCAAAAAAATCACCACCTTTACGGCTTCGATGGGGGGACAAAAAGAGGTAGCGTCAGAAACCTTTGACTTAGAAGGAACGGATGCAGAAACAGTGATTGGGGCAGATTATCACCAGCAGCTTTTAGATGAGATCGAGCTGTTGGACGGCGCCAGTGATGAATTTGATCAGGAGAGGGTGAGCAGGGGGAATCTGTCTCCTGTGTTTTTCGGGTCAGCGCTTACCAACTTTGGCGTGGAGACCTTTCTGCAGCATTTTCTGAAGATGACGACCTCGCCTCTGGCAAGAAAGACAAAAACAGGGGAGGTGGATCCTTTTGGAGAGGATTTTTCTGCCTTTGTGTTTAAGATCCAGGCCAATATGAATAAGGCTCACCGCGACAGGATTGCTTTTATGCGGATCGTATCAGGGAAGTTTGAGGCCGGGATGGAGGTAAACCACATTCAGGGAGGCAAAAAGCTTCGTCTTTCCCAGCCACAGCAGATGATGGCTCAGGATCGCAAGATTGTGGAGGAGGCATATGCAGGGGATATTATCGGAGTATTTGACCCGGGGATATTTTCTATAGGGGATACTTTATGTCTGTCCAATGAGAAGTTTGAATTTGAGGGAATCCCTACCTTTGCGCCGGAGCATTTTGCCCGTGTGAGGCAGATGGATACTATGAAGCGGAAGCAGTTTCTAAAGGGTGTAAGCCAGATTGCCCAGGAAGGTGCGATCCAAATTTTCCAGGAATTTAATACAGGGATGGAAGAAATCATTGTGGGCGTGGTGGGGGAGCTGCAGTTTGAGGTACTGACCTATCGTCTGGAAAATGAATACAATGTGGAGGTAAAGCTGGAAAAGCTGCCCTATGAATATATTCGCTGGATCGGAAACAGGGATGAGATAGACGTGGAAAAGATCCAGGGAACTTCAGACATGAAACGGATCAAGGACTTAAAAGACAATCCTCTCCTGCTGTTTGTGAACAGTTGGAGTGTGGGGATGGTTCTGGATCGAAATCCGGGACTGGTGTTAGAGGAATTTGGGCGGAGCTAAGATGGGATGTTGCTTAGAGCGTGTCTGGCGGAAAGCAATTTTCAGACACGCTCCAGGAGAGATACTCTGGTAAGCAGCAATGAAAGAATCTAAGAAAGGATGATGGGAAATGAGTAAGATTGATCTTGTGAGAGCCGCTATGGTTGAGGCCATGAAGGCAAAGGATAAGCCTAGAAAGGATGCATTATCCATGCTTCTTTCTGCGCTGAAAAACGCCCAGATTGACAAGCGGGCAGATCTGACAGAGGATGAAGAAAATGCTATTGTAAAAAAGGAAATCCGTCAGACGCAGGAAACCTATGACTCGGCTCCGGCCGGCCGGGATGATATCCGAGAGGAGGCAGCGGGAAGAATCGCCGTATATAAGGAGTTTGCTCCAGAAGACATGGGAGTGGAGCAGATCCGGGAGGTTATTGCCGGGGTATTGGCAGAGCTGGGAATCCAGGAGCCTTCCAATCAGGATAAAGGGAAAATCATGAAGGCGCTGATGCCGAAAGTAAAAGGAAAGGCAGACGGCAAGCTGGTAAATGAGACATTGTCAGAAATGATGAAAAAATAGAACAGCGATCATAATTTTAGGAGGAAATCTTACATGTACAAAGAAAAAATAGAAGAATATATGAATGCCCATACCCAGGAAATGATAGAAGACATCTGTGAGCTGTGCAGAATCAACAGTGTGAAGATGCCGGCAGAGGAGGATATGCCGTATGGTCCGGCTGTGGCAGAGTGTCTGGATTCGGCTCTTGACATGGCGGAGGGGTATGGATTTGAGGTGCAGGATTACGACGGGTATGTGGGATGTGTGGACTTTGACGTTACCCTTCCCAGTCAGTTGGATATTCTGGCCCACTTAGATATTGTTCCGGCGGGAGAAGGATGGCAGGTGACAAAGCCCTTTGAGCCGGCAGTAAAGGACGGGATGCTCTACGGGCGCGGCACCGCAGACGATAAAGGCCCGGCTGTGGCAGCTCTTTATGCCATGCGGGCTGTTAAAGAACTGGGAATTCCTTTAAAGAAAAATGTCCGCCTGATCCTGGGAACAGATGAGGAGTGCGGAAGCTCGGATATCCGGCATTATTATGAAATAGAAAAGGAAGCGCCCATGACCTTTTCTCCAGACGGACAGTATCCGGTGGTAAATGTGGAAAAGGGACGGCTGGAAGGACATTTTACAGCCGAATTTCCGGCATCGGACGCACTTCCAAGATTGGTGAAGGTGGAAGCAGGAACCAAAATTAATGTGGTTCCGGGAAAGGCAAAAGCCACAGTAGAAGGATTGGAGCTTTCTGTGTTGGAAAAGGCAGCAGAAGATGTAAAGGAGAAAACAGGAATTGAATTTCAGTTTGCTTTGCAGGAAGCCTTCTGCGAGATCACGGCAGTAGGAGCCGGATCTCATGCCAGCAGGCCGGAAGAAGGAAACAATGCCATTACTGGTTTGTTAACTCTTTTGTGCAGCCTGCCCTTTGCCCCATGTCCTCAGATCGAATGCCTGAAAAAGACATCAGCCTTGATGCCTCATGGAGACGTAAACGGAACGGCTTTGGGGGTAGACATGGAGGATAAGGTTTCAGGGCGGCTGACACTGGCTTTTTCCATGCTGACAGTGGATAAGGCTGGCTTAGACGGTCAGTTTGACAGCCGGGTTTCTGCCTGCGGAAATGAAGAAAACGTTCTGAAGGTGATCAAAAGCAAAATGGCAGAGAACGGAATTTGCCTGCTGAATGATTCCATGACGCCTCCTCATATAGTAAATGAAGATTCCTTATTGGTAAAAACACTTTTGAATATTTATGAGCGTTATACCGGACAGAAAGGAGAATGCCTTGCCATTGGCGGCGGAACCTATGTGCATGATCTGAAAAACGGAGTTGCATTCGGAGCCTCCATGCCTGGAACCGAAAACAGAATGCATGGGGCGGATGAGTTTGCCGTGGTGGAGGAGCTGGTGACGAGCGCAAAAATGTTTGCTCAGGCGATTGTAGAGCTGTGCGGGTGAGGCAGGATGCTGCAGACCTTATCACACACACGCAGGTGTTTAGATAATTCTTAAATGGATGATTGGTGGGTTGAGTGGGTTGTACTCAGGCAGATCTTCCTTGCATAAATTTCCATTAAGCTGTATTTTTGGCGGAAGGCGATGTCGCTGCATCGCCTTCCTTTTTGGCCTTCCTTCTTGGCCTTGCTTCTTCGCCTTGCTGATGAAAATTTCTGCCCGATAAAGCGGGGCACGCTGTCCTGTAGAGTTTCATCAGATATAATTTGGCCAGGATATTTGTTTGTTTATGGGTCAATGTGATGATCTTAACGGAGCTTTGAAAAAATGGAAGCTGCGATTTTGTTGAAATTTGTTTAAATTTATTGTACAATAAAAACAAAATAAAATAAGGCATATTTTTATAAACAGAGAAATCTGTGAAAAAATATACCAGATAGATTATGGAGGAACAAGTCATGGATATTAAAGGACAGATCAACAATCTTATGGAAGAAATTTCAAAAAATCCTAATATTAAAGAGCAGTTTGAAAAAGAGCCGGTAAAGGTAATAGAAAATGTAATTGGTATTGATCTGCCGGATGATGTTATTATGAAAATCATAGATGGAGTAAAGGCAAAGCTAACAATCGACGGAGTATCTAAAGCTGCTGATACTTTAATGGATATGTTTAAGTAAATTCTGATTATATATATTTGAAGGTAAGTGATAAATAAAAGAATGGAAGCTGGTTTACCGGAAAGCGGGCAGATTTTTTTCTGCCGGCTTTTTATAATGCGAAAATATGAATTTTTATAAGGGACAGCCAGAAAGAACCTCATATCATTTAAATGAGATGTTATCTTTAAGAATGGAAGCGGATGTTATCCGATATAGCCTGTAAATTTGTAGTAGGTTTTGATTTCCTACTCTTTCTGCCCGCCCACTATCTGCCGTTCTGATTCTTTAGCTGGGCGGTTTTTTTTCTGTTCCATCTGTTCTGAAACGGCAAAGACGCGGTACGATGAGGTGGCAGCTGCCATCTCTGCCAAGGAAGCGCAGAGCGAAAGGCTGGTGGACTTTATCAGGATGCTGAAAAAGCAGGACGGCTCCATCGCAGAATTTGACGAACGGCTCTGGGGCTGCATGGTGGATTTCGTGACGGTCAGCAAGAAAAAGGAGATCACGGTCACTTTCCGGAACGGCTCAGAGATACAGGCATAAGGGAATTTGGGACACTCGGCTGCGGCTGGGTGTCTTTTTTTCGTTAGGATATGGAAATATTCACAAATCTGGGTTATAATTAGTCATTAATCTGCGTAACTGGATTGCGGAAAATTTGTGGAGGCGGTTATATGGCAGCACGGGGAAAAAGTATCAATTTGTTTTTGATGGATGGCGATGCCAGAGGAAGAATAAAATGCACTTTGGCAAACTGGACTGGAGTTGCATATAGGATTCCAAGAATAGAATTGGATAAATGTAAGGAACGTGACGATTTGAAACAGAGTGGGGTTTACTTTTTGTTTGGCGCATCCGATGAGACAGGGAAAGGTGTTGTTTATATTGGGCAAGCCGGAGCAAGGAAAAACGGCGAAGGCATCCTCAATCGTCTGCAGGAACATAAACGGAATCCGGACAAGGACTATTGGACTGAGGCGGTTGTTTTTACGACATCAAACAATTCATTTGGTCCCACGGAAATCAGTTATCTTGAGAATCGCTTCTGTAATCTTGCATTAGAAGCAAATCGATATGAGGTCAAGAATGGCAATGATCCGACTCTGGGAAATATTACTGAGGAAAAAGAGAGCGAGATGGAGGAATTCATAGATTATGCAAAGGTAATTATGGGTACTCTCGGTCACAAACTATTTGAACCAATCAGCAAAAGGGATGAAAAAAAGAAAGACGGCGCTATTGTTATATCAGATGATGATGTCAGGCTTCATCTTGAGAGGACAATTAAGAATGTAGGAAAGGTAGAGGCAAGCGGCATACAAACTGCGGAGGGCTTTGTTGTCCTAAGAGGCGGACATCTTTCTTTAGTGGATGACGATACTATTCCCGCTGTTATCAAGGAACGCAGGAAAAATGCACCTATTGATGAAAAAGGAATATTGCAGGAAGATATGCTGTTTACAAGCCCATCTTATGCGGCAATGTTTGTCATTGGAAAAAGTGCGAACGGTCTGACCAGTTGGAGGACTGAGGACGGTCAGACATTAAAATCTCTTGAATCTACAGAGATGGAAAGCAAAACTGAATCATAACAGGAGGTAAATCAAAAGGAACGAATAGTAAAATTTTTGAAAGACGCAGAGGTCTACTATCTGGCGACCGTGGAAGGAGACCAGCCGAGGGTGCGTCCATTCGGGACAGCACATATTTTTGAAGGGAAACTCTACATACAGACCGGCAAGGTCAAGGATGTGTCGAGACAGCTGATGGCAAATCCAAAAGCGGAGATTTGTGCATTCAAAGGCGACGAATGGATCCGCATAGCAGGAGAGCTTATCGAGGATGACCGTGTGGAGGCGCGGCAGTCCATGCTGGATGCTTATCCTTCCCTGAAAGGCATGTATGCAGCAGATGATGGGAATACGCAGGTATTCTATTTCAAAAATGCCACAGCTACGATCAGCGCATTCACTCATGAGCCGGAAGTCATCCGTTTTTGACAATATGGTGGAGGTTTTAGATGAAAATGTATAAACTGCTTGGGGCAGATGGAAAAGAATATCTTTCCGAAACACCAGGAATATTTGGAGGAAATGGGAAACTGAAAATTTATGGACGGCTGGACTGTCCTTCCGCTCTTTCTGCTATTAAAAGATTTCCTGGAAGCTATGAAAAAAGCCGGGTATTCTTTGCCGATGAAAAAACGGCTCTTGCCGCAGGATACCGGCCATGCGGAAATTGTCTGCGTGAAAAATATAAGGAGTACATGGCTAATCCGCAGAAGTACAAAGAGAACTTCGGTTTGAAGTAAAAGTCTGGCAAGGTTTCATGCGGTATTGTTGGAAAAGCACATATGGGTATGTCTTACAGATTGGTGCATTTTTCAGAGGTTCGTGTAATTGTATCATTTTAGACACGGCAACAGACCCTTGCTCTGGTTCTGGTCATATCCTTGCGTATATGTTCGATGCGCTGATGAAAATTTATGAATCCTATGGCTATACCACCCGTGAAGCGGTGGCAAACATTGTGGAGAATAACATTTATGGACTGGATATTGACGACCGTGCGGCACAGTTGGCATACTTTGTGGTGATGATGAAGGCCCGCCAGTATGACCGCCGGTTCTTTAGCCGTGGCATTCAGCCCCATGTGTATGCCATTGTGGAGAGCAATCATGTGGACAAGTTTGCCGTGGAGTATTTCTATAATGGGGATGCCAAGCTGAAAGTGGTGATGGATACCATTATCAGTGAACTGCATGACGCAAAGGAGTATGGTTCGATTTTGACGGTAACACCGCAGGACTGGACTGTTCTCTATGACCGTTTTGCGGAGATTACGGAAGATATTCATATGTCCCGTGATGTGGTACTGGCAGAGTTGTTGCCGCTGGTACAGGTGGCAGAAACACTGGCACAGAAATATGATGTGGTGGTGACGAATCCGCCATATATGGGTGCATCCAATATGAACCCGAAGGTGAACGAGTTTATTAAGCAAAATTATGCCGACTATAAGAGTGATTTATTTTCTGCATTTGTAATTCATTGCTCTGAAATGACAAAGAAAGCAGGATATTGTGGATTCTTTACGCCGTATGTCTGGATGTTTATTCAGAGTTATGAAAAAATGCGTAACTATTTGTATACTCAAGCAACAATTGAAACGCTGATTCAGTTTGAATATTCTGCTTTTGAGGAAGCAACGGTTCCTGTGTGTACCTTTGCTTTCCAAAATCGTCATGTACAGAAAAAAGGTTGCTATTTGCGGTTAGTTGATTTTCGTGGAGGTATGGAAGTTCAGCGACAGAAAACGCAGGAAGCCGTTAGTAATCATAATTGTGGTTTTTACTATGAACAAAGCACGGACAATTTCTCCCAAATTCCAGGAAGTCCGGTAGCGTATTGGTTAAATAACTATGACATGTTTAACCTTTCAACTTTGGCATCAATTTTACAATCTGGTGGAAGAACTAAAACACATGATAACAATTTGTATGTTAGGAATTGGTGGGAACCATCATATAGCGAAGAGACGAAGTGGATTCCTTATGCTAATGGGGGTGATTATCGGAAGTGGTATGGAGATCATTTTGATGTTGTAGATTGGTCTGAGAAAGCTCGCTCTTTTTATGATAGTCATGGTGGGTTATGTAAAAAGGTATTCTGGTTTCAAGAAGGATTGACATGGGGAGCAATCACATCTGGAGATAATAGTTATAGAATAAAACCGAAGGAATTTATGTTCAGTTCGGCATCGCCCACAATCTTTAATGATTCATTTAGTTATGATATGTCTGTATTAGCATACTTAAATACAAAAGTTGCAAAATATATTTCAAAAGTGATAAACCCGACATTAAATCAAAACGTCAACGATACTTTAAGACTTCCATATTGTGGCTTTCGTAAAGAAGCTTCTGACAAAGCGGAAAAATGCACTGAAATTGCAAGAAATGACTGGGATTCCTATGAAACCTCATGGGATTTCCAACGTCATCCGCTATTGCAATATGCCGCATTTACTCCACAGATGGTTGCTAAAGAAGAAGCTAACGGTTACCTTACAATGAATGGTATTGCTGACGCATATCGGCATTGGGAACAGGCATGTGACGACCGTTTCAATCAACTGAAAGCCAATGAGGAAGAACTGAACCGTATTTTCATCGACATTTACGGCTTACAGGACGAGCTGACACCAGATGTTGAGGATAAAGACGTGACCGTCCGCAAGGCAGAGTTGGCAAGGGATATTCGCTCTTTTATTTCCTACGCTGTTGGTTGTATGCTCGGTCGATACTCTCTCGATGCAGATGGGATTGCCTACGCAGGTGGTGAATGGGACAAGGTGAATGCCTCCGAAGGAGGAAGAGAAGGCACTCTGGGGTGTGCCAGCAAGTATGCGTCCTTCCCCGCCGACAAGGATAACATCATCCCGATTTGTGACGATGAATATTTCGAGGATGATATTGTCGGTTTGTTCGTAGAGTTTGTGAAAACAGTCTACGGTGCAGAGACATTGGACGAAAACCTGAAATTCATTGCCGATGCACTAGGCGGAAAAGGTCAGCCGAAGGATGTGATTCGCAATTACTTCCTCAACGATTTCTATGCAGACCATTGCAAGATTTACCAGAAACGTCCGATTTACTGGCTGTTTGACAGCGGCAAGAAGAACGGCTTTAAAGCACTGATCTATATGCACCGCTATCAGCCGGATACCATTGCCCGTATCCGTACCGATTATGTGCATGAACAGCAGGCTCGTTATCGTACCGCTATTGCCGATCTGGAACAGCGCATAGCCAATGCTTCCACCGGCGAGCGTGTGAAACTAAATAAAAAGCTGACCGCTTTGCAGGCTCAAGATACCGAGATCCGTACCTATGAGGAAAAGATTCACCACCTTGCCGACCAGATGATCTCCATCGACCTGGACGACGGCGTGAAGAAGAATTATGTAATTTTCCAGGATGTTTTGGCTAAAATAAAGTAAAGGGGAAAGTATGAGTGATGAGATCAATATGACGATTTCTATTCCCACAGATGATGATGGCTACGTTCTTTTACAATGTGAGCATTGTGGCACATATTTTAAGGGGACACCTTCTGATTTGAAGGATGACGGCGTACTTAATATATTTTGTCCAAGTTGCGGTTTGATAAGCGAAAACTACGTTACCGATGATGTACTTGAACTTGCTATGAAAATGGTGACGAATGCTTTCAATGATATGATTTATGATGGATTCAAAAAATTAGAACGTCATAATAAAAAAGGAGTCATTTCATTCAAGGCTGGAAAACGCCCAAAGCATGAAAGTGAAGATCCTATTCGGTCAGGTATAGAAGCAATGGAAATTTGTAATTTTCCCTGCTGTAAGCGTACTGCCAAAATTAAGCCATTATTAAAAATGACGGGTGCGTATTGCCCGTTTTGTGGGGTGAAAAATTATGAAATTGAATAGAAAAGAACTGAGAAAAATCCAATATGATTTTAACAGCTGTTCTAATCGACTGCTTCAGGCAGATTATGGAGATTATGCAGGTGTGCTTGCAAAATTTGTGAAATATATGGATAGCACACCAATTATAAATGATTATATCTGTGGTTGTGGCAGTTGTGATTGGAATTTAGAAGAAGAAATCAAGAAAGTGCAAGGCTCATACGGGCGTTTGATTTTTTCGTTGGGCGAAACAGATGAGGAAGAAGTACGAAACGTGTATGCCGTTTTACGATTTTTAGTAGAAACAAACAATTCTGTATATTGTGGTGTTGCCATGGGATATTCTTCTTCGTCTAAATGGCAAGATAAAATCAAAGGATTTAACGAACGGTTTGTTATGGTGTTGATTCGCCATGTAGAAAGGTATTTAACGAAAATAGATATTGATATGGGAATAGATGAAAAGAATGTTTATAATGTGACTGTACAAAATGGTCAAGCCATTATTGCAAATGATAATTCGACCGTTACGGCAACTACGCATATTGGTGTAAATGCAAATGAACTGGAACGGTTGATTGCTGCGGTATGAACAAAAATGGATACACTTACAGATACAGATAAAGAAACTGCATCTGAGAGCTTGGAAGTTATAGAAGCAGAAATTGTATCTGAAAAGCCCAAAAAATCCATGATAAAAACAGCAATAACTTCATTGCAGGCAATAAAGGGAGTTGCAGAATTTGGAGCAGCTGTTTCAGCATTGATTCAATTTATTGGACCTATTCTATCGTGACAGTACATAAAGCTGTAAAAGAGAGCGAGGTGCTATTATGACCATAGGAGAAATTCTTGCAGGTGAATCAAAGAATGTGGAGTTCAAAGAGAACCTGCCGGAAAAAAGTATCAAATATATGAAGTCTGTGGTTGCCTTTGCAAACGGAACCGGTGGAAAAATTATTTTCGGAATTGCGGATAAGACCAGAGAAGTGATTGGTTTTGACAAGGAAGATGTATTCAAAAAGATGGATGCTATTGCCAATGCTGTGTCAGATAGCTGTGAACCGGCGATTATTCCAGACATTACCTTGCAGACCATTGATGGTAAAACGGTCATTGTAGCGGAAATTTCTGAAGGCAGACAGCGACCGTATTATATCAAGGCTCTTGGCAAAGAAGGCGGTGTATATGTTCGTGTTGCCGGAACTACTCGTCTTGCCGATGAGTACATGATAAAAGAGCTGATGTTCGAGGGAAGCAACCGTTATTTCGACCAGGCCTTGTGTACCGGACTGACCATCACAGACGAAGATATTGATGCTCTCTGCAAAGCAATGAAGGAACAGGCGGTCAAAAATACTCATAATGAGGAACAAAAAGCGGTTATTAAAGATGTTGGCAGACAGCAGCTTCGCTCTTGGGGCATTTTGATTGAGCGTGAGGGAAAAGATTATCCATCCAATGCCTATGCGATTCTCACTGGCTGCGGTGGACTTCATGTTGCAATACAATGCGGTGTGTTCAAGGGAACAACCAAAGAAGTTTTTGTTGATCGACGGGAATATACCGGTCCGCTGTGGGAACAAATAGATGAAGCATTTCAGTTTGTTCTGAGAAATATTCATTTGGGTGCCACTATTGTGGGAATCTACCGTCAGGATGTTTATGAAATTCCACCGGATGCCATTCGTGAGTTAATCATCAATGCTGTGGTGCATCGTAGTTATTTGGATCATGGCACAATACAGGTTGCTGTTTATGATAACCGGCTGGAAATCACTTCTCCGGATAAACTTCCAATGGGACAGACGATGGAGCGTATGAAGGAAGGTTATTCCAAAATCAGAAATGAAGCACTTGCCCATGCGTTCTCTTATATGAATTTAATTGAGCATTGGGGAAGTGGTATTCCGAGAATCATTGGTAAAGTAAAGAAAGCCGGATTGCGGGAGCCAGAGTTTATTGGCGGTGAAGTTGATCTTCGTATCAATATTTATCGAGGTCAAATCAGTGATACCGTTGACCTCAATCGTGACCTCAATGACCACAATAGTGCCGGAAAAGTGCCGGATAATGGAAGTAAAGTGCCGGATAACACTGTAAAAATGCCGAATACCGGCGAAAAGGTGCCGGATAGCAGCGTAAAAATGCCGGATAGTGAACAGGAACAGCTCATTTACGAGTATGTTTTAGAAAATGGTTCAATAACAACAAATAAGGCGGTGGAACTTCTTAATGTGAAACAGCGGAGAGCGAGAATTATTTTGCAGTCGATGATTGAAAAAAATTGGCTGAAAAAAGCAGGTGCAGCAAGAAGTACCATTTATTTGAAGAACATAGAGTGGCAGTAAACAATAGAACAGAAGTCTCAAAAGCGAAAAATTGCAATTTTGGATTCAGTGAGTCCAAAATTCAGCAGAAGCATAATTGCTTATTATGAATCCAAAAACTTATTTACCAATGTGGCATGAAATAATTAAATGGCGTTTATACCGCCGGAAAAAACAGGAAAGGAAGGTAGAGGATGGATACCGACAAAGTAATACAAGACTTGAACCGGCGGTTTGCTGCCCCTTTGCCGGAATTTTATCAGCGTCGTATCATCTTCTGGTACGATGAAGATAAAGAATTTGAGGACAAGTTGGACGAGGTGGTTCTTGAAAATGCAAAGGTGGTTGCACTGACTGGAAACAACGCATTTTCTGTGAAGAAGCTGCTTTCAGTAGACGATTTGACCACAAACTATCTGATTTACAGTCCGCTGGCGTACAACCGCCCGGATGATAACTGGCTTTTAGATATAGAGCTTTACAGCGAGGAGTTCCGGGCAGATTTGATTTCTATTTGGATGGATGAGATGGGACTTGCATCGAATCCGGCCATGAGAAAGCAGGTGAAAAATTATCGTGCCTATTTCAATGCGAAAGACCGTCGTTTGAAAATCAGCACTCAGAATAAAGTTCCGACAACTCCGGCACAGCTGCATATGGCTGTTATGGCGGCAATCTGCGGATTAAAGGACGCACAGCCGAACCAGATTTTACGCAGTGTGTTCCGTGCAGGACTTGATTTGCATCACAATGCAGTTTATCAGGATTTTGTAAAGTATCATGCAGACGGTGCATTCTGGGCGATGGTTCGCCAGGGATGTGGCTTTGCCGAGGAAGAACCTGATCTTGGACGGCTGGCAATTCATTTACTGTTGACCGCTGTTACTCGTACTATGCGGCAGGAATATCTTGCCGGACTGGACGAATTTATTTCTATGCCGCACCAGGCGTATTGCTACGATTTCATTTCGGAATGGCTTCATAGCGACAAGGTGAATTCCGGCGAAGCCGGAAGATAAGGGGAGCCCGTTAGGGCGGGAAGGTGCCCTGGGGCAGAGGGCGGCCTGGGCCGAGATATTCAGCAGCTTTATGATGTGGCAAGATATGTGGAAGATGAAGCATGTCTGCATCAGCGGTTTGAAAAACTGACGGTTGACGATCTGGTTGGTACAGAGTGCTTCCCATGCATCAACGAAGTGATTTTGACAAAGCTGATGACCGAAATCAGCGACCATATCATTGATGTGGATACCATTACGGGGGCGGTGGAGAAACGTAGAACCTGTGCATGGTATGAGCCATTTGAGAATTTTTATGACGGTATTTTGCAGGTTGCAAATATGCAGAGCTTCTTCAAGGAACACTCTGCCGGATTCCATACCGCAGAAGCAAAGGGCATCTGGAAGGAATACACCGAAAGCTATTATCAGATGGACACTTACTACCGTTTGTTCCATCTGAGTTTCCAAAAGAGCCTGGAGACTTCCAATATTCTGCTGGACGATTTGTTCAAGCACGTTGTTGATAAAGTGGAAGGACTTTATACGCACTGGTTCTTAGGTGAACTGGGTAACAACTGGTCGGATGTGTGTGCAGACGAACTGGCAGCCTATGGCAAGGTTCTGGAAGTACCGCAACAGGAAGAATTTTATTGTTCTCGCATCAAAACTTCAGATACCAAGATATTTGTGATTATTTCGGATGCTATGCGTTATGAAGTGGCGGCAGCGATGGCAGATCAGCTTCGCAGAGAAACACAGAGTAAGGTTTCTCTTGGCAGTATGCAGAGTATCTTCCCTTCTATCACAAAGTTTGGTATGGCAGCACTGCTTCCACATAAGGAACTGACGGTAGAACTTCGGAACGATATTTTGACTGTGCTGGCAGACGGGCAGTCTACGGCAAGCGGCTATCGTGATAAGGTTCTGAAATCAGAAGATCCGGCGAGTGTAGCATTGAAATATAATGACATTATCGCCATGAAGCGGGCAGAACGAAGTGCATTGGTGAAAGGAATGGATGTAGTTTACATCTATCATGATACCATTGATGAAGCAAGCCACACTTCTGATACCGCTGTTTTTGCCGCCTGTGATAAAGCTATTTCAGAGCTGAAAAACCTTGTGCGTATTATTGTAAATGAATTTGGCGGTACGAATATTTTGATTACAGCTGACCATGGATTTCTTTATACATACAGCCCGTTGACTGAGGATGACAAAGTAGGAAAAAATGAGTTTTATGATGTGGACAGGGAAAACGTCAATGATCTGAAAAAAGAAAGTGCGAAACGCTGTGTGGAGTATGGCAGACGATATGCAATCATGCAAAAAGGCGTACAGCCAAACTACTTATTGCCTGTGAAGTTCCTGGACGGGAAGTCTGACTTTGGCGGTTTTGCACCAAGAGAAAGCATTCGTATTAAGATGAATGGCGGCGGCATGAACTTTGTGCATGGCGGTATCAGCTTGCAGGAAATGGTTGTTCCGGTCATCGAGTATCACTATCTCCGCAGCGATTCTATGGAGTATAAACGTAATAAGGAGAAATATGATACGAAACCGGTAACGGTTAATCTGTTGTCAGCAAACCATAAAATCAGTAATATGATTTTTTCTCTGAATTTCTATCAGAAGGATGCTGTTGGCGCCAACCGTGAAGCAGCTACCTATCAGGTTTACTTTACGGATGAAAATGGCAGGCAGATTAGCGATGTTCAGAAGATGATTGCAGATAAGACAAGCGATAATGGTGCAGAGCGTACTTTCCGTTGCCAGTTTAATCTGAAATCTCTGAAATACAGCAATACTGCTACTTATTATCTGGTCATTGCAGACGAACAGGAATTGCAGATGCCGCAGCGTGAGCCATTCCAGATTGACATCGCTTTTGCGGTGGATGAGTTTGATTTCTTTAGTTAAGTACTGTAGAAGGGTGGAAAGGTGGGGCAATTTACAGAGGACGAAAGTACCCGTGAAGAAATAAAAACAAGCTTTGCCAGAACTTTGACAGTAAGGTTGTTCGGATGATGAATCGGTCATCGAGAAAGGCGTACAGAATGTAAAGCATATTCTTGCGGATAACTTTGTACGCCCGGACGAATCGCAGAAAATTCACTCTCAGCTGCGAAAAAAGGCAGTCACACAATCATTGATATGGTAACAGTTCGCCTGGATATGAAAAAGGACTGCTTCTTTGCAGAGTTTTCTGATCTGGGAGTTGGCAATGTGCCGATTGCGGATGAATATCCAGAAAAATTTGACCGGCTGCTCTGCGGCGAAGAAAGTTTTGATTCCAAGTATCTTTTTTGTGGAGTGCATTTCAGTTGATTTCGTATCCGAGTGCGGAGAATGCAGTGTTTAAGGCATTGGGGGGTGAGTAAGCATATAAATTAGGAGGGCATGAATGGCTATTGAGAAGGTAATCATTCAAAATTTTAAAAAATTTAAAGAACCATTTGAAATTAGCTTTTACGAAAATATCAACTTTTGGTTGGGGATAACGAATCTGGAAAATCTACCATTCTTGAAGCTATTCATGTGGCTTTAACAGGTATGTATGCAGGTCGCAGTATTCGCAACCAATTATCAGCATATTTGTTTAACAGTGAGGTTGTGCAGAATATCTTGAATCAATAGAATCTGGTCATCCGACTCCTTCACCTCAAATAATGATTGAGATATATTTTAAGAGTGGTACTCTACCAGAATACGAAGGCAATGGTAACTCGGAAAATAGTGATGCCATGGAAGGCATTAAATTTACGATAGAGTTTTCGGAAAAACTAACCAGCCTACCTATTGAATTTTATGAAGCTAAGTGGTTCTCGTTTAGCAGAGATGAGAAAATGCCGAGATTCATCCCGGTGAAATCAGTACTGGTTGATTCATCAAATTATAGATACCAAAACGGATCAGATGTTTATATTTCCAGGGTGGTAAAAAATTTCCTGGAACCAGAGGACATAACAGCGATAACTCAGGCACATAGAAATATGGTTGATGAGTTTTCTAAAAACGAAGTCATCCAAACTACTAACAAAAAAATAAGTGATGCTTCAACAGTGATGAATGGAAAAATAACATTAAGCGCTGACCAAGGAGTTCAAAATTCATGGGAGTCAAGTCTGGTTACTCAGGTGGATGGAATACCGTTTGCATATTCTGGAAAAGGAGCTCAATGTGTGATAAAGACGCAGCTGGCTTTGAGTCATAAACAGGCAGAAAAAGCAAACATTATTTTGATTGAGGAGCCAGAAAGTCACCTGTCATTTTCAAGGTTGAGCGAATTGATGGTGGTTATTCAAAAGGCTGCGTCAGGCAAACAAATTATTGCATCAACGGATAGTAGTTTTGTGGCAAATAAGCTTGGATTAGAGAATTTGCTTTTATTTTCAGATAGTAATTGCTGTTCGATGAAAGATTTGAAGAAATATACTTTTGAATTTTTCAAAAAAGTAGCAGGATATGATACTTTAAGGTTAATTCTATGTAAAAAGGCGATTCGGATGAACTGGTTGTTCAAAGAGCATATATGGATACACATAATGGCAGATTTCCAATACAGGATTGCATTGATGTAATGACCGTAGGCGGTGTTACGTTTAAACGTTATTTGGAAATTGCACAAGTACTAAAGAAAGAAACTGTTGTTGTTACAGATAATGATGGTGATATTGAAGCTGTAAAAAAGAAATATAAAGAATACGAAGGTCTTTCTTATATTCACATTTGTGTTGATGAAACAGTAGATACCAGTAATTTAAAACTGTCTGACAAAGCTTTTGATTATAATACTTTAGAGCCGAAGATATTAAAGGAAAATGGAAGAAAACTTCTATAATGATATTTTTGGAACAACCTATTAGACGGATGATGAAATGCATAAATATATGCACTCTCATAAAACTGATTGTGCCATAGCTATTTTTGAATCAACTACCAAGATTAAATATCCAGAATATATAATGAGGACAATCAAAAATGAGTAGGTTGATTATTGCAGCAGCAGGAGCCGGAAAAACAACCTTTCTTGTTGAGCAAGTTTTGAAAGTTTCAGAAAGTGTTTTGATAACAACATATACAGATGCCAATGAGCAAAGTATTAGAGATAAGTTTTATGAATTAAATGGTTGTATTCCGGCAAATGTAACTATTATGCCGTGGTTTTCTTTACTGATTAAGCATGGCATACGTCCATATCAAAGCTATCTCATAAAAAATAGAGTTTCTGGAGTGCTTTTGGTAAATAAGACAGATCAAAATCTTCTGAGACTCAAAGATTCAAATGAAAAGAAGTATGTTACGGCTTCTGGAAATGTATATTCTAATATGATTTCAAAATTACCTTGTCTCTTGGATAACTTATCGAATGGATGCGTATTTCAAAGAATGCGCAAAATCTTTTCATACGTCTTTATAGATGAAATACAAGACTTTGCTGGATATGATTTGGAAGTAATAAAAAAATTACACGAAGTTGGATGCCAGATGATACTGGTGGGTGATCCTCGACAAACAACATATAGAACTCACTGTGAAACGAAATACAAAAAATACTCTGGTGGGAAAATAATGAATTTCGTACAAGACAATATATATGGAATCGAGATTGATGCTTCTACATTGAATGTATCGTATCGGAATAATCTGCCTTTGCTTGTCTTAAAGCATGGCTCACCGTTTTACGGCGGTAGTTTTGTTGTCCATACTTAAAGCGAACATTTCTAATGAATTATTCTGAAAAGTAATTATCGTTCAAAGGAATTATTTTGTAAAATAATGGATAATCAGGTTGAAAAATTTGCATTTTTTCAAAGAGTTTAAAATCCATACATCCATACATCCATACATCCATTCATTCATATGTTTGCCATGAAGATTGTCATGGAACTTGTTATGAAAAGTAATTATTGTGAAGATTAGATCGCGGAGATTAAGAAAAAACACTTGTCAATCTATGGAAGGTATGTTATGATATGAAAGTTGAAAAATCACGTTTGCGGATTCCAAAGGCGGTGCCTGAGGATCAGGTCCTGGAGGAAGCATAAGATGCAGACGGAAGAAAAACCAAATGGAGGAAAGAAACATGAGTGTTATTTCAATGAAGCAGCTTTTGGAAGCCGGAGTGCATTTCGGACATCAGACAAGGAGATGGAACCCGAAGATGGCTCCCTACATTTATACCGAGCGGAACGGGATCTATATCATTGATCTTCAGAAGTCTGTGGGTAAGGTAGACGAGGCTTATAATGCGGTTTCCGATATTGTGGCAAACGGCGGTACAATTCTGTTTGTGGGAACCAAAAAGCAGGCTCAGGATGCTATTAAGACCGAAGCAGATCGCTGCGGTATGTTCTATGTCAATGAGAGATGGCTGGGCGGTATGCTGACCAACTTTAAGACTATCCGCAGCCGTATTGACAGACTGAAAGCGATTGAGGTAATGTCTGAGGACGGTACTTTTGACGTGCTTCCGAAGAAAGAAGTAATTGCGTTGAAGAAAGAATGGGAGAAGCTGGAGAAGAATCTGGGCGGTATCAAAGAAATGAAGAGACTTCCGGATGCGATCTTTATCGTAGATCCAAAGAAGGAAAGAATCTGTGTACAGGAAGCCCATGCCCTGAATATCCCGCTGATCGGCATTGCAGACACCAACTGTGATCCGGAAGAACTGGACTATGTGATTCCGGGAAACGACGACGCAATCCGTGCCGTGAAATTGATTGTATCCAAGATGGCAGATGCAGTAATTGAAGCGAATCAGGGAGAGGCAGAGGCAGATTTTTCCGAAGTTTTTGAGAATGCAGAGGAAGAAGCTGTACAAGCTTAATCACCGAAAAGATGGTGCTTCAGCCTGCGGACTGCGGGTTGAAGCATTTTTTTGCACAGGCCATTTAGGTATCAAAGGAAAGTAAAGAGAAGATAATAAAGATAGAGGTTTATGTAGTTTGAGCTTTTATTAGTCAGGAAGAAGCTTATAAATGATTTTCAATGAATATTAATATATGGAGGGAATAACAATGGCTATTACAGCAGCAATGGTAAAAGAGTTGAGAGAGATGACCGGAGCCGGCATGATGGACTGCAAGAAAGCGCTGGCGGCTACGGATGGCGATATGGACAAAGCAGTGGATTTTCTTCGTGAGAAGGGGCTGGCAGGCGCAGAGAAGAAGGCCGGCCGTATTGCAGCAGAGGGTATTGTAGTGACAGCCCTGTCTGATGATGAGAAGAAGGCTGTAGTGGTAGAGGTTAATGCGGAGACTGACTTTGTGGCAAAGAATGAGAAGTTCCGTACCTACGCAGCAGATGTTGCTGATCAGGCCCTGAAGACAACGGCATCTGATATGGAAGCTTTTATGGCTGAGAAGTGGGAGAAAGATCCGTCCCTGACCGTGAAGGAAGCATTGTCCACTCAGATTTCCATTATTGGTGAGAATATGAATATCCGCCGTTTTGAGCAGGTTGAGGAAGCCAATGGCTTTGTGTCTTCCTACATCCATGCCGGCGGTAAGATCGGTGTTCTGGTGGTTGTGGAGACTGACGTGATTAATGACGCTGTTAAGGAGATGGCGAAGAACGTGGCTATGCAGGCTGCTGCTTTGAAGCCTCAGTTTACCAGCAGAGATGAGGTCAGTGCGGATTATATTGAGAAAGAGAAGGAAATTCTGACTGCAGCTGCAAAGAACGAGAAGCCGGATGCCAATGACAAGATCATCAGCGGCATGGTTATGGGACGTATTAATAAGGAACTGAAAGAGATCTGTCTTCTTGACCAGGTTTATGTAAAGGCCGAAGACGGGAAGCAGTCTGTGGATCAGTATGTGAAGGCTGTGGCTAAGGAGAACGGGGCAAATATTAAGGTGAAGAAGTTTGTTCGGTTTGAGACTGGCGAAGGGTTGGAGAAGAAAGAGGAGAATTTCGCTGAGGAAGTGGCGAAGCAGATGGGAATGTAAGCCCATTTGCAACCTTTAGCCCGGAACCCCTGATAGATGCGGGAAACCCGCATAAAATCAGGGGTTCCGGGTTTTTTTGTGGGTGTTATAGGATGGTGTTAATTTGTGTGGTCTGGTATTAAATTTGTGTAGTAATTTGTGTAGTGATTTGTGTAAAACCCGTTACACAAACCCGAATTGCAAACTTTGCATTTTGGGAGGTTTGTGTGGTGGGCTTTGTGCTTGTAGGTCATGGATTTATAGTGTATGGCTGCTGATCAGAGTCGTGCGGAATGATTGAGTAATATGTTTGATAAATAAAAAGGATTCGTTTTGGAATGTGTTTCCCGGACGTGTCCGGCGGGTGAGTGTTAATACGTTTGGTGTACTATATATTGTGGTGATATGTTTACGTGAAATGGATATATTGTATGTTTTGGAATAGGGCGGACAAATTTGAAGTGTTGAAAAAATAAATTTGTTGAAAAATTACGGGGGTTCAGACAGTAAAAAACAGATCAAAATGAGGATCCATATTAAGCAAATAGAAAATACGCGGCGTAAGAAAGTTATATATGGTAATTGCATAAAAATTTAAAAATGCAAATAAAGATTAGTTGGTACACAATATACTTTGATACCTTTTAGTTCCCTTAAAAGCTGGAGGCCATAACAATCGTGGCTCCCAGCTTTTTTTCAGTTGTTAAGGATCAATTTTAAATAGGATATTTTCCTTTGAATCATGAAAGTTCTGTATATACGCTCGTTTAACATTGAATTGCCTGGGAAAACTTGTTATACTATGGATAGAAGAAAGGGGGCATAAACAATGATGGCAAGAATCATTGGTATTGGACATCAAGATTTTATCGAACTGATTGCAAGTGGCTGTTTTTATGTGGACAAGACAGAATTCATTCGGGAGTGGTGGGAAAACCAGGATGTGGTCACTTTGATTGCCCGCCCCCGCCGTTTTGGAAAAACGCTGAATATGAGTATGCTGGAGCGCTTTTTCTCTGTAGAATATAAAGGGCAAGGGGAGATTTTTGAAGGCCTCTCTATATGGAAGGATAAAACGTTTCAGGAACTTCAGGGGACTTATCCGGTGATTGCGCTCAGCTTTGCTGATATAAAAGAAGTAACGTTCCCTACAGCTAGAGAAAAAATCTGCCAGATTATAAAAATGGTTTTTGGAAGGTATCGGTTTTTGCTGGATAGTGATGTTTTAGGAGAAGATGAAAAGGAAGACTTTCGCAAGATTTCTGCCGATCCGGGAAACAGTACGATTACTCTTTCCTTAAAGATGCTGTCCCTTTATCTTTTCCGTTACTACGGAAAGAAGGTGATTATTCTTCTGGATGAGTATGATACACCCATGCAGGAAGCTTATGTGAACGGATACTGGGATGAAATGGCTGCCTTTATCCGAAGCCTTTTCAATTCAACTTTTAAAACAAACCCATATCTTTTTCGAGCTGTTATGACTGGAATTACAAGGATCAGCAGAGAATCTGTCTTTTCTGATCTGAATAATCTGACGGTAATAACGACAACATCCGAGATTTTTGAGGACTCCTTTGGATTTACACAGCAGGAGGTATGGAACGCTTTGGAGGAATATGGCTTGTCCGGGCAAAAAGAATCGGTGAAGGCTTGGTATGACGGTTTTGTTTTTGGTAAGAAAAGGGATATTTATAATCCCTGGTCAATCATTAATTATCTTAAAATGCAAAAACTATCCTGCTATTGGGCCAATACCAGCAGCAACAGCTTAGTGGGAAAGCTGATCCGGGAGGGGAGTCCAGCTGTAAAAGAGACCATGGAGGAACTTTTGAAAGGACGGAAACTCTGTACAACCATTGATGAGCAGATTATTTTCAGTCAGTTAGAGTACAGCGAGAGTGCTGTGTGGAGTCTGTTTCTGGCAAGTGGGTATCTGAAAGCAGACAGCTACCGGTTCAATGAGGAATTTGGAATAGAGGAATATGAACTGAGTCTGACCAATAAGGAAGTCCGTATTACATTTGAGAAGATGATACGAGATTGGTTTGGGAAGTCAGTAAAGGAATACAATGGATTTATCAAAGCATTATTACGAGGCAATACGAAGGAAATGAATGCTTATATGAACCGGATTGCCCTGAGTACTTTCAGCTATTTTGATACAGGGAACCGCCCGTCAGGATCAGAGCCGGAACGTTTTTACCACGGATTTGTATTAGGGCTTATGGTGGAACTGGCTGATCGGTATGTGATTACATCTAATCGGGAAAGTGGGTTTGGAAGATATGATGTGATGTTAAAGCCACGGAAAAAAGAGGACGATGCTATTATTCTGGAATTCAAGGTCTATGACCCGGATGACGAAGAGAGTCTGGAGGATACCGTGAAAGCAGCTTTAAAGCAGATTGAAGATAAGAATTATAAATCAGTCTTAATGACAGAAGGGATTAGTGAAGATAGGATTAGAAAATATGGTTTTGGATTTGAGGGGAAGAAGGTTCTTATTGGTTGAAGACTGGAAACGCCAAAATAACACCAAATAGTATGTAAAGACGATAGTAAAAACTATAGTATTCCAAAAGTACGAATATACAGAATTAGGATGGATATACTTATGAATAGAACCTGAATCCGTGAAACTGGTTGTTTTATGAGTCCAATCCCAAATCGGATTGGC
>CAJUGD010000035.1 GCA_910586205.1 uncultured Lachnospiraceae bacterium | reverse complement strand
AAACAGGGCGATTATAGCATGAAACAATAATTAAACTTCACGGATTAAGGTTTTAGTTATCTGATGAAGGATTCCCTTTTAAAAGAGGGAAAAATCCAGTTAATAGAGACCCTTCAGGAAGCCAGAAAGCGGAATAATTGTTATAAGCTGACGGTTCCATGGGGAACCCACATGCTTACCTTGCGGTTATCGGATATTTTGTATATTGCGATTCTGAAAAAGCAAAGTGAGATTTACCTGACTGAAAGCTGCACCAGGGAGATTGCCAGACTTTTGAATATTTCAGAGAAAGACGTAAAGGGTTTTACCATTAAAAGTAAGCGGAAGGTGGAGGAGTATTATAACGAGTTAAAGGATCATGGATTTGTTTATGCCAAGGTAAGCTACATAATTAATGTGCGGCACGTGACCGGTTACTTTAAAGAGTATGTCCAACTGACAGGCGGCACACAGTTAGCGGTGGCCAGGTCAAAAAGAGCACAGTTTGAAAAGGAATTATCTTCATTTTGGGAAAGAAATTGAGGGAATGTGGATGGTGGATATGGGATTTTTTCATAGAATGATCATGTATCTGAATTGTGTGTTTGAAATCTTTTTGTTTTACCATTATTTAAGTACATTATTTCCATTCTATGAAGAACGTAAAAAAGTCAGGATTTTTGAATCAGGTATTTGCGCTTCTGTGATTTTCGGGATTAACCTTTTGGAAAATCCTTATGTAAATTTGTTTTGTGTACCTTTTGTGGTGACCTTTTTTTCGTGGCTGCTTTTCCGTGAAAAGATCAAGGTGCTTTTATTCTATGTAACATTTTTCTATGTGATGCTGTCTGTGGTGGAGTTTGTATGTTATCACATATACAGGGCCTTGGGAATATCGATTGCCATAACGGATTTTAGCTGGGTTTTCCGTCTGATTATCGAAAAAATATGTGAATTTATGATGTTAATGCAGATAGTCAGAAAAAGACATCCTTATCTTTCCAAGGACAGGTCTTTTTCTGATTTAAAAAGCTTGTTTATACTTCCGATATCTGTGATGATCTTATTAAACGGATTCTTGATAAGAGATTGGTATCCCTATGGATATTTTGTCATATGCTTAGGAGGGATTTTGATGATTCTAAGCAGTACTGTGAATTTCTTTGTGGTTGAAAAGCTGATCCTGACGGAAAATAAGGTCAGGAATTATGAAATGATGAAGTTAAAGACAGAGCTGGAGCATAACCACTATCAGCGCATGGAGGAAATCAATGAGGAATATGCAGGATACATTCATGAGATGAGACATATTATTCAGACAATGAAGCTTCTTGTGGAAGAAGAACATTGTAATGGACTGGGGAAATTAGCAGATGAGGCATCGGAGCTTTTGAAGAAAAGAAGTCCTGGAAATAAGAAATTCTACACGTATGATGCAGTGCTGAATGCGATTCTGGTTGAACGGGAAAAGGAAGCTGAGAGCTATGGAATCCGCTATGACGTAAATGTACGGCCGGATGCGCAGATTGATTTTATCAGTGAGACGGACAAAATCCGGATATTTGGAAACCTAATGGATAATGCGCTGAAGGCAGCAGGCGAGTGTGAGGAAGGATATGTGTCTGCAAAGCTGTACCGGGGGAATGAGGCTCTTGTGATTTTTCAGATTTCCAATAGCTTCCGGCATCAGACAAGAAAAAGCGGCGGCAGGTACCTGACAACAAAAAATGACGGGAACAGACATGGCTTTGGCCTGCAGATGGTTCGGGAGCTGGTGCAGAAATATCATGGAATATTGAATATAGAGGAAGATCATGATCAGTTTAAGGCAGTGGTGCTCCTGTCGAATATACAAAAAACGGTCGAAAAATGACAAAAAATGGAAACGGGGTTGATTTTTCCTGATTTTTTGGTATGTTATATCAAAAAGCAGGAGGTAACAGTAATGCGCAAAAATATTTGTAAGGTATTAAAAAAGATGGGCAATAAGAATTGGACCATGGTGGCCTTAAATGCCCTGGCGATTTTGACGGTGTTCCAGAATGTCAATTCAGGATGCATGTGGCTGGATCACCAGCCGGAGGTTCCAGAGGAAGCCATGGCTTTTAAAAGGTTCTAAAAAGCCATGGTGGAAAGGCTGGCAGAACGTCTGGTTGCATGGCAGATCAGGAATAAATATCTGACTTCCCAGGATCAGAAGCTCTACCAATATGCCTTTGAACTGCTGATTGGACAGGTGGTCAATCTTTTGATTGCCTGTCTTTTGGCAGTTGTTTTTCAGGCATATGGTACGGTGCTGGTATTTCTTTTATCGTTTATTCCTCTGCGCTCTTATGCAGGAGGACACCATGCGGATAATTTTAACACCTGCACTTTGATTTCCACAGGGATCCTCTGCAGTGTATGTGCAGCGGCAAAATGGATTCCTAACGAGGCGGTATTTGGCACTAATCTGGTTTGCAGCACTGTGTGCGGAGGCGTTATTTTTTTTCTGGCCCCAATAGAAGATCACAATAAGCCTTTGAGCAGGAGAGAAAGGAAGATTTACGGAAGACTTGCCAAAGGTATTTGGGCAGCAGAGGCATTGGTATGGATGATTTGTTATCAGATGCATAGAGAGAGGATGAGTCTGGTAATAGCATTGGGACATCTGGTGTTGTTTTTTCTGTTGGCTGCAGGGATGATTAAAAATAGAAAGTATAAAAGACAGGCAGAAGATATCTGATAAAAAGGATTTCTTCTGCTTTTTATTTGGATTAATACAGAGTATATTGGTATGAAATGACAAAAAACGGTCGATAATTGACAAAAAATGGAAAGTGTATTGAAAAGTAAAAAATAGTATGATATTTTGGGTAAAACAAAAAAATTTTGAGTTAATGGAGGTGGAAGGATGAAGATAACACGGATTTATATATGGAGTTTGATTTTAATTCTAATCTTTTCCTCCATCTCCTATGCCCAGGAATCCGAACCAGTGACAGAAATCACCAGCGAGAAAACAGGGCTGGATCTGGTCTTTGCCATTGACTGCAGCGGGTCATTGAAAACCAATGACCCGGACCGGATCGGGCTTGGGATGGTAAAGGCATTTATTGATACCATTCACGCAGAGGATATCCGAATCGGATATGTGGCTTATAATGACAGCATTCAGGCCAGTTTGGAGCTGGCTTCCATAGAAAATCAGGAAGATCGGGAAATCTTAAAACAATCCATGGATTCTATTGTCTATTCGCGGGATACGGATATGGGGTTAGGGCTTTCTTACGCTTATCATCAGATGCCGGATGAGTCCGGACGAAAGCGGGTGATTGTGCTGATCTCCGATGGGGAGACAGACCTTGAGGGGAGGGACGGCCGGACCACAGAGCAGTCTAATGCAGAGCTGATGCAGTGTGTCAGGCAGTGCCAGAAGGAAAACATCCAGATTTATACCATTGCCTTCGGGGATTATGACGGAAGCAAGGCAGACTTAGAAAAGATAGCAGAGGATACAGGGGCAGAGAGCTATTGTGCCGGGACGCCGGAAAAGCTGATAGAAGTCTTGTATGGAATTTTTAAAAATGTTTTGTCCTACAAAATTCAGCCTTATTCTAGTGGTGTGTATGCAGACGGACAGCAGAGCATTCATTGTATTCTGGATGAGCCGTATTTGGACGAGATTGCAGTTATTTTGATTTCCTCCGGAAAGGTGGGAGGGACAAAGCTCCTTTATGGGGAGAAAGAGATTGAAGCAACCAACCTAAACCATTATGCGGTGGGGAAAATCACATATGGGGATGTAAGGGACGACATAAAAGAGCTGACGGTTCAAACTGCCACATCGGCAGGGCAGAGTTTGCAGGTATATGTGATCAGTTACCGTAGCTTGACGCCGGTATTGGCATTTCAGCAGCCGATCCGTAAAAACCAGGAAATACCCTATCAGGTGTATTTTATGAAAAAGGATGGAGAAATCATCCGGGATGAGAATTTTTATGGCAGGTTTTGGTGGGAGCTGGAGATGAGCAGAGAGGCAGGGGAGGATGAAAAAAAGGCTTCCGGCAGGGATATTCCGGAAGGGATGGCTGCCGGCAGTAGGGGGATTGCCCTGACAAATGGGGTTATGGAAGGAACGGTGAGTTTTCAGCAGTCAGGAACCTATTATTTAAGGGGAACCTTGACGGATGGGCTGGGAAGCTATCCGTTCCGACTGGAAACGGTGGTGGAGAACCGGCCGCCTTTGGGCAGCATTCCTGAAATTAAGTGTACGGTATTAAGCAGGGAAAAAGAGCTGTCTTTCCATGAATTTTTTTATGATGAAGACGGGGATGAATTGACTTATGAGGTGATCGGATTACACGATGGCCTGAAGCTTTCCCTGGATGGGGACCGCCTTTTCCTGAAACCGGAAAGAAGCGGAAATTATACACCGATGATTCAGGTAAAGGATGGGGAGGCCATTACAGAGTATGAAATGTCTGTTATCGTGGTTCCTTTGTGGAGGGAATACTGGTGGGCGCTGCTTCTTTTGATTTTGGCAGCAATTTTGGTCATCGGGAAATTGCTGCGTAAGCCTGTGTCGGAGGTGGAAAAGCTGGAAATCGAGACCAGGAAGAACCGATTTGCCGGAAAATTGGATGCCTATTTTACCGCACAGCCAGAGACAGAGGAGGAGATCCCGCCGTTGTCCTTTGAAATGTACCGGGTAAAGGACAATCAGATTAGCTTAGGGAGCCTGATGAGGGAATACCTGGATGCCTGTGACCGGCTGGGGCTGGATGAAATTATCCTGACAGCAGATGAAGACCGGAGAATGATCCTTTACCATACGTCCGGCGCGTCGGTGATGATTGGAAATTCCATTCTCTGTAAAAGGATTCGGTATAGTGTCAGTTTTGGCGATGTAATCTACATTACGTCGGAGGATAAGGTCTATGATCTGGAGATTCACTACATAGCGGTGATTCAGTGACAGAGATATAGAAAAATAAGGAAGAGGGAGTGAGTGCCTATGGAGACAATCACACAGACAAACAGGACCATCCTGTTTGCCGAAATCAATCCGGAAAGGCCCAACCTGCTGACCCTGATCGGGGATGTGCGGGGGAAGAACAGCCTGGATGACGACAAGATCAAGGAGATCAATGATGTCCTGCTGGTGGGGAGCCTGGAAGAATACTTAGAACGGTTTCGTCCGGTGGTCTATTCCTGGTGTGACGCGGCTTCGGAATGTATGAAATACAGCCTGGTGAAGCCGGAAAACATCCCGGAGAACTGTGTTACGGAGATTCTGCTCAATGAGAGCAATGACCTTTTGAACATGCTTTTTACCCTGCTGGACGCGAAAGGGGCCCAGGGGGTGGCTAACGTGGATTTCAATTTTGCCAATGTGCTGGATATGATTTCTCCCAAAAAGGTCATGGAGGATATCCGTCAGGTGCGGAGGGAGATCAGCTATACTTTTGAGAAATATGCGGAGCTGGATGAGGGGGACCCCAAGCGTCTGGATTTTGGAGACAAGCTGAATTATCAGTTTGACCAGGCCAGCCGCAATTATAATCATATTTTGGCCATGCTTCCCCTGGCCATTGAGGATTCCAAGATGCGTCTTTTGGCCGGGGGCGGGGAGGCAGGCCCCGGGGGTCCGGACTTTAAGGCCGGGATTTTGAGCATTGGGGACGACGGGGAGTTAAAGGTCCTGGAAATGAAGCAGGAGGAGAGCACCGAGCTTACGGTGCTGGAGGATGCCAACGCGGCCAGCCTTGCAGAAGCTTTCCGGGAGGATTATGACGCCTTAAATGAGGAGCCGTCGGATTATGTGCGGGATTTGGTGGTGCGGACCTTCTGTCCATTGGGAACCGGCATGGAAAGCGCCCTGGACCGGGAGGCGGAGGTGCGCCACTATAACCAGTACCTGGAGTTTTATAAGAGGAGCAAGGATGATTTTGTGAAGGCGGTAAAGCCTTTGGTGGAGAAAATCCTGGGGGTGAAGATCTTTTTTGACCAGTACCAGGTAAAGGAAAAGGGGATGGAGCCGAAGCTTTTGATCTGCAATGTTCCTCTGGACATGATGGTCAAGTCCTCCAATCTGCCCAGGCTGTTGGCGTATTTAAACACTACCAACGACAAAAATGAGTTTGACAATACGGTCTGGTTCGGGATTGTGCCGGATGTGGAGTTGAACCAGTCGGAGGGCGGGAAGCTGCAGCGGGTCCGTTTTGCGGGGAATAAGAAGGTGGAGAAGGCCGGGACCAATTCCATGGAAAGTCTGGCTACCCTGATGAATGCCATCCAGCCTTACCGGATTACCACGTTTTTCAGCTTCTGCACCGGAGAGGAGACTACCTTCAGCTATATTGCCACAGAAGGGATCCAGAATTTTAAGGATAAATGTGTGCCGCTCATGAAAAAGGATTACAGTGAGTTTGCGGTACCCTGCATTCCCAACGGAACCATTATCCCTAAGGATAAGTCGGGCCTGGTGCTGGACCGGAAGATGGTGATGGATGAGGACGGGAATGTGTCCCTTTCCAAAGAAAAGGAAGATGTGATGAAGATGTGGCTGGAGGGGATCTATGTGGGGGCTGCCTATGAGGCGGCGGGGATCACGGCCGCATGGCAGTGTCCGGAGTATTTGAAGGAGCGGTTTCACAACACCTCAAGTGAGTATCCGGGGGTCCGGTTTGACGTGGAGGCGGATGACAACGGGCTTTTGGCATGTACCAGCATGACCAAGGAGATCTCCGGGTTTACCAATGCCATTAAAAATTCCATCAACCACACAGGCTTTGGATTTGTGTTCAGCTCGGACAATGCCCAGTGCAAGGGGAAGGAAATCCGGAATATCACGGTATATAAGGCCAGGAATCTGTTGAGCAACGGAAGTGAGTTTGAGCCGATTTATAAGACGCTGGTGGTGACGTATATTGAGCGGATGCTGCGTTTTTACAGCGGGGACTTTAAGCAGGATAAGATTCTGAAGTTTTTCAGCAGCAACCCTAACAGCCAGAAAAGCCGGTGGGACGGGGATCGCCAGCATATCAACTCTATCTTACAGGACGGGGATGAGCTGGATTACACCATTGATGAGAAGTATGGGATCTGCACGGTGCAGGTGACATTTTCCAATACCACCCGGAACCTGAAGGTGCAGCTTACCCGCAAGGCCGGGGAGAAAGGATAAAGAGGGAGTTGCGATCTACCGCAATTTGCGGGATCGTTTCCAGGATAGAAAGAAGAAAAAACAAAGAAAAAGGAGGAGTTAAACAATGGGATTACGGATGAAGATTGAGGGAAGCGAATCGATTTATTTGCCGGAGACCAGTATTACGAAGGTGGTATTCGGGGCGGACATCCCCCAGGACAGCAATGCCCGTTCTACGGATCTTGGAAGCACGGTGCTGGTTTCGGGAAGGATTCTGACGCCGGTGGACGGGGAGGCTGCGGATGACACCAGCAAGCTTGCCCGGTGGTCTTTGGTGCCTGCGGAGAACTTGGACTGCTACCGGAACGTGCAGGTAGAAGTGGTGAATGCGTCCCAGATCGTGCGTCAGATTGTTATTTCCAATGCTTTTGTGGTTGGGTATGAGGAGGATTTTACGGATGAGACCGGGGCCGGGGTGTTTAAGCTTTTGATTAAGCAGAAGAAGGATAAGATGGCAAATGTGAAGTTTGAGGGCGGATTCAGCGGGGAGTAAGGGACAGCACAGCGGATCGGAAGGAATCGGCGTTTTTGCAGAAAGCGGGTTTTGAAATGAAAAGTAAAGGAAAGGAAGGAATAAGAGCATGGGATTTACATTAAAGGTAGAGGGTGCAACAACGATTGATTTGGGGACTACGAGTGTGACGGGGGTGAAGTTCCGGACCGACATCCCCATGGACAGCAATGCCCGTTCTACGGATCTTGGAAGCACCGTGGAGATCACGGGAAAGATCCTGACGGCCGTGGACGGGGATCCTTTTGATTCCACCCGTCAGTTGGGGCTGTGGGCGCTGGTGCCTGCGGAAAAGTCAGACTGCTACCGGAAGGTAAGCATTGAAGTGATTGCAGCATCCCAGGTGGTGCGCAAATATACGTATCCCAATGCCTTTGTGGTGGATTATAAGGAGGATTACGGGGACACGGAAGGCGTAGGGACCTTCCGGCTGGTCATCAAACAGAAGAAGGATAAGATGACACAGGTTGCAGTGGAAGGCGGATACAGCATATAAAGGGCCAAAGAGGTTTGGGAACTTAGGAATAGCTGTTTCCGGTGTGATGTAAGGCGGCCTGCCGGTGGCAGGCTGCCCTTTTTAAACGGTGTGGAGGATAAGGGGAGGCGGGAAGGTTTGGTAAACCGGAGGATTCTGTCAGGCTCTTTTCCTTCCTGGAAAGGTATAAGGAACGGTTTTTAAGGGAAAGAGGGGAGAAAGGGATGAAGGATTATTATGGCGTGCTTGGCCTGACAAGAGGGGCCGGGGAGAGGGAGATTAAGGCGGCTTACCGGAAGCTGGCAAAGCAGTATCACCCGGATGTGGTGAAGGGGGATAAAAAGAAAGAGGCGCGGATGTATGAGATCCAGGAGGCATATGGGTGCCTGGGAGATATGAAGCAGCGGGAGCAGTATGACCAAAGGCTTGAGGAGCAGGGGGAGAAGGGGAAACAGACGGAGAGAAAGCAGACGGAGAGAAAACAGAGGGGGATGCCTGGGGAAAAGGCAGGACCCATGCCGGATATGGACGCCTTTGAACGTTTCTTTGGGTTCCAGGCAGGGAAGGGGATGGAGACGTATCATCCAAAAGGGGATAAGGGGAAGAAAACGGAAGGGGCGGTTAATGCCGAGGAACTGTTTGCTTCTTTTTTCGGGAAAATCGGGAGATAGGGGATGGAATATATGAAAGGGAAAAGAACAGCAAGGGCAGTCTGCGACGGGGCAATCCTGGCGGTTTCCGCCCTGCTGATGATCGATATGGGGCTGCGGGGGAATCTGGCCCTGGCCGCGGCAGCAGCCTTGTGCGCGGCGGTTTCTGCCTGGGACTTGATCCGGCTTTTAGCTGTGGACGGGAAGGGAGAAGGGGAAGGAAGCCGTCAGCAGGGGGCAGAGCCGGTGATCCGGGAGCTGCTGCTTTTGGATGAGAACAATAAGCCGGTTCGATCATGGAACCTGGCGGGAAGGGTGTCTGTGATTATCGGACGGGCAGGAAAGGAGGAGGATGTGGACGTGGATCTGGAGGGGTGTGAGTACGGAGCTTTTGTGGATTACCAGCACGCGGCGTTGAATTACAGCCTGGATCGGTGGTATGTGGAGGATTTGGGGTCTTCTAACGGAGTGCGGGTGCAGAAGGTGGAGGACGGGAATTGTTACCGGATTATGAACCGTCCCTGCCAGGTGAGGGCGGGGGATGTGCTGTATATTGCAAATACCAGGCTGCTGCTGACATAACGGAAGGAAAAACGGGTTTCAGGTTGACAAGCAGAGAAAGAAACGGGAGGCGGTGTAAGATGAGCTTAGTGAGATGTCCAAACGGGCATGTATACAATGGGAGACGGTATGGAAAGGTTTGTCCGTACTGCAGTATGAAGCTGGAGGCGGAGAGCGGGGATATCAAACCGGCGGGGTTTGAGCCTCCGGTGGAGATTCTGGAGGAGGAATTAGAGCCGGTGTGCGGCTGGCTGGTGTGCATCAGCGGAGCGCGGGTGGGGATGGATTACAAGATCCATAAAGGAAAGAATTTTGTGGGGCGGGGGGACGAGATGGACATCCGCATCCTGGGGGACAATGAGATTAACCGGAGGAATCATGCGGTGATTGTGTATGACCACAAAAAGAGGAAGACCGTGGTGCTGCCGGGGGATGCTTCCGGTCTGGTGTACTTAGGAGGGGACGCGGTGTATGTGCCTACAGATTTGAAGCCCTATGACGTGATTGAGATGGGGAACAGCCGCTTTATCTTTGTGCCTTTGTGTGGGGATAACTTTGAATGGAACGATATCAGGCAATGACAGGGATAGTGGATATGGAAGTCGTGGCGCTTTTGGCGGTCCTGTTGATTGGATTGATTCTGGCGCGGGTGGCAGCGCTGGGGGAGTTTTTCTCAAAGGATGGGGCGGATGGAAAGCCTTTGCCGAACAGGGGAGAGTCTGGCCGGGAGCCGGATTCATTTCCCACACCTTTGGATTATGGGATTGCCCAGACTACGGGGAACCGGCAGCTTCAGGCGGACCGGGCGGAGGTGTCTATGAGCAGCGCAGGGATTTTGGCTGTGCTGGCGGACGGGATTGGGAAGGAGAATACGGGGCAGGTCTGTGCGCAGATTGGATTGGATACGGTATTGGATGCTTATGAGCCTTACCGGGAGCTTCACAATCCGGAGTATTTTTTCCGCACGGTTTTTGGGGAGGCCCATCTGCGGATCCAGAGGACCATTGGGGTGCGGTATGGGGGCGCTTGTCTGGCGGCGGCGTTTGTCAGTGGAGCGGCGCTTCATTATGCTTTGGCGGGGGATATCCGGATTGCCTTGTGGCGGAACGGGGAGCTGATCCCTTTAAGCAAGGGGCATACCCTGGATGTAATGGCAGTGCAGGCATATGAGGAGGGGAAGCTTTCTAAGAGGGAGGCGGTCTGGAGCATGGAGGAGAAGCGGTGCTGGAACTACCTGGGGATGGACGGGTTTCATGAGATTGAGCTTGCGGACAGGCCCGTCCGGCTGCGGGCCGGAGACCGGGTGGTGATGGCAAGCAAAGGAATCTGGCAGGAGCTTTCCTGGGCGGAGCTGGAGGATATCCTGGCAGAAGGGGGAGGGTGTCAAAAGCAGGCGGCCCAGGCAGTGGGGGAAGCGGAGAAAAAGCCCGGAGGGGATAAGGAGAACGGGAGCATTGTGGTGTTTTTTGTCCCGACGTCCGGGGGAGGTGTAAGATGAGGCGGATCAACTCGGAATTTCAGACCCGGTTTTTGTCGGAGGAGGGGCAGGCCCTGGTGAACCGGGATTATTTCGGCTATGCGGAGCTGGATGATTTTGCCTGCTATGTGCTGGCGGACAGCCTGGACGGGGAGCCTTTGGAGAACAGTGCGCGGATTGTGGTGGAGAGCCTGATCCGCAGCTTCAGTGAAAGACCTACCATGAGAAAGGGGAGGCTGGAGCGTTACCTGCAGGGGGCGCACCGGGAGCTTAAGAAGCAGCGGGGCGGGATGCGTCTGAAGGCGTCGGTGGTGATGGCGGTGACGGATTACCGGAGCGTCCGTTCCTGCTGTGTGGGAAACAGCCGGTTTTATCTGGAGAGGGGGAGCCGTTTCCTGGTCCGGACCAGGGATCAGTCTTTGGCAGAGGAGCTTACCCAAAAGGGGGAGCTGCCAAAGGATGCGGCGGAGATCTATGAGGGCCGGAATAACCTGTATTCTTATCTGGGGGAGAGGGGGACGCCAAAGGCAGACATTTCCAAAAAGATCCGGTTGGTAAACGGGGATATCCTGTATCTGATGAGCCGGGGGATCTGGGAAAGATGCAGTGACGAGAAGCTTTTGGAGTTGTCTAAGGATGCAAAAGAGCCGGAGGAAATCTTAAACCAGGTGGAGGATGAGATCCTGGCCGGACAGGAACAGAACCCGGTGGATAATTATACGCTGGCCGTAACGTTTGTGGATCAGGTGTACCAGCCGCCGAAAAAGAGGTTTCCCATAAAGCAGGTATTGATGGCAGCAATTCCCCTTGTCCTTTTGGTGGGGGGAATCAGCCTGGGGATGTATCTGCGCCACCGGAATGTGAAAAACCGGGAGGAGAGGTTGGTGCGGTGCATGGAGAGCGGGGAGGAATATTTGCATTATGACAATTATAAGAAGGCGGCAGAGGAGTATGGGGAGGCGAAAAAGCTGGCGGAGGGCTTAAAGCATCAGGAGGAGGCGAAGGAGGCGGACCGGTGCCTGAAGCTTTCGGAGCAGGTTCTGCTGGCGGATGAGGCCATGGGGGAAGGGGAGTATCAGAAGGCCCAGGAGCTGTACCGGAAGGCCCGCAGGCTTTCGGAGGAGGCGGGAAATGTGGGGAGGGATTATCTGGATGCCCGGATGAAGGAAGCGGAGGGGTATCTGGCTGTGTTTGACTTGATGGAGCTGGGGGAGAAGCGGGAAGGCTTTGGGGACCGGGAAGGGGCCATTGAGGCGTACCGGGAAGCGAGAGACCGTGCGGCGGCTTTGTATTACGGTGAGGGGAAGGAGGAAGCTTTAAGGAAGCAGGCAGCGGTGGAGGAGGCCGTGGAAAAGGACAGTCAGAAGGCTAAAGCGGAAAAGGAAGCGGAGAATGCTCAGGCAGATGCGGAAAAAAAGGAATCTCAGGAGGCAAGGGAGGAGGAAGAAAGGAAGGAGAAGGAATCCCAGGAGGCAAAGGAGGAGCTGGAGAACCAGCAGAGGGTGAATGACCAGAAAAATGCCATTGAGCTGGAGAACCAGGGGAATATGTATCTGGCGGAGGGAAAGTATGAGAGCGCCGTTACGTATTATCGGACAGCCCAGGCAATCTATATCCGTTTGGAGCTTCCGGAGCTGGCGGACGGGATTAACGGGAAGCTGGAAGCGGCCCAGGCAGGGATTGCGGCCAGGGATGGAGCGCAGAATGGGGAAGGGGCGGCTGGAGAGGAGAAAGAGCGTGCAGGGACAGAGAATGCTGCCGGGGCGGAGAAGGAGCGTGCCGGGGCCGGAAATGCTGTCAGGGCGGAGAAGGATCAAGCCGGGGGAGAGAATCCTGCCGGAACAGGGGCGGTTTCCGGGCCGGGAAGTATTGGGGCTTTAGAGCCTGGGCCGGGAGAGGTGCGGCTGGGGGAAGGGCCGGGGATGTGAAGGGGGATTTGGTTTGAATAAGGGGGGCGTAGTGGGCACGCTCTAAGCAAAATGAAAAAATCTTGGATTAAGCGATGGAGCATGGAAGCACAGAAATGATGGAGCATGGAAGTACAGAAATGATGGAGCATGGAAGTACAGAAATGATGGAGCATGGAAGTACAGAAATGGAGAGGAACATGAGCCGATATACATATACCTTGAATCCGGGACGGAGGGAACCGGAGCAGAAGAAGACTTATAAAAGAAGCCAGTTAGAGGGGATGACCTTGTTCCAACTGCGGGAAATCTGCAGGAGGGAGCGTCTGGTCACTTCTTCTCCGGAAGTGCCGGATCGGGAAGGATATATCCGGCGGATCATGCGTTTTCGGGGGCAGAGGGAGTTTCGGCATGTGGATCGGGGATGTGAGAAGGGGCTGGAAAGGCTTCAGGAGTTTTTGGACAACATTTCGACGGAAATCCGGGAAGGAGGGGGAATCCGGATTCCGGGGACAATCTTTTTATATGAGGATTTGGAGCTAAACAGCCTGGACGGGTATTGGGTGGAATCGGAAGGAGGGCTTTATGAGGGGAACCTTCTTCTGGTGGATGAGGAGGACCGGATTTATACCTGTTTTTATCTAAAGGAGACGGACGGGGGATTTTATTTACAGAAGGGCAGGGAGGTGCCGGTGCTGCCTTTGGAAAGGCGGCAGTATTCCTTTTTGTATTTTCCCCAGGAGAGGGTGTCGGAGTTTTTGTATGACCGGTATTTTGACAGGGATACGGTGGTTCCGGGGTATGTGGAGGCGGTGCGGATTCCTTTGCTGGACATTCAGGTGCGGGAAGCAGAGGAGACAGAGCTTCCTTTGGTGATTGATTTTGGCAGCTCCAACACAACCATGGGAATCTGCCTGCCGGATGGGACCAGCCGGATGGCCCGGTCGGAGGAGGGATATGTGATCCCCAGCATGGTGGGGATCGGGGGTGTGGGGGAGCAGAAGCCCCGGTATGTGTTTGGGTGTGAGGCGGCAAGGCTGAACCGGCAGAATTACCGGGATGAGGAGGTACCGGTTTTTTATGATATTAAGCGGTGGGTCAGTGACCCGGACCGGAAGGAAAGCGTGATCCTGAAAAACGGCCACAGATATCAGATCCCCCGCAGGGAGATGCTGGCTGCTTTCCTGGAATATCTGATTGAGATGGGAAAGCAGCAGTTTAAGTGTAATTTTAAGCAGATACAGCTTTTGTCGCCCATCCGTCAGAAGGAAAAATTCCAGGAATTGTTTCAGGAGCTTTTGCCGGGATATCAGGTGGAGTGTGTGCTGGATGAGGGGATGGCGGTGCTGTTTTCCAGCATTGACAGTCTGATCCGCCAGGGTGGGTATGAGAAGGGACAGTGGTATCATGCCCTTGTGATTGACTGCGGGGGAGGGACTACGGATCTGACCTCCGGTCGGTTTCGGATTGACAACAGCCGGGTGTCTTATCTGGTGGATTTGGAGACCAGCTATGAAAATGGGGACACGAACTTTGGGGGCAACAACCTGACGTACCGGATTCTGCAGTTGATTAAGATACGGATTGTGAAAGCCCTGAAGGGATGGGCGGAAGGGAGTGGAGGGGAGGCTTCCCTTTGCCGTCTGGAGGAGGAGTACAAAAGGACGGAGGCTGTGCTGCCTACCCGCTTTAAGGAGTATGAGGAGCGGAGCCGGGAGGAGTATTTTTATGTAAAGAATAATTATTATTATTTGTTTGAATTGGCGGAGGAGGTGAAAAAGCGTTTCTTCCAGCCAGAGTTTTTGTATGAGTTTCAGGTGAGTACCTGGAGGGATCCGGCAGGTGGGGGAAATGAGAACCGGAAAGACAGGAAAGGCAGTTGGGGAAGGGATGGAAGGAGGGACAAAGGTGAAGGAACCGGAGTCAGAGAAGGTTGGAATGATGAGGAGAGAACCGGGGAAGGTTTAAACCGGGAGAATCAAACCGGCGGAAGAAAGACGCAAGTCATTTTTCTGGACAGGTGGAAGCTGTCTGTCATGGAGCAGGGAAGGCTGGGGCATATGAAGGAGGAGATTACCTTTTCTCTGTACCTGAATGAGATTGAGGAGATCCTGCGCCCGGATATCTATGGGCTGATGGGGCGTTTTTTGGAGCAGAAATTTGTCCGGGGGGAGCTGCAGGGCTACGATATGATCAAGCTGACCGGACAGTCCTGTAAGTCCCGGCTGTTTACGGAGGCGCTGAAAGAGTATGTGCCGGGGCGCCTGATCCAGCATTCCAGGAGGGAGGAGAACGGGGCGGAGTTAAAGATGTGCTGTCTGGAAGGGGCGCTGGCCTATTTCTTCAACCGGAAGCTGGGGTACATGAAGGTGAATCAGGAGTACCAGGTGGGGACACTGCCTTATGAGATTATGGCTTTTACCCATGAGAATCAGGAGAAGATCCTGATCAAAAGCATGGACCGGGAGGATTCCATTGGGTATATTTCCCGGTTTATGGTGGGCAGGCAGCTTGATCTGTACTTAAATGACAGCCAGGGGAAACGGCTGCGGACCTATTCCTTTACCTATGATACGGCCCGTTTTCTCCAGACTACCCAGGAGGAGATTAATGAGGCTTATGGGGGGACGGTGATCCAGGAGGAGACGGATATTATCCAGGAGGGGGAGATGAAGTTCTTTGTGTGGGTTTCCCGGAAAAAATGGGGATTTATCGTGCTTCCGGTGCTGCGGGAGGGGGAACTTTTGTACCGGGGGGAGGAGACCTTCTTTGCCTTTGAGGATGATACCTGGGAGGAGAATTTCTTTGATGGGAGGAAGTAAGGGATGAATTATGGGGAGATGAAGGAAATGATCCGGCAGGAGATTGTATCCATCCCTGTTTTGGAGGAGAGGATTCTTTTTAAAGAGCTGATGGAGCAGGTGTTTTTGGATCTCTATGAAACCAGTGAGAAAATGTACAGGGAGTTAGAGCAGCGGGTTCAGGAGGAGCTGGCTTATGATGTAAACCGGTATCAGATCCGGACCGGGATTATAGAGCGAAGCTGCTTTGATGCTTCCCATCAGTTTTTTTCGCCAATGGAAGACCGGGATTTGAAGGCTCTTTCCTATGAAGCAGGGGATATTTGGGAAGGGATTGAGAAGGAAGGGCAATTTATCTTAATGAAAATCATGCTCCGGTGTGATTATTTGCAGTTAAAGGAATTATGGGAAAGAGATCCAATATTTGACGGGGTGATTGAGACAGATTCTTCCAGGGAAGCCAGGAAAATCACGGTAAGGTTAAGACGGAATACGGAATATTTGCAGAAGGTTGGCCGTCTGTATCAGTTGTTTATGAAGAATGGGATCCCCTGGCAGACGTTAAATGCCCCTTATCTGTATAAACTGGCGGATGTTGTAGTTTTTCAGGCACCGGAGGGGATACAGAAAAAAGAAAAAATCCGTCAGATCCGGATTGATTTTGGGAAATATAATGACTTTGTATCTTATGATATGGTTCCGGTGTGGAATGTGCGGAAGCTTATTTTAGACGGAATCGGTTTTCCCATTCCTTGTGAAGATCACAGGAATTTTGAACACCGGATCTCCATTCGGGAATATGGAACCTGCCATGCTTATCTTGCAGGGGATGAGCCGGATATCCGGAGCATTAGCCAGAGAAAAGAGAAGCTGCTGATTATCAGTGAAAACAGCCGGACAAAAAAGTGGAGCATTTACCAGATCCGCAACGCTGAAAATAAAAAGACAGACCACTATGAGTTTCCGGTGATGCAGAATGAACGGGTGGAAAATTTTTCTGAGCGGTATCAGCGGAAATGGGGCCAAAGCATCAGGACCAGGGCAGAGTTGGAACGTTTTATCCGGGGTTTTCACCTGGAGAGGTATATCCGTTATCAGGGCTGTGAGCTTTTGGAACAGTTTGACGGAAGGAAAGAAACCTATTCCATGAATCCTTTTATTGAAGATGAAATCCGGGATACCCGAAGCCAGAAAAAACTGTTTTTGCGTTTTCAGGCAGGAAGGGAGGAAGAATGGCTGCACCGGGATATTGCCAGTTTCCTGGTGTCTGAGGTCCAAAGGCTGTACCCAGGGTATGAATGCGGAGGGATGGTGCTGTGAGATATTTGTGGGAGGTTCTTTTGGAGGCTAAGGAGGAAGGAATCCCGGAGGAGCGGCTGCGGTTCTACCATGACGGGGGGAGCAGCGCTTATTTGGAAATTGCCATTCCATTTATCAATGAAACAGAGCTGGGGGAGGAAAGGGAGATTGCCGTCAACACCTATTGCCGGTTTTATGATATTTTCAGGAATCTGTTCCAGCCGGAATTAAGGGATTACCCCCAATTGCGGAAAAAACTGACCAATGTGATTCTTCATATGCTGGCGGGAAATGACATCCGCAGAGGGATGACCAGGGAGGAATATTACAAAAAGCTGCTGGCATCCGATTTGGATGCGGGGGCTTTTGGAGAAAAGGCATGGAAGGTATTTTCCAGTATGGGGAAAGAGGAGAAGGGGATTTTGATGTCCGGATGGCTTCGAAGCTGCCGGACAGGCAGTTCTCTGGCAATCTTTATCGATCTGGTCCATGGGCTGATTGAGGACAGTATTGTCTATCACAATAATGACCGCCCGGATGAAATCCTGATTTATACCAGGTTGAAAAAGACCGGGGAATTGGAAGAACGGCTTGGATTTTTGATGGAAATGTTTTTGGATATCCGGTATCGGGCAGAGGTGTTTTATGAATACCATTTTGGGATTATCGGGGTGGGGGAGACGATGCAGATTGGTGGGATTGCGATTTGCTAGTACTCCGTACTTGAAGTTCCTGTGCAATCGGGAAAATAGACCAAAATATTTACACAAGGGTTTTCAGACACGCTCTAGGAATTGCCCGGGCGAAGACATGTCAATAGGATAGGGCAGGGTCAGAACTGGAAAAAGCTATGCAAATTTACGAGAGGAGGGATTGGATGTTTTACTATGTATTGCCTGAATTTGGGAATAAACGTCTGCTGCGGGCAGAAATGTTGGAACAACTTAGGGATTATCCTAAAAATATAGTAAAACTTACCTTAGAGGATGTTTCTGATGGGATACTGTCTGGAGGAAATCTTTCATGGGATAACGGGGGATTGACAGTTTCTTCTGGTATGCTCTGCTGGAAAGGACGATTGTATTTTCAGGAAAAACCATGTTTCATACCATGTGAGCCAGCAAATGATATGCAGTATTTGAAAGTGCGGTTTGCCGATGAGCGGCGGGAAATAGACCAGGTAAAGGGAACGGGAGAAATTGTGTTGGAAACCAAGGTAACGGATTCTGTTTTTGAATTAGAGCTGTGCCGCTTTTTTCTTCAAGAGGGAGCAAGGCTTCGGGTAAGGCATGAAAATTTTGAAGACTTTTCAACCAAATATGATACCGTGAATCTCCTTTATACCCCCTATGCCGCCCAGGGAGAAAGCACTATGGCACCAGCCATATTAAAACAGTATGCCAAAGAGTTGTTGGAGCTTAAATCAGAAAATATATATGATGTCAGTTTTGCTATGAATACTCTGGCAATGGAAGGGAATATTCCGGCTACATGCATAAGAGAATATTTAAAAACACGTCTGGAAATGCTTTCTCTGGAGAAACTTTCGAGAACGGACGAATACTACAAAAATCTTCTTTTGCTTCTTCATAGGTTAAGACGAGGGGACATGGGTATGAGCAGGCAGATACAAGAAAGACGGGGGATTAAGCTGATATAAAGGGGAAATATGGAAAGATTGGATGAAAGGATTGCGGCGTTGGAACGGAATTTTTTTGATGGAAAAAAATAGTAGGGAGGATTGAAAACAGACGGGAGGATAAGGCGGAATAGCAGACACATAGAGGATATTTACGGATACGGCAGAGGGAGAAAAAAATGGAATATAGGACGAAGAAACTAGAAGAAGAACTGAAAAATCAGGAAACACAGATCGGGGCAGACAATGTAGTAGTGGATAATGCGAGGATTTGCTGTAGCTACGGACAGTCAGAAAGAAGTTCTGAAAAGGAGAGTACTTGTCTGATTGTAAAAGCAAACAAAAACGGAAGTAATGTAACAGGCCCATACATTATTGCTACAGAAAAAGATTGTAAGAAAAATGGGAATCTCCTTCCTTTTAAAAGATGTTATTCTCCATATTATATGGATGCGGTAAGAATGTTGTATGCTTATACAGATTATGTTGGAGAGAATGAGGAGAATAAAAAGTTCAATAAATATAATGAACTTCTGTCAGATTATATTGACCAGGGATATGGTGTTTGCTTGCATTTGTTGGAGGAAGTCTGGTTTGAGCCAAGTGAAAAGGTTACAGTAAATAATATGTATCAAATGGAGGAGCGTCTGTTAAAACACCGTACATTACAAGGAGGCAGTGATGGTGATATTCAGAAGATGTATATCCAAATTAAAGCATTATGGAAAGAGATTCCTAAAATCATAAAGGAGAAACACGGAACCGGATATTACTATGACAGTATTTTGGAGGGACGTTATCGTACACGGTGGGGACGGATGGACATGGCACTAAATGAAATAGAGAAAACCGTGTCAAAAATTGAAAATAAAGCAGATGTTTTTGGATATGCGGAAAAATTAAGGCTTACCAGCAAGAAATTTTTGAACAACTATAAATATGTATATGAAAAACTTCAGGAACTCGACGAGAATGTTCATGTGTTGGTGGAAGAAGCCACCTGGGATGTTGGAAAGATTGATGTAAGCATAACTTTGGCAATGCCATCAAATCAATTAAAAAGAAATGTAGAAAGTCCAGAGCGAGAACCAAAAGATATTGCGGCTGAAATTGAAAGCTTACCATGTTACAATGCGCTTAAGGAAATTATTAATTCACTGATGCAGGATTTCCAAGAAATTATAGAAAAAATAGAGAACTGGACTACAGATTACAGCCGGGTATTAACTACGGATTCTTTTATGGTGTGCCGCTGTGGAGGAGTATTGGAGTTTATGACTTCAGGACAGGAATCGGTTGTTTATTTTAATAATTTATACATCAGAACCTTGGAAATGGTAGATTCCCTAATAAAGCATTTTCAAACATTTGAAAGGGTCCATGATTTATATGGATTTGAAGAAGAACGATTTGAATTGAAGTATGCTTACAGGGATGCGGCCAGAATATCGGTGAAGGCATACGAATATTTAACAGAGGGTGAGATCAAAACAGAGGAAGATGAAAGAATACCTTGTAATTTGCACTTTGAATATGTGGGAAAGTCAGTGAAGGAGGAAGAACAACAATATTTAGCAGCTTTACTTACGATTCTGGGACATGTTCCAGGAGGAATAGGAGCGATTGCAGGTATGCTATCGATAGGAATGACAGTTTATGATGGTATAAAGGAAAATTTATGCGAGGAGGAAAATGTGAGTTCAATAGTGTCTATATTTAATAGCGAAGCAACAGTTGAATATAAAAAGGCAAGAGAAGCCTATCCGAAAGATTTAAAAGAATTTAATAAAAAGCTTTCAAGAATAACGGATACATTTGATGTCATATCAGCAATAAACTATGAAATTCATGATAATTGGGTGGACAGTATTCGTGCATATGCATTTACAGAAGAATACATGTTTTTTGCAGAGCAGTTTCTGAATAAAGAATGCAAAAAGGTAGGAGAGATCCGATTCTTTCAAAGTGTGGAGAGAAAGGACTATCTGAATGAGAGAAGGGGAAGTAATATTGTGTGGGGGGAGGATCCAGGGGTGACATATAGTGTGAAGACGCGGGTGGGTGTGGAAGGCGAAAGAGAAGATCTGTCTCAGGAAAGCTTTGAAAGTGATATTAGAAATAAAGAAATATATAAATAAAAGAATGCTTTAATAAGATGGAGAAAAAATGAAACAAAATAGTAAAAGAGTGCATTTGGTGGCTGTCATTATTTTTTCTATAGCAGTGCTTTCCGGATGCTTAAATAGCAAATATAGATATGAAGAAACAATGAATTCAGAAATTTTGGATTTTGAGGAATATCAGACAGCAGTTGACTATTATAATGCCCAAAATTACAGGGAAGCAATTCTGTATTATGAACTGACATTAGCTAGAATAAAAGAAACAATACAGCCAGGTACTTCTATGGAATATTGGATAAAAGGTCAGATCGGTGATTGCTATATTACAACGGGAAATTTAGATCGGGCCGGCGCCTATCTTCAGGAAGCGGAGGAAGGGCTGGAGAAAAAAGATAATGTAAATATGCTTGGTTCGATTTATCAGTCGGAAGGAATATATTATGGAAATTTGAAACAGTATGATACAGCCTTAATGTATTACGAAAAAGCTCTGAAATATGCTGATGCTGATGAAATTATAAGAATTTATCGATTAATGGCTACTGCGTATGCAAATATGAATATGGTAGAAAAAGCGTTGGAGTATTGTGACCATGCCATAGAATTAGGAGAGAAGCAGAACGATGCAGGGGCATTAGCAAATGTGTATTACAGAAAAGGAAGTATATTGGCATCAGAAGAAAAATTGGAGGAAGCAAAAAAATGCTATGAAATCGGAATGCGGTATGCGGCATATTACTGGAAAGAAGATGATATTAAGGTGGCAGAAGGATACAGATTTCTTTCAAGGGCTTCTGTTATGGAGCAGGATTATGAAACTGCCTATTTATACTGCAGGAAAGAAATGGATATTTATACCAGCCAGAATGCAGCTTATACTTATGACGATGTAATAGTAAATATATATAACAATATGGGGTATCTTAATACGAAATTGGGGAATAGGAATGCAGCGTTAAAGATGATTAGAAAGGCTTATGATATTGCTATTGTAGAAAAGGAAAGAGATGCAGTAATTAAAGAATTTTATGACAATAATATATTGAATAATATTGAACTTTTCTATGAGGAATTTATCCATGACGGAACCGATTACGAAACCTGGTTTAAAGAGAATTTTGAGAGTTAACATAGAAATCATAATTTTGAAAGGAATAAAATGATAACCCAATATGGACTTACTGTGGAGGGACTTATCATACATAAACCAATATGGGAATATTTGATTATAAAGAAAAGACTGAAGATTATTTTGTAGAGATGGATGATGCCTATAGACAAAGAAATTTCCCTGATGGATTTTTTGCGTCCCAAGTGAAAAGATGGAGAATTGGATGGATCTTTTGGTAGATAAGCAAAGAAAAATATCGGCAATGACAGAGAAAGCGGCGGGAGAATTTCTTATAGAGTTTATCAGAGAGTGCAGCTCTGATGTTGATACCATGGAAGGCAGAGTGCTGACAGAGGAGGAGCACGAGAAGTTTTATGAAAAAATTTATCCATGATGAAATTGAGTACTAAAAGTGGTTTAAGGGAGGCTTTGATGATTAAAACGGAGGAAACAGACTTTGGCAGGAAAAAAGGAATACTTGGATGAAATGATTATAAGGAGAAGAAGGGAACTTGAAAAAAGCCGGCATTCATGTATTCAATCCGGCATATATGCAGGAGAAGAATTGATTACTTTTTCGGAGACAGAACTATTTGACGGCACTGTGAAGATTTTCCTTCCGGAAACTTTTACAGATATGCCAGATGAGATCCGTAATGTGAAATACAGCGGTACAAATTCCCCTTCTGTTATCAAGATGAAAGAAGGCGGGGAAATTGCTTTTTCATTTCAAATGATAGAGAAAAGCATTGATGATTCCAATTTGGAGGAAATGCTTAAGAAATTTCAAGGAATATTGAAGAAATCCCAGCCAACCAGTATATTGCTTGATAAAGGTATTGAAGAAAGAAACCATAAAGGCATTGCATGGATGGATTATAAGGGGTATGGAATTGACCAGCCGCTATATCAGCAATTGTTTATTGTGCCTGTAAGGGAAAAAATGATGCTGGGGATGTTTCACTGTCCTTTTGACAAATCAGATGCATGGAAACCGGTTGTTAAAGAAATTATAAAAACAATTTACACAGGAGGAGTATGATGTGTATTTATTAAATGGAAAAATAAAAATTGATTTCCCTGCGGGATATCAGAGACTGACCAATGAGGACATTGAACATTTATTTCCAGGGCAACAAAAACCCCAGGAAGTTATGAAAGGAACAAATGAGGTATATATGGTATTTTGCCTGACAAGTAAAAAGATAGATGACAGGCAGCTTGACCTTGTGATAAATGATTTCTGTTTTATGATAAGACAGAGATATCCAGCAAATATTTTCTTTGAAAAGGGAGAAATGGAAACTGTATCAGGGATTTTATCATGGATGGATTTTAAAGGAAATACACTTTCTGGAGAGATGTACTATCTGTTGTTTCTGATGTGTATTGAAGGAAAGCTGTTAATGGGATTGTTCCAATGTGGATGGAGAGAAATGAGAATATATAGAAATCAAATATTACATATATTAAGCGGAATCACAGATGTTAGTAAAATAAACAGGGAATAAGCGAATGAAATGGAGGGGTATTTTATGTATGAAAAAATAAAAATCAGTCCTGTATCCTTTGTGACATTGTTAAAGTGTGAAATTGTCAAGAGACCAAATCAACATATAAAAATAAAGGCGGAGGGGTATATTGACACTCTGGAGGATATGTTATATACAGATTGGAAAAAGGAAGAAATACAAGTATATTTCATAGATGAAAAGGGAGAAAAAGAGAGAGTTTTTTGCGGAATGATGGAGCTTTGGACAGTTGAAGAAATGGGAGCTTTAAAAAAATTGTATTTTGAGGCAGTCTCTTATACTGTTCGGCTGGATTGGAAGAAACGGGTGCGGGTATTTCAAAAGCAGAATCAAAGATTTGAAGAAATCATTACTTTTTTTGCTGATAGTAATACAAAGAGTTCCTGTATATTTACAGAGGATTTACATAAAAAAACGGATAGCATACTTGTACAGTATCAGGAAACAGACTGGGAATTTTTGATACGGGTTGCTAGTTATTTAAATACAGTTATAATACCGGATTGTACAAACAACAGGGCATGCTACTATTTAGGGCTGCCTAAGATAGAAAGAGAATTTTTAGATGAAAGCAGCCACTACAGGGTTCAAGAAAATATAGCCGAATGGAAACAGAAGAAGAATGGCGGGTTGGAAACATTGGGAATCCAGGATGTAACGGATTATATTGTTTCTTCAGATAAGTATATGGAATTGTGTACACCTGTGGAATTTCAGGGAAAAAGCTTGAGAGTTGCAGAAATAAGGAGTAAGTGGGAAAATGGCGAAGTTTTGCATGAATACCGTCTGCGAACAGATTATGGATTTAAAACAGTATCTTATTTTAACCCATTTATTTCTGGTTTATCAATGAAAGGCAGAGTTGAGGATGTAAAAGAGGAAAAGGTAAGAATTAAAGTTTTGGATACAGAAGGAGGGTTTGACGAAAATTCCCATTGGTTTGATTTTGCAACTGTATATGCTTCGGGAAAAAATGCATTATGGTATTGTATGCCAGAAAAAGGAGATATGATACGGATTTACTTTCCGGATTCTTGTGAGAAAAATGCCTTTGTATTAAGTGCCGTACATCTGGAGCAGCAGAGAGGATGGAAGCTGGAACCGGAGAAAAAATTTATCCGGACTGTGGATGATAAAGAGATACGCTTAGAACCAGAGTGTATAAAAATCACCAACCATAAAGGAATGTCCATTGAATTAAATGACAAGACAGGAATTCTGATTAAAAGCAATAAAGATATTCAGATCCGTTCATCCGGCGGAATCAATCTGGACGGTGGAGAAGATGTAAATATTATAGGAAAATCCGGTGTTTTTCTAAAACAGAATCAAAATATTTTAGCTGTATGTGACGGGATTTTAGAAAAGGCAAGCAAGGTAGAGCATCGGTAAGGAGGAGACTCAATTGGGGATAGTGGATTTAGCGTTTATTCGTGTAGAGAGCAGTTTTCCTTTGAGAAAACCAGAATATATTTATATTAAAACCGAATTAAATCATCACGGATCCTGTAAGGTACAGGCGGTTATAGATGAAGATATCTATAATGAAAACTTGGACATGATTTTAAAGATAGAGGATTTTAAAATCATATATGAGCCAGACCAGAAGGAGTATATTTTATTTACAGGTTATTTGGAGGAGATTAATGTTTTTGTAGAAGCAGGATTATATAAGATTACGATTACAGGTGTTTCACACAGCAAAAAGACAGATCAAATACAGGAAAACCACTCTTATCAAGACAGTTCCATGACTTATAATGGGCTGTTAAACAAAGTGATGGGATCTGAAGGAAATTGTATTTTGTCAGAGGGTAATAATCGGGTAATTGGAGAGCCATTTATTCAATTTCAAAGTACAAAATGGGGATTTTTGTGTCAGATTGCAGAAAGGCTTTGTTTGCCGATTATTACTTCTTGTGTTGGTGAAAAATCAGATATTAAGATTGGTATATCAAAGGGAGAAATACACACATTAAAGAATATTGAACATCAAAAAATAATTGTTGATTGCAGAAATTGGAAATTTAGCGGGGGCGATGAAATACCTGGTGGCACTTGTATATGCTATGAAGTGGAAACATATGACTTTTTCAAACTTGGAGATTGGGTGGAATTTTATGGTTTACAGTGGATGATTGCAAAGGCAGAGTTTTTTTCAAAGGGCGGCCTTATACTGCACAGATACTTGTTGATTCAGGAAACAGGGATTCCATACTTGTATCAGTGGGAAAGAAAGATAAGACATTATTCGCTTTTAGGAACTGTTTTGTGTGTTCAGGGAAACCAGGTTAAGCTGCATTTGGATATAGATAAGGAACAAAAGGAAGAAACTGCTTATCCATATGAATATTATCCGGTTACGGGAAATCTGATGTATGCAATGCCAGAGAAAGGAGCAAGGGCCATCTTAAATGTGACAGAGAATTTTCACGGAGGCGGTATTGTGACAGGTTGTATGCCAGACAAAGACCATAGAAGTCACCCTAGACAGAAAAGGTTAGAGACAACAGATGGAAGGCAGATATTTATGGATATGGAGAGCCTTCTTTTTTCGTTTGCCGGCCAGGAAATCCTGGCTTTAAATGACAGAAGCCAGACAAATATCCTGTCAGAAATGTCTGTACAAATAAAGGCAGACAGGAATATCCAAATGGAGACTAATGGGAGCGTGACGATTGGGGCAGGAGTATATATGCACATAAAACAGCGTGGAACAATCAATGAGATTGTTTTTTCAGGAAATGAGATTACTCATAGAGCTGTCAGGTTATGGAAAACGGACAGGAACCGGGAAAAGTGATTGGAAGAAGTAAGATTGTGTTGGAAGAAAAGGAGGTGGATGGGAAAAGAAGATGGGGAGAAAACATATAAAGCAAAGACAGACAAGGAAATCAGCAGGCAGAGAGCAGTATACGGAAGTCTTTTAAAAGTTTTGAAGGAACAGAGACCAGGAGTTGTGATGCAGGAAGGGGCAGTTGGGCAGAGAAAACGGGAAATTTTGTTGCTGTAAAGCATAGGAGAAATAGAAAAGTACGGTAAAATAAAGGAGGTATGGAGTTTGAGGATGTTTTCATGGCTGTTCGGCGAGGCAGAGGAAGAAGGACCGCCGGAACCGCTGGTGTTTGGAGCCAGATTACGTTGTGTATATGGCTCCCAGCCAAACTATTTGTATGTAGAGCCAGGGGATACTCTTTCGGTGAATAATTTGCCAGGAGCATGTGTGGAGGACCGAATCCCAGGAGTGAATATCAAGCCCTTTGGAACCTGTTTTATGGATGGGGAATGTGAGTATCAGATGGATCCAGATGAGAAGTGGACAAACCTGGAACCGCAGAGGATGCTTGCCAACGGAAAAGAGATTATTACGACCAAGTCCTTTATTTTTTGCAAAAAGTATGGAATGAAGATTGAACCGGAGACATCGGGTCAGGATGGGATCTTTGCAAGACAGTTTTTGCTGTTAGCGGAAATAGAGGCAAAATATCCAGGTTTATTGGCGATTTTGCTGGATCCATATGAAAGCCTTTATCTCAATGAGGGAATGTATAAAAAGGCCCTTAGATTTTTAGAAGATACATTAGAAAAGCGAGGTGGTGAACTGGAAATCCATTGTTTGTACAGAAAGGATGATCTGGAGGGTGAATTGATGAAATCGGCTATGGATCATTTGCTGACGGATTGTGACGCCCGCTTATTAGAGGCTTTTGTGAATGGGCTTCAGACAACAGCCGTACAAGCAGGGATAGCAGAAGATGTTGGTTGGGATGCAAGGGTGCTGAATGCAAAAATGCTTCAGATGTTGAAAGTGGATTGTGAGGAGACGGCGAAGCGGATTGCGACACAGCCATTTTATCGATGGTCGGAGGAAAACAAATGTCTGCTTACGTGGGCAGGGGATAGTGCCATGATGATGGCAAATGCTACTATGTTGTATTACAACATAGTAGCTACGACGAAAGAAGATGTGGTTTGGAAAGATACAGATGAGATAGAGTCGCCGGGTTATGCAAAAACCTGTTTTACTGGTGATACTCTTATTCTGGTAAAGCAGGGGTTCAAAAAGATTTCAGAAATAAAACCAAACGACAAGGTTTGGGCTGAAGATATAAAGACAGGTTGTAAAGATTTGAAGCAAGTAGTACGTGTTTATAGACATTTGCAAAAATATTTTATATATATATACTTAAAGAAAAATATAATTAAGACAACAAAAGAACATCCATTTTGGGTAACAACAAGAGGTTGGGTTTTGGCAGAAAATGTACGAAAAGGTGATATATTAAAGACAAATTATGACGAGGAATATATTGTCGAATTTATAGAAGATGTTGAAGAAAAGGAATCTATTATAGTGTATAATCTTGAGGTTGAAGATTGGCATACATATTTTGTGTCTGAAAACCGAATTCTGGTACATAATAAAGCAAATTTGCAGAATAAGCCAGGGTGGATTAAACATGATGTGTATAATCAAATACGAAATAGATTTGGGCAAAAAGGAGTAGATAAATTTATAAATTCAATGAAGAAAGGAATCGTATCTGGTATAGGTGAAAATGGAATAAAAATGTTTTCTGGAAAAGGAGTAGAAATAGGAGGTAAATTATATCAATATGAAATTAAGGTTAAGGGAGGACTGGGTGACTGGAGAGTATTTGGAAATTATGATAGTGCAAGTGAACATATTGTATTTGACAAATTTACAACAGGAGTACATTGAAAATTACATAAAAAGGAGGTATTGAAATGCGTGAGCAACTTAAATTAGTAGTTAACAAATACAATTTAATAGAAGAAACTCAAAATGGTTTTTGGACTAATTTTAATCAGTACAGGAAAGAAGAACCAAATGAATTTAAGCAAAATTTTCATGATTATAGCATTGAAAAATTAGATATATGGATTCATTCTATTGCTTATAAAATAAAAAATTGGCCAGTGTGTGATTATGAATTTATAGCTATTCGTTTGGAAATCGAATATGCAGGCAGCACAGTTGGAAAATACGAAGCTTGTTATAGTATGTGTGGAGAATATGAGGATGACTATTTTGTGATTTATTAAAAAGATTAGCGGAACTTGTAAGATACAAGATATTATTGCTCTTTCCAAATAGCGTAATAAAAATGAGTATGAGTTTTGAAGCTTTTTTAATAAATCATCCTATGCCAATTAGTAATGAACTGGTTATATTATCTCCAAAATATATTGAGAATTTTTTGAAAAGGAAGGAAATACATTTTAAGATTGGAATCAGAATAGGAGATCGTTCTACACAGAATAATGTCATATTAAAAGATAATGATTTGTTGAATAATGAGTCCAGATATGAAGTGTTTATCCTTAACAATTCAGGATAGGAATTGGTGTTTTATCATAGAACTAATAGGATAGATGAGGAATTTTGGAGAGAAGAAATAGGTTGCAATAGAAAATTAAAACGAAAAATTAACTAAAAAGAGTTATTTACAATAACAATATAGTCAAAGCTAAAAGATATAAGAAAGCGTTCTATACAATGAAAAATTACATCACCCAAGAAAAATTAAAAGTAAAATGCAACTTTCCCATCCAGCAGATTTATTCCCTGGTAATGAAAGAAAAAACAAACCATCATGGAACCGTAAGGATGGTAGCAGACATAGAGACAGGAAGTCTGGAACTGGCAGAAAACCCTCTGAATGGTCAGCCAATTAAAGTCTGTACATCTGAACAGGGCGTGGAGAATTTGTTGTTTTATGGAGTGATTTCCGGGATTCAGATCATAAAGGAGGTTGGATATGACCGAATTTCTTTGGAAGCCTACTCCCTCTCCTGGCTGATGGACTTGGAGAGAAAAAGCCGTTCTTTCCAGGACGTGCAGGAGACTTTTGCAATATTGGCTGAGAGAATTGCAGAGGAACAATCCTTCTCCTTATTATTCAGCGGCAAAGACAGGGAAATCCAAAAGCCATTGATCCAGTATGAGGAGACCAATTGGGAATTTTTATTAAGACTGGCAGCCCATTTGGGACAGCCCGTCTTTGCAACAGCTAATTATGAAGAAAGAGGGATTTATTTTGGTTTCCCAAAAGAGACAGAACCCCAGGATTTGGAGGCAGATGAAGAAAGATGGTGCATGGATCCAAACCGGAGAAAAAAATCCAGATGGAGAACCATGGAAGATTCTCATTATGAGATTGTGACTGGGGAGATTCTTCATTTGGGACAGCCCGTTGCCTACAAGAACCGGATTCTATGGCCCTATGAGATTACAACATTTTTAAAGCGGGGTGTTCTTGTATGTAGTTGTATTTTGTCAGAAAAAGGGTATGGACAGATTCCGGCTGCAGAAAATCCAGGATTAACCGGAAATTCCCTCACTGGCACAGTGTTGGAACGAAAAGAGGAGCGGATCAAAATACATCTAGATATAGATGAGGAACAGGAGATGGAGAAAGCCTATTTTTATCCCTGGCTTCCAGAGCATGGAAATCTGGCTTATCTGATGCCAGAGACCGGAAGCCGGGTCTGCCTGCTGATTCCCAATGGGGATGAAAGGAACGGGATCGGGATTCATTGTATCGGAGAAAGTGGACCGACCATCAGAGAAGGGAAAGTTCCATCCAATCGATGGCTTGTGACAAAGGAAGACAAAAAGCTGGCGGTTTATCCCTCTGCCATGGAATTATCTTCTGCTATAGATGAATCAAGGGTTTCCTTGCAGGATGGAGTCGGAAATGTGGTTTACAGCCGGAAAGAAATCCGGATTCAGGCAAAAGGGAAGGTGACGATACAAGGAGGTAAAGTGGATTTGATGGCGCCGAAGGAGGTTGCTATTGTAAAACGTCAGTTGGGAAGCCCTTGTATAGTGAATATCTGTCATAATCTGGATGCAATGGGAAGATACAGCACTTTTCAGGCAAAGAAAGGGAAACGACTGCCAGCGGCTAGGAAACGGGGACCTGGACAAAGAGGCAGCCAGACAGAAGGGAGAGCAGAAAAAGGGCAAATAAAGAAAAAAGAAAAGCTGCAGTTTCAGATGAAAGAACTGATGGAACAGGAAGAAAAGGCCCAATATGAATTAGGAGCTTCCATGATCTATGTGCTTGCGGCGATTCCTCAAAGGATAGAGATGGATCCATTGGCGCAGATTGCTGCAGGTTTTCGACCAATTGGGGGAAGAATGAAAGGGGGATGAACATGGCATATTCTGTGAGTAATGGAGCAATTGGAAAAAGCCCTTTGATTGACCAGATGAACCATTTGCCAATTGGACAGGCAAAAGAGCAGATAACCGAAAAAATGGAACAACTGGTATGTGGACAGAAAACTCCAATTTTCCCATTGGTTCCCATTTCCTTTGAGGGATGCAAAAAGGAACTGGAAAAACAGTTAGAAGGGGGAAAGGCTTATGGAAGGAAAAGCAATGAAAAAAACAGCATTCTTTGATCAAAGACTTTTGGTGGATCTTCCAGATTCCTTTCATAGCATGGAAAAACAAAGAGCAGAAAACAGGTATCCTTCCGAGGCCAGACCACAGATCCTTATGGAAGATAAGGAACATTCACGGTTTTGCACCTTTTCTCTGATAAAGAACCAATGGCTGGCAGAAAGCCAGATCCAATATGCAATCCAGTCTGTCTGCAGTCTGGTGGTGAGCTTATATCCATCGTGCCTGCAGAAAGAGGCAGAGATAGTGGAAAAAGACAAGGGAAGCTATGGCTGGTTTGCATTTGAAACCATGGGGGAAAAGGGAAAGGTATGGAATATCATGTATGTGATTCCTGTAGATGGATGTATGATGTTAGGAACGATGGGATGTATGGAAAATGATGAGGACGGGAAAGAGCAGATGATCCATATTATGAGGTCATTAGAGGTACAGGAAAACCGTCAAATTTATGCGGAAAGGAATGTGGTTTTTTATATGAAAAATGTAAGGAGCTTAAAGCCATAGGGATTCGTAATGGAAAGGAATAGAGAAAAAATGAGAAAAGGAGAGTATTTGGATGAAGAAATTCTTCGCCTGCAGAAAGTTTATAAGAAGCAGGAAAAGAACTATGATTTAAAACAGGATCCAGTGTTCATTCGGGGAAAATGGCAAAGATTTCTTCCCTGTATGGTGTTGGATGAAAAAGTTTGTGTATGGCTCCCGGGAAGCTTTACGGAAATGTCAGAGGAGATTGCCCGGATTCGGTATCCAAGTAAATTCCGTCCGGCAGTGCTTTTCACCAGTGCAGGACAGGATGAAAATTATGGTTTCCATTTACTGGGAAAGGAAGAGATTGGGGAAAGCATAGATTTGGACCATTCCATCCGAAAGATGCAGGAAACCGTTTTATGTCATGCCCCGGAGAGTGTTCTTTACGGACAGGGGAAGATCCGGCAGGATAGGGCAGAGACAGAAGGACGATGGTTTGAATATAAAAATTTTACAGTGGATGAAGAAACCTATAATCTGCAGTTTCTGATTCCTCTTAAGAGCTGTGTTTTGGCAGGGACTTTTAACTGCAGGATGGCTTTTTATGATGAATGGAAAGAACCAGTGCTGAAATCGTTAGAATATATTTGTTTGAACAAAGAGGGGTGGAAATAATGAAAGCGGATCAGATACAGATTTCACATTTTGATTTTTTGACCATCAGGAGCCTGGAGATTGACCAGGAGGTAGGGAAGCATGCATGCGCAAGAATTTACGGCTATATACGGGACGAGGACATGGAAGAATACCAGTATCAGGTGTTGGAACCGATATGGGTTACTGTTACAGCGCAGGAAGATACAGGGGAAAAACGGGTTTTAATGAAAGGGATGGTTGCAGGATTTTCTTTTATGAGAAAAAATCATGTGTGTGAAATGACCTTGATTTTAAAAAGCGGTACTTATCAAATGGAAGGGGCAAACCATTTTCGTTCGTTTCAGGATACGGGAATGAGCTATTGGGATGTATTGGAGAAGGTGAATCAGCCTTATGGAAATACGGGAATCATTGGGGAGGAGTGTATGAAGGCAGCTCCTTTGGATTTTCTGCTTCAATATCAGGAAACGGACTGGAATTTTGTGAAACGGATTGCCAGCCGCTTTGGTCTTTCTGTTACCCCGGCGGCAGATCAGGAGGGAGTGTTTTATTATGTAGGCGGCAAAAATTATACGACTTATGAATTGCCAGCAATGACACCGCATCAGGTTAGAAAGCGTGTGGATGCTTTTATGCGTCAGGCGTCCAACGGAATGGGAAGTAAATCCGAACAGGATTATCTGGAATATGAGATTTCCAGCAGGGAGATTTATGATTTATGGGATTTGATTTTGCTGGGATATGAGGGGGGACATGTGGCGAAGATTCATAGTGAGTACAAAGGAGAAGAACTGATCCATACTTATGATTTACGTTCCTGGAACGCCATGGGGACAACTCCGGAATTTAATTTGTCTTATTCTGGTTGTTCCTTCTGTGGAGTAGTAGAAGGGGTGAAGGGAGATTTGGTGCAGATTCGTTTGTATGAAGATGAAAATGCAGAGCAGGGAACAAGAAGATGGTTTCCCTTTTCTACTGGTTATTCCTCACCAGATGGGGCAGGGTGGTATTGTATGCCGGAGATTGGAGATGAAGTGCGTTTGCAGATTCCGGATAAACAGGAGGAACACGCTTACATCATCAGTGCGGTACATAAGGAAACAGCAAAGGACCGGAAGAATCCTGACCGGAAATCATTTAAGACAAAATATGGAAAGGAACTGGCTTTTTCTCCTGGCAGTTTAGAGATGACCAATAATCAGGGAATGTATGTGCGGATTCAGGATGGGATTGGAATTGAGATGGTAAGCAATAAAGAGATCAAGATTTGTTCAGGAGAAAATGTCAGCATATCCAGCGAAAGTGGTTCTCTTATTTTGGCAGGGACACAGAGCGTGGATATCCATCAGGGAGGAACTGGACTTCATATGGATGAAAATATTGTTTTTACCGGAGGAAAATTCAGAGTTCAATGAAAACTTTAAAAGATCGAACTTGTTATCTGCCCGATACTGTTCTGCAGGAACAGTTTTCTGGAAGCCTGAATAAAGTGGAACTTCTTTGTGAGCAGTATAAGGAGGAAATAGTGTCTGGGTTTCTCCATGTGTTTTCGGAAGTGGTACAAAAGGCAAAAATAAGTCAGGATAAGGGACAAAAAGGGAAAATCCGGTATCTCCTTTTTTCCTGTCTTCATAGCAGTATTTTTATGAAAACCTATTGGGTTCGGTTCAGTCTGATGGATTCACTCTTTTATAATGATGGGTCAGAGACAGAGGCATATTGGGATGCAGGAAGGTTGTATGAATTTTTTGAGGAGGATGTAAAACAAATTGGGGAAAAGGTGTGGGGAAACGGCCCTAGGATTCGTGAATACGAAATGGACTGGATTCGATATGCCTATGCTCCTTATTACCATCGTCTGGCAAAGATGTTTATAGAAACCATGATAGGGGAGCTGTCCTTGGAAAAAAATCTGTCCCCATTTTTAGAGCCGGAACGGAGAGAGGAAAAGATGTTGGTATTGTTTGGAGAATATATGGGAAGGGCAGACATACTCTGTTCGATTGGAAAGGGAGAAGGCTGGAGTGAAAGTATTTAACAAAAATTCCCCAATGGGTTTGTGTCTAGGAAAGGAGTGGAGAAAAAATGAGATATTTCCGGATTCTGTCAAATGAGAAGATTCCCCAGCCTCGTTTTAAGAATTGGTATCGTATGGTTCCGCCAGGGAGATGGGAGGATAAAAAGACGTATGAGGAATTAGGAAGATGGAATTCAGTTTCCGTGGAGATGGAACCAGAGATGCCGTTTATGGATCTGATTATTCATCCGTTGTTTATGGTTTCCGGGGAGCTGGCCAATTTGATTCGCGTGTATTATCCGGGAATCCGGTTCAAGTATATGATGCTCCATAATGAAAGGAATCGGCAATCAGCAGTCTTTCAGATTCCAGATTTGATGGAGGTGGATTGTCTTACAGGGGACTGTGAGCTGAGCAGGGATAAGCGGGAGGTTTTAACGAAGGTATTATCAAAAGAAAAAATACGGAATGTGCCAATCTTTCGTTTAGGAGGAGTGCAGGGAAGGTATATTATGGCCAATATGGGATTTGTAGAGAGTGCATACCGGAGGGAGGTAATGGGGATGAGAGTTGAAGAGTTTCGAGTGGAATAGGGGGAAGAAATGCGTTTTTTCATGGTTGTTCGTAGATTAGGAAGAATCATCGCTAGAACCATTAGCATTTGGAGCAAGATTACGATGTGGTCCCCAAATTAGTTATTTATGTATGGGGGCAGATGCAGAACAAGGAAAACTTAATATTAATAATTTGTTGCCTGGGGTACGTCTGGAGGATGGTAAAGAATTAGTAAATATCCTTTCATTTGGAGGTGGTAGACTGGGAAGGGACCGTCCTGAAGAAGATCCACCCCAATGCTTATGACCCGGTTCATGACGGAGGGGAAGGGGAGACGTATGATTATGATTGGGATAAGAACCGGATCCATTACCCGGACGGGGGAGTGGAGCGGTTCTTCCGGGACGGAAACGGAAACTGCATCAGGCATGTGCTGCCAGAGGAATATGACGCGGCTGCGGATGATGGTCCCGGATACTGCTATACTTATGACGAAGAAAACCGGCTGACCGGGGTGACAGGTCCGGACGGGACCAGGATTTCCTGGTATGAATATGACCTGCATGGGAATGTAACCCTTGCAGGGGCGGCGGACGGTTCGGTTTCCTACTATTGGTACGATTTGTCCGGGAACCTGGTCCAGAAGGCGGAGCCTGTTTCAGAGGAAGTAGGCGGCGTGCTTTTCTGCCGCACGGCCTATACTTATGATGAGGATGGAAGACAGACCGGGATTTTGTTTGACAGCGGGAAATGGACCCTTGTAGAAGACGGGACAGAAAGAAGGCTGGAGGAGGCAGAGACCGGAAAAACCCTCAATATCTCCTTTTCTTACGATGCCAGGGGGCGTCTGGTCCAGGCGGAAGACGGAAACGGGGCCTGTATCCGGTATGAGTATGACGTGCGTGGGAATAAGACCAAAGAGGAACAGGTTATCAGTAAGGATGTAACAAAGACCATCTGCTTCCGGTATGACCGGGCAGGACGGCTGTCAGAGAAAAAGGAGCTGATAGCAGGGTGGGCGGGGGAAGGCTTTGAAAAATCCGTCCAGTCTGCGGTCACAATATATGGGCGGGATGCCAACGGGAACCTAACGGAGATCCGCACGCCGCAGGGCTGCCGGATCTTCCGGGAATACGACATGCGGGATCGTCTGGTCTGCGAACGGATGGTGGATGAAAGGAACGGCATTGACCACAGCACCCTTGTATCTTACGACCGGGCCGGGAATGTGGTGTCCCTGCGCCGGAAAGGGGCGGACGGCCGGGAGACGGAGATTGTCTGTCAGTATGACCTGAAAGACCGTTTAGTCCAGGCCGGCAGCATGGAAGGGGCCGTGTTTGAGTATCATTATGATCGGAATGACCGTCTGGTGGAAGAAAAGCGCCCGTGTGCAGGCCATGATGCCAGGACAGGGACATGGAACTACCGATATGACGGTATGGGCCGTCTAACAGAGCGGAGAGGCCCTGACGGCCAGAGGGAGGAATGGAACCAGTATGACGCAATGGGACGGAGGACAGTCCAAAAGCTGGCAGACGGGGAGGAATTCCATTTCCGGTATGATATGCAGGGAACTCTTTCCAGTATTGGAAGCGTTAAAGGCAGAGGAGAAGGCAGAAAGCTGCAGTCCTACCGCTATAACAGCCGGGGCCAGGTGATTGGAATAGAGGACGGAAACGGGAATAAAACGGGTTTTGACCTGGATGCCTGGGGAAAATTGACCAGAGTCCGGGCAGCGGACGGAGGGGAGGAACAATATACCTATGATTATGCGGGAAATATCACTTCCACTACGGACGCAAAGGGAGGGAGAATCCATTACCGTTATAACAGCCAGGTAGGTAAGTCCGGAGTGCCGGTACTTTATTGTAAGAGGGTTTATGAGCCCACAGGGAAGCTGAAATCAGAAAAAG
>CAJUGD010000034.1 GCA_910586205.1 uncultured Lachnospiraceae bacterium | reverse complement strand
CCTACAAGCTGAAACTGAACAAAGGGGATCTCAAAGCCACCCAGGGAGATACCGGACATGCACAGATTGACATGATCACGGAAATCTATGCGCATATCTTGGACGAAGACCGCAAGATCAACGCACAGAAATTTGAGACGGCTTTTTACTCCAACCCCGATATGCGCCCCGTGGAGCGCAGCCTCCAGGGAGAGGAAAGCGGTTCCGTGCCCAACCCGGACGTTATGATGAAACAGCTGGAATCATCCCCGCAGGCGATGGACGCTTTCACTCAGAAATTCATCGAGCAGTATGGCGACCAGATTATGACGCAGCTTGCAAAAAAAATGCTCGGTGCATGAGACGACACAGGATAACATGGGATGCAACGGGAGTACATAAAAGTACAGATTAGCAGACCTTGTTTTTCCCGCCAGGGGGTTCGATTCCTTTTAAGACTTCCCCCACAGGCGGCAGGTCGAAAATACAGCCATGAAAGGAGGTTATGTTGGAATCCCTGGAGGAACAAAAATGCCGCAACCCTTGAAGTTACGGCATTCCAGCGTCCCCGAGAAGATTTGAACTTCCGACCCCACGCTTAGGAGGCGTGTGCTCTATCCAGCTGAGCTACGAGGACTCGAACAATATGAAGTTTATGAAAAGAGCTTTTTTACCTCCACGGACTTTGATGACCGGAATATTAGGAGGCGTGTGCTCTATCCAGCTGAGCTACGTGGACTCAAACAATATAAAATTTATAAAAAGAGCTTTTACCTCCCAGATCTCTGATGACCTAGACATTAGAAGGCATATACTCTATTCATCCAATCTGCACAATCAGTTTCTCAAGTTATTATTAAAACAAATACTCAAAAACATCAAACTCCCGCATCACATTATCCACCAACGCTCTATAACAATCTAAGCTTTTAAAACCTCATTTTTCATACAGACATCTGGCCGGAGTATTTCTATAATGCGTATCTAACCGAATAGTTCTTGCGCCGGAATCTTTACAAAAAAGAATTCCGGCTTGAATCAGCACAAGATTTACTTCTTCGGCTGAAGCCAATGCTGCCTTTTCCAACATATGTGTTTTCCTCATAACAAACAGAGCCGTCCTGCTTCAATATAAATAATATAATCATAACCGAAAAAGAAAAATCTTCATTATCTCAAAAAATTCTCACTTCTTGTATATAAATTAATCAAAAAATCATTCAACCCTTTACCATTATATTCATAAAACCCTCTGCCGTCAAGCAAAAAATTCTTTCTTTCCAGAGAATCCAGCAATTCGTGTGTAACCGTTTCCCCTTCAAGCAAACGCCCGATAGTTTTTATTCGTCATATTTGTCAAGATCAGTCAAGAAAATATTTCATCTAAACTATAACATTCTTGTTACAACTAAAAAACCTTTCCTCACTCCTCAAATACTGCTGCTCCCTGCATCCATATCTGTCCCTTAAACCGTCTCCCAATTACCGGCTCTCCAAGCAGATTTCTTTTTGCAATTCCCACATGGAACACCATATCATTACAACTCAATGTCAGATCATAAACCACTTCACTGCTAATTCTATTCACCTTCTCCTCCACCCGTATAATCTCCCCAATCACTGTATAATGATCACACTCAATGCCACTGGGCATAAAGCTGGAATCTACAATAGAATAAATATCCTCCTTCATTACCCGCCTGGAAATCTGCGAATACATATCAATATCCTCAATCGTCAAGGTCTCCATGGCATCCTCATCCCCATTGCGGGCAGCTTCCAAAAGACTGGTTCGATCTTTTGCCGCCACCTTTGCCTTCTCAATCTGCTTTCGTGTTTTATGAAGAGGCAAAAGAATCTTTCCCTCCTCTGATAATCCGGTCAGCTTCACTGCCTTCACTTTTTGAGACACATTATCCAGCTTCCGTTCCAGATATTCAAATCCATTATCTAAATAAAAAATCAACGAAATACCCACCCGTGTCTCGTCTAACAGACCTGCATAGGTCTCCTTTTCAGCATGACGCTGAATGCTGCACTCTACCTCCGATGACACATCCTCAGCCGTCAGGTAAGGATAATAATATTCCCTCCGAAATACTCCATCCTCATCTGTCTCTCCTACCATTACAATCCCCATACCCTGTGCTACTTCAGCACGAATCTCACAAAGATTGCTGTCCGGCTCAACCTGAATCCTTTTACGTTCCGCTACAGACTTCTCCAGTTCATCCAAAAGCCTGGCAATCTCCTTTTTTTTCTGATATTTCCCAAATCCCACACTGCACAAAAATTTATGCATTCACCATCACCTCACCTACTATCCTCTACAATTCTGCATAGCTTTTATACAGTCCTGTAAAGTTATTTCTACACAGCCACAAGCTACGAACAGGCGGATTCCCTGTTATTATGAGAATCCGCCCGTATTGCCCTGCTGTGTCAGGGCGGCAAAAATCGAATACTATACAAATCACTATCTTCCATGATGATGATGATTACTAGATACAGGCGCACACGTCCCATACCCCTGGCATACATCCCCATCACGATGAATTTCGCAATAATGTCCGTCTACTCCACACACATATCCGCCCTCGCAATAGGACTGGCATACATCCTCATGATGATAGGATCTGCTTCTATTCCCGCCATGGCAATGCGCAAACGCCGGAACAGCACATACCATTGCAAGAAATGCTGCTGTCATTACAGTCATTACACGTCTTTTCATCTTCCTCACCTCCTTCTGACCTTATCATACTATAGGCAGAAGAAATTTACAAGGACTTTACAAGATATAACCTTCATTGCATCTTGGGCAAATCATATCTTCAAAAAACCATTTCATAAACTTCTAAAATCTCATCAACAAAAAATTTACCGTAAGCCCTGCCGCCGTTCCCATAAGCAGCACCAGATCCCCATGCTTCACCCACCCCATCTCCTCCGCCTCACAAAGTGCAAACGGTACGGATGCAGAAACCATATTCCCATATTGTGCTACCCTATCTATGTACTTATCTTTCGAAAATCCCAGCTTCGGCATAATCACTCCCAAAGCCCGGCTGGCCTGGTGAGGAATCACCAAATGAATCTCCTCCCGTGAAATCTGCGCCTCCTTAAGACAACGATCCACAAACTTCGGCAGCCGCCTTGCACACAGCTTTAAGATCCTATGCCCCTTCATATCAAAATAATAATCCTCCCTATTCCCCTCATCCATACAAAATACAGGCATCATTCCACATCCACCCCGAATCTCTGTATCATGAACCCCCTCAGACCAGGTTTCCTGACGGCTGTATAAAATTCCCGAAGAATCATTTTCTCCTGCCCTCGTCAATACACAGGCAGCCGCACCGTCCGAGAATAATTCATAGCTTTCCTTCTGCCCAGAATTTAATGCCGCTGAAGCCGTATCTCCAGACAAGATTAAAACATGTTCATACCTTCCTATATCCACAAGACAAGAAAAGATATCCACAGCAGAAATAAAACTGGTACAGGTTGTGTTAATATCTATGGCAGGAATGGACAATCCCTTTGCCATTCTTTCATGAAACAACGCTGCATTGCAAGGAATTGCCTGCAGAGGAGTAGCCATAGCACATACAATACAATCCATATCCTCTATTTTCATACCCGCATTTCTTAGTGCCTGGTAAGCAGCCTCCACACCAAGATCCAAAATAGTCTGCCCAGGCAAAAGCCGATATCTTACCTGATCTCCAAAATACAGCTTCCGTCCTGCAAGAGCCCTTCCCATACCTGCAATCCTTACTTTTTTAACTCCTCTTTCCCTTATCATCTGTTTTCTCCTCATCATCCAATACACACCTTATAAACAAAGTCTTCTTTTTCTCTCTACTCGCTTCATCTTTTTCCCGATCTCATATCCATACCTTTCAAAAACCACCTGGGGCACTACAAAACCCTGATCCTCAGCCAGCTTATTCAACTCCTCTCTCACCTGTTCCTTTCCCCTCTCTGTCAAATCCCCATAAACCGTAATCTCTCCATTCTCCTCTTGAACCACCCGATAATCACATGCCGCATTTTCATAATCTTCCCAATAGCTTTCTCCATCTGCCCCATTTCCGGCAAACAACATACATCTTCGAATAAAGTCCGGAAATACTTTCTTTTCCCTCCCATCTTTTCCCTCAAAGAGAAAAATATCATCCTCCCTTCCTTCAATCCTTTCAAGAGCCGCACAAGGACTATTACAGCGGCATCTGCCCCTTTTTTCTACTAAAATATCATTCAAACGATACCGGATAATCGGCTGTGTACGCCTCTCAAAATCCGTCACAATCGGAATAAATCGGTTTTTATCCAGACGTTCCTTCTCAATATGTACAATATCCTCATTCAGATGCAGTGTGCCACAAGAACAGGTAGATGCTAAAAATCCCTCTGTACATTGGTAAACTTGGTGGATTATCTTTAACCCAAATATCCTTTTCAGCCGTTTTTCATCCTCCCGTTCCAATACCTCTGCAATGGAAATAACTACCTTTGGTCTAATCCTTAATCTTCCCTTTTCTATATCCTTGGCAATCTCCAAAAGAACCGATGGCTGCCCTACTAAAATATCAGGACAGATTTCCTCTAAACGCTTCCGATGCTTCTCCATATCCTGATAAATATCAAAAAAATGAAAAGCAATTCTTTTTGACCCTATTGACTGATATAGATTGCTGTCCGCTCTCATAAAAAATCCAATAGAATACTTTCCCAAAATCCATCCCGGCAAAAACTTTGCCAGAATATATCCGGCCCACCGGATTCTTTCCTCATCTGATACTAAAAAAATTCCGCGTCTTCCTGATGTTCCGGAACTTAATCCCACTGTAACTCCCCGCAGCTTCGGCACAAAATTTCTCTCCCGTTCTGCTCTTATTGCAAATTCTTCTGCCTCCTCTTTTCCAATCCCCACGGTATTTAATTCTTGAAAATGGCTCATCATAAATTCCTTATCCACAATCGGATAATCCCTTAATCTTCGCTTTCCCCTATAAATTTCTGAATATTTTGCCACATACCGAAGATGCCTTCTCATCCTCCAAGCCTGCCTTCTCATCAAAGCTTTTCTGCCGCCTAATGACAAACAATATTTATAATAAAAATAATATTTCAGCACCTTAATCTGTTCCAACATACACCTGCTCCTTTCCTGCCTGATGAGAAAACACAATCTCAATATCCGGATAATCCTTCTTAAGCCTGCAGATACGCCGAAGGGTATATTGGTATTCTCGAAAATCCTCCTGTATTATCCGAGGCACAATTCTCATCCGTCTTGTTGCTCCCACTAAATCTCTGCCCCAACAGGCATCTGCAGCCAGAAACAATTTTACATCTGGAATCCAAAGCCCCATCTGTCCATTACAATGACCACTTAACATCACCCCAATTACACTTTCATCCCCAAACAAATCATAAACTCTGTCAAAATACCGACATAGAAAATGACCTTTCATTCCTTCACCTGCTGCCTGTCGGATCCTTTTCTCATTAATCCAAGGTATTTGGCTGGAAAATACCAATCTACCCGTTTTTGTTCTCTTTATTTCCCTGGCTACTTCAGCAGAAACCACCAGCTCATACTCCGAAAACAAGGAAAGCCCTCCCACATGGTCCGGATGACCGTGAGATAAAATAATGGTTTTCACACTTTCCGGACATATTCCATCTTGTATAAGTTTCCTGTCAATCCTATCTTCCTCCCTTATAAATACAGGATTCAAAAGCCGGTACAGCCATAAAATAAATTTTTCAAAAAAATTAACCTGTCCTTCCAATCCTCTGCCTAAAATAAGTTCTGAATATCCCGTATCATATAAAATATTTCCCAAATCCTTATGCTGAATCAACACTGCAGATGCCGGAAATCTTCTGCTTTTCCACGGCATTCCCCGAAACATTACAGCCAGATTATTCACACAAAACCCACAATGGTATAACGTTACCTTTTCAATCCTTCCCATATTTCTCCCACCACCATTTTCCATATTCCTCTATAGATTCTGCCAAAGTTTTCTCCGGTTTATATCCTAAGATTTCCCTGGCACGACTAATATCCATAGTCTGTGCAAAACCCAATGTACAGACCGTATATCGCGTCAATGGCGGCTCTCCTTTCAGGCGGAATATGCGGTAAATCCACTCCAATAAAAACGCTGCCTTATAGGTCATCCCAAACGGTATTTTCCGATAACGAGGAGTTTTCTTTGCCGCCTTAAAAAATCTCTCCAAAAGTATTCCAAACTTTTCAGGTTCCCCATTTGTAATATTAAAGATTTGTCCCTCTGCCCCCTTTTTTGTCAAAGCCAGGCTACAGGCTAAAGCAACATTTTCCACACTAGTCAAATCCACCAGATTCCCTCCTCCCCGAAACAGAGGAATCCCAACACGGTCATTTGCACGCATAAGACGCGGCACCAGACTGGTATCCCCGATTCCGATCAATCCCCGGGGACGCAGTATCACAGTCTCCAACCCTTTCCTTCCCCATTTTTCCACTTCCCTTTCTGCCATAAGCTTAGATCGAATATAATCGTTCAGATCATTTTGATCCGGCGCCTGTTCCTCCCGAATCCCATACTGATCCTCCCTCCCCGTATAAATACTCGGAGAGGAGATATACACCATCCTTTGTACTCTATTCTCATAACAAAGCTTTGCCACCAAACCAGTTCCCAGAACATTGGTTTTATAAAAATCTTCCCATTCTCCCCAAACGGTAGACAAAGCGCCTGCATGCACCACATATCTTACCCCTTGAAAATATTTCCCGCAGCTTTTCTCATCTGTAAAATCCGCCGGACAAAACTCAGCTCCAATCTTTTCAAGCTTCCTTCCCTTTTCATAATTCCTTCCCATCGCAAGAACCCGATATTCCCCGACCAGCCTGCGGATCAGATACTCTCCCAAAAATCCTGTTGCTCCTGTTATCAAAACAATCTCTTTACGATTATCTGTCTCATCTTCCCGTTTCATTGCCTTATCACTCCTTTTCAATTCCTATCAATCAATTTTCATTCCGCCCTATATTTAATCCGTCACATTCTCCTGCATATTTCATCCATTTGCCCGGTACAAATCTCTGTCATTTTTCTTCTTTTCTCCTCATCCCACATCTTTTTAAGCCCCATTGCCATTTCTGCCTCCTCCCTCAGCTTCTCCGGATCCTTTAGAATTTTCCCAAATCCCAATTTTTCAAATCTCCTTGCATTTAAAAGCTGTTCTCCCTGCTGAGGACACAACAGGCAAGGTACTCCAAAATACAATGCTTCGTGAATACTATTCATTCCTCCCGCACTAATAAATAAACATGCCTGTTTCATTACCTCCTTTTGATTCACAAATCTTCTTACAATAAAATTATCTGGAAATCTTATCTGTTCCCCCTCATTCATTCCATTCCAAACCATAACCACAAAATAATCCCGGCTTTGTCTCTTATCTGCTCCATTGACTTTCTCATTTACAGTACTGCTATCAGTCCTGTTTCTCCCAAATTGCCTCACAATCTCTCCCCTCAGCCTTTTGTCCTGATTAAAAATAGTTCCAAGGGAAATATAAATCACCTTCCCTTTTTTACAGATAAAATCATTATTTCTACTCTCCTGTCTATATACAGCCAAAGGGCCCAAAAACCGATACTTCTCCCCAAATCCCTTTCCCCCAGGCTGAAATAACCGGGAATATCCCATTAGATTCCAATCACCCTGCCCCATCAAAACAGATATCATTCCCAATCCTTTACACTTCCATTTCCATGCAATCCTGTTTCTGATTTTCCATGACTGGGGAATTTCTCCCGCATAACACAAAAAATCTCCGGAAAATCCCCTGATATATTCAAAAAATCCCTTTCCCCCTGCCCGGCCCATAGCTGCAATGCTATAAAAACTAAAACAAGGTACATGAAATAATTCTCCAATGATCCTCCCCCACAAAGCCAGAGAATCAAAAATCACCCCACATGGCTGCTCTCTTACTGCTTCCTCCCAAAGAAAAGGCATCATATTTTCCGTATATTGCAAAATCAACCGATAAAGCTTTAAAATTCTCCTTCCATCCGTTAAATCAAGCTCCCCTTCCCGGATCGGATAGATAAAGCATTTTGCCCCATGAGATTCTATTACTTCCCGAAACTCCTCCATAGAATAATAAATCACATAAAATCCATGTTCTGATAAATATTGAACCAAATAAAGATTTGAATGCACATGCCCATACGCCGGAATCCCATACCATATGATTTTCCTGCACCCATGCTCCTTTTCCATCCCTCTGCCCTCTCCCTTTAATACTTTAACTATTTGTTCATGGAATCATTATATTAAAAAAACCTCTGTTTTCACAGAGGCTGTTTGTCACAATCTATAATGACAAATGCAATAATCCTATACTATTTATCTTCTCTACAAATCTACAAATACCTCCATCTGTTTTTTAAGCTCCTCTACAATTTCCTTGTTTACATCCATCTTTCCTGTAATATTTGCCATATCTTGTTCCAGGTTTTTAGTACTGTTGGCAGCTCCCGTAATTCCCGCCGCGCCTTCATCCATAGCCTTGCTGATGCTGCCGATAGAATTGGCAATGTCCTCCATATTGCCTCTTAGATGTTCCGTTCTTTCATAAAATGCATCCATAGCTCTACCGACATAAACAGAATCATCTTTATACTGTTTTCCTGATGCCACAAAAGACTGAAATTCTGTCAACACAGATTTTTTCAGATAATCTACCAACTCCTGGGATTGTCTGGAAAGATTATGTACTGCCCCGGTAACCACCTCATTAACATTCTGTATTCGCCCTGCTGTCTCACCACAAGAATCGGCCAACTGACGAATTTCATTGGCCACTACTGAAAAACCTTTTCCCGCTTCTCCAGCCCTTGTCGCTTCCATAGAAGCATTCAATGCAATCAGATTTGTCGTTGACACAATATTTAAAATATCTTTTGTGAGAATATTGACCTGATCCACACTGCTGCTCTTTTTTATTGCATCATCCAGCAGAGACAAGATTTCTGTTACCTTTGCTTCGATTATTCTTACATTCTCCTTTGCAGACTGCTCCATCTCATCTGCCCTCATTCTCATCTCAGAAGAATAATTTGTGATAATTCCGCATTCCTTTGACATATTATTCACATCTGTCCTGACCCCTGCGGCGCTGGTGTTGATCATAGATACATTACTTGCCACCTGTTGGATAGCTGATGACAGTTCTTTTACCAAAGAAGCCAAATCCTTTGCACTCTTATTAGAAGTTTTTGTTCGTTTCAATACCTCTCCCGTTACACCATCAATACGATCCGAACTGCCCTGAAGGGAACGCAGCATATTTTTTATTGGTTTAACCACATACTTCAAAATAATACGGATTGCAAACAGTACCAATGCCACTCCAATAATACTAGAAATTACCCCTATTCCAATAGAAATTGCATATACTATCATTAATCTTTTGCGCGCTGCCGTTGTCTGTGTATGAATAGACAAATACAACTGATCAATATTCTCCTCCACTGCAGCCCCAAATTCCGCTACACTCCCATTGGCAAACGCATACGCTTCCTGTGTTTTACTGTCTGCACTGGCACTCACCAGATCAATCAAAGCATGTTTAAAAGAATCATAATTATCCAAAAGCTCTGCCCAAAATACTTCTTCGCTTTTTCTTACATAGACGACAAATTCCTCCAGATCTGCATCCAGTTTTTCTTCCTCTGCTTTAATCTGGGCAACCTCCTCAACCATGGTTTCATAATCCGCCGCCACAATATGAGACAATGCAATCTTATGTATATTTAAAATAGAACGGCGGATTTCTTCCAGCTTTGACTGACCTACCATATAATTATCTACAATATTCGCTGCATTAGCATTCACATTATGAATACTGAAAATTGCAATCACATTAGAGATCAACGCTACAATTCCCAACAAAATAATCGGTAATATCAAACGCTGCTGAATGCTCAGCCTGCTTTTCATCTCTCTCCTCCTCCAAAGCCTTTCTATTCCTATCTATCTGGCTGTTACATCCTCCACCATTTTATCCAGCAATTCCTGAAGATTCTCATGCTCAGGTTTTCCCTCTACGATAATTCCGGCAAATTCTGCAACCGGATCCCAGAATTTTCCGCCTACCCTTTGAAGCTGTGCATATTTTGACTGCTCCAAAAGCGCTGCAATAGCCGGAGCATTCTGAACTGCTGTTGACTGAGAGGCTCGTATGTTGGACGGTCCCTGCCCCCGCAGCTCAAATCTCAGCGTTTGATTCTCCTCATTTGCTATCCATTCCGCCAGTTTATTTGCCCAATCATAATGCTCAGAATAAGCGTTGACCCCTACCAGCTTACATCCGGAAAAAGATGCCATCTGTACCTGCCCTCCCCGGCATGTATAGGAAGGCAGCTTTGCAGCGCCTAAATCCTTTCCCCATGCCTCCTCTATTGCAACCGCATTCCATACTCCGCTAACCCCTGCAATCACGGTTCCATTCCTTACCCCTGCAAGAAATTCTTCATCTGTCCTGCTTAAAAAAGCCGGACTCTCAGCTATCCTTCCCATAGCCTGGGCCACATCCACCCCTCTAATACTTCCTTCGGTCTGATTCCAAGTACAAAAATTAGTAATTCCGTCTGGATTTAATCCAATCTCCATTCCTGTATTTCCAAAAAATGAATAAACATACCAGGCAGAAGACCAATCCATGGTTATTGCCTTTCCGCTTTCCTCTGCAACCTCCAACATTCGATCCAGAGTCTCCACATCCTGTTCTGAGAAATATTTCTTGTTATAATACATAAAATATCCATTATCTGCTGTTAAAGGATATGCATAAATCTTATCTTTTATAGAAGCCGCCTTTACTGTTGCCTCCAGATTCTGCGACCGTATGGCCTCATCTTCCTTTATTGGCTCTAATCCCCCTGCCGCAGCCAAAGCATTTACCTGATCATCGGCAAAAGTAAACACATCTGCTCCATTTTCCAAATCCGCAAGCAATGCGTCCTTGCATTTAGACTCTCCCTGTGCTTGGAAAACAATCTGAAAATCTGCCTCTCCTTCATACTTCCTTTTAAAGCTCTCAATAATCTGATTTAAAAGATCTTCATCTTCCTCAGATCCCCAGACAACCAGCTCCACGTTCTCAGGATTATTATTCTCTGGCAGCCTTTCCTTCTCATGTCCAACTCTATCTTGGCATCCTGCCGTCAGCATCATACAAAATACTGCCGCAGACAATACGCCAACCCCTTTTCTCATACTTTCGATTCCTCTTTAAAATTTATTATTTTTACATAATACAACAAAAAATCAAGGTCATTATAACATTCTTAATAAAAATTTACAATCCTGTAATTTCTTTGTAACCGATCCTTTTTTCTTATTATTACAGCTTTACATTTTTCCTGTTTTATCTATCATTATTATAAAGGAATTTCCTGGAAAATATGATATACTCAAGATCATACTGATTTGCTAAATGATTGGGAAACTGCCTTGAAATAATGGGAATATTCTGCCAAATCATTTGGCTCACAGGTATATACGATCTACAAATAAATACATCGGTGTCAAGAGAAAGGATTTGACCCTTTCCCTCAAACACAAAAGGAGTGTCTCATGGCTATTAAATTTAATGAAAACACAAAAACAATCACTCTTCACACCAAAAACACATCCTACCAGATGAAGATCGGCAATCTGGATTATCTGCTTCACCTGTACTATGGACCTTCTATTCCGGATGAAGACATGAATTATCAGGTCATGCAGTATGACCGGGGCTTTTCCGGCAATCCTTATGAATCTCGAAACGCCCGGACTTTTTCCCTGGATGCCCAGCCCCAGGAATTTTCCACACAGCAGCAAGGAGACTTCCGAACAGCCAGCATTGAAGTAGTCAATAGTGACGGAAGCTACTCCTATCACGGAAAAGCCGTAGATTATAAGATTACCAAAGGAAAATATCAGCTAGATACTCTCCCCTGTGTGTTTGCCAATGAAACAGACACTGCAGACACCCTGGAAGTCACTCTCTGTGACAATGTGAGCAATATAAAGATTATTCTCCTATATGGTGTATTTGAAAATGCTGACATCATTACCCGCGCTGTAAAAGTGATAAATGATGGTGACAAGCCTATTCACTTAAGAAAAATCATGTCTGTCTGCCTGGACTTTTTAAATGGAGCAGACCTTGATCTGGTCAGCCTTCCAGGACGTTATGGACAAGAACGGCAGGTAGAACGCCAGCCCATGACACACCATATTCACACTATTGGAAGTGTTCGTGGTTCTTCCAGCCATCAGCAGAATCCCTTTGTGATTCTCTGTGATCGGGAAGCATCCGAGGACTTTGGAAAATGCTACGGCTTTTCCCTGATGTACAGCGGCAATTTCCTGGCAGAAGCAGAGTTAGACCAGTATGACCAGCTTCGCCTGGTAATGGGAATTAACCCCAAACAATTTTTCTATGAGCTGAAGCCCGGAGAAATCTTTGAGGGACCTGAGGTGGTAATGGCATTTACCAGCCATGGTTTCACCGGATTGAGCCATCTTTACCATGATTTTTACCGCTCTAATCTTTGCCGGAGCAAATTTGTAGGTGATGTACAGCGCCCTGTCTTGATCAATAGCTGGGAAGCTGCTTTCATGGACTTTGATGATGTAAAGCTGGTGGAAATAGCCAAAGCCGCCAAAGACATGGGAGTAGATCTTCTGGTTATGGATGACGGGTGGTTCGGCAAGCGAGATGACGACAACAGCGGCTTAGGAGACTGGTTTGTAAACGAAAATAAGATCAAATGCGGACTTCACAAGCTGGTAGAACAGATCAATAACCTGGACATGAAATTTGGTATCTGGTTTGAACCGGAGATGGTGTCGGAAGACAGTGATCTTTACCGCGCTCATCCTGAATGGGCTATGCAGATTCCCGGCAGACATGCTGTGCGCAGCCGGAACCAGATTGCATTAGATATGAGCCGCAAAGAGGTTCAGGATTATCTCATTGAAAAGATCAACGCCATCCTGGATGATGCCAATATTTACTATGTGAAATGGGATATTAACCGCTCTCTGGCTGATATCTGGTCCAATGACCTGCCAGGGGAAAAACAGGGAGAGGTCTATCACCGCTACATATTGGGACTGTACCGGGTAATGGATGAGATTATCCTGACCCATCCGGATATCCTGTTTGAAGGCTGCAGCGGCGGCGGCGGCCGGTATGACGCGGCTATGCTTCACTACTATCCTCAGTACTGGGTCAGCGACAATAACAATCCTATTGATCGGTTAAAGCTTCATTACGGCACCTCCTTTGTTTATCCGACCTGCACCATGGGCGCTCATATTTCCGACAGCGGAAAGTTTGTCCCATTGGAGACCAAGGCTGTGGTAGCCATGTGCGGTACATTTGGCTATGAGTTAGATGCCACCCATCTTTCCAAAAAAGAACATAAGATCTGCAAAAAGCAAAGCGATCTGTTCCGCAAGTATTACCATATTACTTTCAAGGGAGATTTTTACCGCCTGACTAATCCTTTCAAGATGGGCAATATGACTGCCTGGCAGCATGTTACAAAAGATAAGAAAGAATCTCTTTTAAGTGTAGTAGTCACCAACTTGACCTGCAATGGTCCTCAGGAATACATCCGTGCCAAAGGCTTAGATCCCAATGCCATGTATTCCATCAACGGCAGCAAAGAACTTCTTTCCGGTTCTGCCCTGATGAATGCCGGACTTCCCATAGATAGAGAGGTTCCCGAATATTCTGCATTTCAGTTCCATATTGTAAAAAAATCTAACAGATAATCAAAAATGGGCATCCTTAAACGGATGCCCATTTCCTCCTTTATGATTCAGACATTTACACAATACCCTGTGCCATCATAGCATCAACAACCTTCTCAAATCCGGCAATATTAGCGCCTGCAACATAATTACCATCCACACCATATCGTTTGGCAGCATCATCTGCCTTGGCAAAAATATTCACCATAATATCCTTAAGCTTAGCATCCACCTCCGCAAAGGTCCAGGAAAGTCTCTGGCTGTTCTGGCTCATCTCCAGAGCAGAGGTAGCCACACCGCCTGCATTAGCCGCCTTACCCGGCATAAACAGCATACCATTTTCCAGGAAGAAATCCGTAGCTTCTCTGGTAGACGGCATATTCGCTCCCTCTGCCACAGCAAAACAGCCATTTGATTTTAATGCCTTTGCATCCTCCAGATTCAGTTCATTCTGGGTTGCACAGGGAAGGGCAATATCACAAGCTACATTCCAGATCCCCTTGCCTTCTGTGTAAACCGCAGAAGACACGGTATCCGCATACTCTTTAATCCGTCCGCGGCGAACCTCCTTAATCTCCTTTACTACATCCAGCCTGATTCCATCCTTATCATAAATATAGCCATTTGAATCACTGAGCGCCACAACCTTTGCTCCTAACTGCTGCGCCTTCTCTGTAGCATAAATAGCCACATTGCCAGATCCAGAGACTACAACCGTCTTGCCTGACAAATCTTTTCCGTTCTTCCTTAACATCTCATCCAAAATATATACCAGTCCATAACCAGTAGCCTGGGTTCTTACTAAGGAACCTCCATAATTCAATCCCTTTCCAGTCAATACACCCTCATACAGTCCTGTCATCCTCTTATACTGGCCATACAGAAAGCCAATCTCACGGGCGCCTACCCCAATATCTCCGGCAGGTACATCCTGATCCGCCCCAATATACTTACTCAGCTCTGTCATAAAACTCTGACAAAATGCCATTACCTCACGGTCTGACTTTCCTTTCGGATCAAAGTTAGAACCACCTTTGCCACCGCCGATAGGAAGCCCTGTCAAAGAATTTTTAAATACCTGCTCAAATCCCAGGAATTTTAAAATGCCCTGATTTACAGAAGGATGAAACCGCAGGCCGCCCTTATAGGGTCCAATGGCGCTGTTAAACTGCACACGGTATCCTTTGTTCACCTGTACCTGTCCCTTATCATCCACCCACGGCACACGGAAAGAAACGATCCGCTCCGGCTCTACCAATCTTTCCAAAAGAGCCATCTTGCGGTATTTCTCCTCATTGGCATCAATCACCAGCTTTAAAGAATCCAGTACCTCTTTCACTGCTTGATGGAACTCCGCCTCCCCGGGGTTCTGCTCCACAACCTTGGCATAAATCTCATCAACATAAGACATTTCCTGTTCCTCCTTCTTGCACACGATTTTTCATTCCCCTGCCCAAATTGGCAGAAGTATCATTCTTCAACATATCTTAGAAATTATAGCAATTTAGCAAGTTAAAGTCAAGAAGTAATAACCCTTGCCTTAATATCTTTCGTGATATCTTAAGAATCTAAAGTGAGTCCCCAACATTTTATTTAAAATAACGTTCATTACATTATATATTTACTTAAACCAGTCGTTTTATAATTATTTTCATAAAATTTAAATATAGAATAATATATATCTGAACTAAAAAAAATTTATCTATTATTATCTATTTTATTATTGTATTCTATTCTTTTTTATGTTATACTAATCTCATATTTATTACTGCACTATCTTGGTGCAGTTTAGTTCTTTCACTAGTTGATTTGCTTAAGTTTCAAGTGTTTCCCTTATTAAAAAGGAGGTTGGTAGGGTATGATCAGAAGGCAAATTGACACTTGCCGCCGCCGCACTCCGGTACCGATTTCATTTCTTATCCACACCGCACGTACATTTGACTGCGACATTTACATTCACTGTGATGACAAAGACGTAAATGTAAAAAGCTACGATGAAATGATTCGAGACATGTCGGCACGAGCAAAATCACTGATGTTTTTTTTCAATGGATCCGACGAATTAGCTGCACAACAAAAAATAGAAAGGATTTTTCAAGGCTAATGAACGCATACAGATCCCCTTTTCAAGCATTGTAAAAAGCTGAGCATTTCATATGCCCAGCTTTTTACTTTTGCACCTTTGTTTTTATATTATCTATAGTCTTAATTATCCTCTGCCTGCTTCTCTGACACAGAGAACACAAAACGCTTTCTTGCCATCTCGTCATTAGCCAGATATTCATCATAAGAGGTAATCTTGTCAATCAGCTTACCGCCCACAATCTCCATAATCCGGTTGGCTGTAGTCTGTACGATCTGATGATCACGAGACGAGAAAATCAATACACCAGGAAACTTTACCATCCCGGTATTTAACGCTGTAATGGCCTCCATATCCAGATGATCCGTCGGCTCGTCCAGCATCAATACATTAGCGCCGGAAATCATAAGCTTAGAAAGCATACACCGCACCTTCTCGCCTCCGGAAAGCACCCGCACCTTTTTCACTCCGTCCTCACCCGCAAACAGCATCCGTCCCAAAAATCCCCGCACATAAGTAGCATCTTTTTCCGGAGAATACTGGGTCAGCCAATCCACGATTGTGTCGTCATTATCAAACTCCGCGCTGTTATCCTTTGGAAAATAAGACTGGGTAGTCGTCAATCCCCACTTATAAGACCCTTCGTCCGGCTCCATTTCACCGGCAAGAATCTTAAAGAGTACTGTTTTTGCCTGCTCATTAGGTCCTACCAGCGCTACCTTATCCTCTCTCCCCAAAGTAAAAGTCAGTCCGTCTAAAACCTTTACGCCATCAATGGTCTTTGAAAGGTTCTCCACACTGAGCACCTCATTTCCAATATCACGGAAAGGTCTAAAATCAATATAAGGATACTTTCTGCTGGACGGTTTAATATCATCCAGCTCAATTTTTTCCAATGCTCGTTTTCTGGAAGTGGCCTGCTTGGATTTGGAAGCATTGGCTGAGAAACGCTGGATAAACTCCTGCAGCTCCTTGATCTTTTCTTCCTTCTTGCGGTTTGCCTCCTTCATCTGCTTTACCATAAGCTGGCTGGACTCATACCAGAAATCATAGTTGCCTGCATAAAGCTGAATCTTTCCATAATCAATATCCGCAATATTAGTACACACCTTATTAAGAAAATACCGGTCATGAGAAACCACAATCACCGTATTCTCAAAATTTATCAAAAATTCCTCCAGCCATGCAATCGCATCTAAATCCAGATGGTTAGTCGGCTCGTCCAAAAGCAAAATATCCGGATTGCCGAACAATGCCTGAGCCAGCAACACCTTTACCTTTAAAGCACCTGTCAGCTCACTCATAACGGTATAGTGAAATTCCGTATCCACACCCAATCCATTCAGCAGATTGGCTGCATCTGACTCTGCCTCCCAGCCGTTCATCTCCGCAAACTCAGCTTCCAAATCAGCCGCTTTGATTCCATCTTCGTCTGTAAAGTCTTCTTTCATGTAAATAGCATCTTTTTCCTTCATTACCTGATACAGACGGGGATTCCCCATAATCACTGTATCCAGTACCGGAAACTCGTCATATTTAAAATGATCCTGCTGCAGGAAGGACAGACGCTGCCCTTGGGAAATCACCACATCCCCATTAGTTGGCTCTAACTGCCCGGAGAGGATTTTTAAAAATGTAGATTTACCGGCACCATTGGCTCCAATCAAGCCATAGCAGTTGCCTTCTGTGAATTTAATATTCACATCCTCAAACAAGGCTTTCTTGCCTACCCTTAATGTGACATTATTCGCACTAATCATATCAAACCCTCTGTTTTCCTATATTTTCATGTGTTTCCATCACTCATTCTATTATACATAAAACTTTTATTTTTTCAAGGAAAATAAAAAAATACAGGTTATAATCAAATACTCCTGCCAGAATCCCATCATCCTGGCAGGAGTATTTAAACAATCAGATCAATCCCATCAGCCCTGGAATACCCAGAGAAAGAGCCGGAACATATGTTACTGCTAAAAGCAGTAAAAACAAAACCGTAAAATAAGGAAGCAGCATTTTTGTCACATCTTCGATCCTAAGCTTACTGATTCCGCATCCCACAAACAGCACAGATCCCACAGGAGGAGTAATATTCCCCAGACACATATTAAAGATCAGCATTACGCCAAACTGAATATCTGTCATGCCAAGGCTCTGGGCAATGGGCAGGAAAATGGGCGTAAAAATCAAAATCGCCGGCGTAATATCCATAAACATACCCACAACCATCAGAATCACATTCATAAGCAGAAATACCACATATTTGTTAGTGGAAATCGACATAATACCTGCACTGATTGCTGCCGGAATCCCTGAATATGCCATAACAAAGGACATGGCAGAAGAAGCGGAAATCAAAAACAGAATAATACCGCTGGTACATGCGCTGCTGACCAAAATCTTCATAAAAGATTTTACTGTAAGGCTTTTATAGCAAAGAGACAAAATCAGGCAGTACAGCACACAGATTCCCGCACCCTCTGTTGCCGTAAAAATACCTCCTACAATACCTCCAATGACAATCACGATCAAAAGCAGGCTGGGAAGGGCTTCAAGAGTCACCTTCACAAACTCTCCTGCCGCCGGAATACCGGTAGTAGGATATTTATGCTTTTTAGCGTAGAAAAAAGCTACAATCATAGATCCAAGGCCCATAAGAATGCCCGGAACATATCCTGCCATAAACAAAGTAGAGATAGATACCCCGCCTGCTACAGTTGAATACACAATAAAAGCGCTGGTAGGCGGAATCAAAAGCCCTGTAGGTGCAGAAGCAATGTTCACCGCCGTGGCAAATGCAGGATCATATCCCTCATCCTTCTGAATCGGATAGATACATCCGCCCATAGCAGAGGCTGCTGCCACAGAAGAACCAGACAAAGCCCCAAACAACATATTTCCCACCACATTCGCCTGAGCAAGAGATCCAGGAATCCATCCCACAAAAAGCTTTGCAAAATTAACCAGACGTCTGGCTATTCCACCGTTGTTCATGATGTTTCCTGCCAGAATAAACAACGGAATTGCCAGCAAAGAAAAGCTCTCCACACCACTGTTCATTTTCTGCATAGTGATAAAAGTAATCTGGTCCCAGGACAAGGAAGAAATTGCTGTCACTATTGAGGCAATCACAATACTCACGGAAATGGGACATCCGATAAACAGCAATACTGCAAACACTGCAAAAAGAACCAGAGTTGTCATTCCAATACTCATTCTTCATTCCCTCCCTCGATTGTAATACCAGTCACATCCTCATAAATATTGATAATTTGCGCCACAATAATAAATAAACCAGAAACAGGCGCCATAGCATATACCAGGCTTCTTGGAATCCCCAACAGTGCAGAAAACACCTTTTGAGCACTCATGGCAAGCTTAAAGCCTCCGACTGTAATAACAAAAACAGCAAAAACCAAAATCAGCACATCAATAAAAGTCATTAAAATCCTTCGTCTCTCAGGACTTAAACTGTCTCGTACCAGTACCAGACACATATGCTCCCTGGTAATAAAAGCATAAGCAGCCCCGATAAAGCCAGTCCAAATCAGGAAATAACGCACCAGCTCCTCTGTAAACGCTGCAGGGCTGTTTAAGACATACCGGGTAAATACCTGGTACAATACCAAAAGGGTCATAATGGATAAAAGCAAAGTAGCAATAGCAGCAAGAAGCTTCGTCATTCCTCTTTTTACAACCGTAAATAAATCTTTCATTAGAAACCTCCCCCTTATTCTACTGAATCAATGGTATCAAGAAGCGTCTTCACTCCCGGATACTGTGTACAGTACTCCCCGATCATTCCGCTGGTAGCCTGACGGAACGCTTCCTTATCCACATCATTTACAAATTCCACATTCATCTGGGCCGAAGCCTCTGCAATCGCCTCATCAATCGCTGCATCCCAGGCAATCTTATGGCTCTCCGTAGATGCATGGGCTGCCTCCAAAATAATTTTCTGATCCTCAGGGCTGATATTCTGCCAGACCTTGGCGCTCATCACCATTACATCCGGAATCATGGCATGCTGATCCGTAGAATATACCTTACAGATCTCCCCATGTTTTCCAGTGGTCAGCGCTGTTTCATTATTTTCCGTACCGTCAATAATACCAGTTTGGAGAGAAGTGTACACATCCCCATAAGACATAGCTACCGGGATTCCCCCTAAAGCCTGCATCATATCTGTTTGAGACTTCATATCCTGCACCCGGATCTTCAGCCCTTTCAGATCCTCTGGTGTACGGATTGCTTTATTCTTGGTATAAAAAGAACGTGCTCCCGACGTATAATACGTCAGTGTCACAAACCCATCCTTTTCTGAGGACAGAAAAAAGTCCTGCATTTGCGCCGAATCCATCACATGATAAAAATTCTCCGTATCATCAAAGATATAAGGCAGTCCAAAAGCATGATAAGCTTCATTATATGTGGCAAGTCCTGGAGCTGATACCTTTGTCATGGAAATCACCCCTGCCATTAGCTGTTCCATATTTTCATTTTCCGATCCCAACTGGCCATTAGGAAGAATCCTTACCTGGATTCGTCCCCCTGTCTTTTCCTCTACCTGATCCGCAAACTCTGTCATGGCAATGTGGACGGTATGAGTCTCACTTAGTCCATGAGCCAGTGTTAAAACCATAGGATTCTCCGGAGTGGCAGCCGCGCTGCTGCCTGCTCCGGACTGGGAACACCCGGTAACAGACATGGCAGCCATACTCAATGCAATCATAATTGCTGCGATTTTTTTCATGAGTTTCTCCCCTTTCTCACATTCCAATTAAATCAAACTGCTCAAAGGAAACCAGAACCCGATAATCCTTTCCGGGATTTTTGTACTTAATCTGTACAGACTTCAGCCTCTGGCTGTAATACCAGCCACACTCTGCCTCCTCAAACTTCCGCCTGTGCAGGAAATGAGGAATCTGCTGATCCTCCACAGTCACCCAGTAGGGAGACTTTTCCCTGTGAATCATATCAATGTACATAGAGTCCACTGATGTTTTGTAGCTGCCCTCCTGTTTAAAGTCAAGATAAGTGCGTTCACCCACAGTCATCGTAATATGTGTCTTTAAATAATCCCCTTTTTCATAATCCATTGTTGCCCCGTCATCCTCATAGAGCGTAAAGGCATTATTCTGATCCGCCGCACATAACAGCATGATGGAGGTTGCCTGCTGGGTTGTCAGATTATCCAGCTTATTTTCTGCCATAGGAATAATGGCCCCGCTGCGGACATACAAAGGAATACTGGACAATGTTACCGGAATCTGGATTGTCTGCCCTCCTTCAAAAACCTCTCTGGTATAATAATCATAAAAATTATCCCCTTCCGGCAGATAAATGCTGCGGGTTTTAGCGCCCTTTTCCACCACATTTGCCACCAAAAGAGAATCTCCGAACATAAAGTCCACTCCCTCCTCATAGCATTTTGGATCATTCTGGAATGCACTGCACATCGGCTCCATAATGGGAAGTCCCGACTCATGGGCGCGAGCTGTCAGGGAATACAAATACGGGCTTAATTGATACCTAAACTCAATAGCATGACGGATATCTTCCTTCAAATCCCCATACATCCAGGGTTCTGTCACTGTATTGTCTGTGTTGGTAGAATGAATCGAGAACCTCGGCTGGAATATCCCATTTTGTATCCACCTAAGAAACAGCTCTCCCTCTGGAGCCGGACCATAAAATCCTCCGATATCACAGCCCTGATTTGCCACCCCTGAAAGGCTCATTCCCAAAATTGTGGCAATATTATATTTCAGCGCATCCCAGCAGGTAAGATTATCTCCTGCCCAGGTTTGGGCATATCGCTGGATTCCACAATGTCCAGACCGGCAGACAATATAAGGACGAGTATTTTTAAAAGTCTCATGAACCGCCTCATCCGTAATATGACACATAATGTTAGACATAACAGATTTTAACTGTCCGATAGTCCCGCCCTTTCCCTCAAAATCACAACGGCAGTCCTTATCCACCATACTGTCATACTCACAGTTATCATTCCACACAGAACTGGTACCGTATTCCAGCACATGCTCTCTCAAAAGCGCTTTCCAATTCTTCCTGGTTTCCGGGTTGGTAAAATCTGCAAACACGCCCTTTCCGCCCCACCAGGTTCCCACTCCCGGTTCATCGCTGTCACTGGCCTTTACAAACATACCCTTATTTTTCATTTCCTCTAACATAGGATGAATCAGAAGAATCCCAGGCTTCACATTAGGAGTTACCGTAATTCCCCGCTTTTTCATCTGAGCAAAGAAATCCTTCGGATCTTTAAACCTCTTTTTATTCCAGGTAAACACACAGCGCTTAATCCCTTTATCCGTCTCCACCGTACAATACCCGGATGAAAGCTGAAATCCGTCTACTGGAATCCCTTCTTCTTTAGTTGTATCAATAAACTCCGTGATTGCATCATCACAATCCTGATCCAACTCCGGATAATACATGGAAGATCCCAGATATCCCAAAGCACATCGAGGCAGCATAGCCGATTTCCCTGTCAAATCCGTATAACGCTCCACAATCTGACGAATAGAAGGACCTGAAATTAAAAACAAATCAATATCCCCGCCATCTGTCCTGTAACGGCTGTGCATTTTCCAGTAATTACTTTTTTCACGTCCCATATCAAAATCACACTCATAGGTATTGTGATAGAAATATCCTACTGCTTTTTTTGTATCCTTATTCAGCTTAATATAAAAAGGAATATGCTTATACAGAGAATCCGTCTCCTTCGGATTATAGCCCATGGCATCCTTTGGGCTCATTCCCATAAATTTCTGTGCTTTGTTAAATTCACCGCTCTTTTCTCCAAATCCGTAAAAACAATCCCCGGCAGAAATCTCGCTGGTATGGATACGGCGATGATTGCTGTCTTCCTGATAAGCAAGATCAACAATATCCCCATGAATCTGAGTCCCTTCTCTGTCATAAACACAAATACGGAAAGGATCTTTTTCCACAACTACCTTCAGTTCACGTCCCTGGATCACTGCCTCACAATCTCCGTCCGTCAGCACAGCCTTGGCTGTCTCAATCCTCTTCCGGTAATTTTTCATAAAATCATCCATGCGATCTTCCCATGCAGTCAGAATCAGGCTGTAAGATTCTTCTGCAAAATCTCCGTCAAATCCTGCCCGGATCCTCAGAATAGAATCCGTCAGAAACCATACCCGAATCTCCACACTGTTGGTTTCAATGGAAAAATAGTTATCCTTCTGACGTACTGCCTGTGCTGTTGTACAGATTCTCACACCACTGTCCTCCTTAATTGTTATTTTACTCAAACCGGTTTTTGTACTTTTATGATAATAAAAAAACAATATCAAAACCATACAAATATTGTCTCTTTTCTTATATAATTATACATATCTTGCTATTTTTAAGGAGAAATATTATAATAAAAATAGAATTAATCTCTGATCTTTGTAATGGATTATGAATGATAAAAGGAGAATAAAAAAGAATGATCGATCAGGCAGGAATCCGAATGGCCCAAGGCTGTACATTTGCATGTGAACGAATCAGCGGAGTCAATGACAATATGATCAAATCTCATTATCACAATTATTATGAATTATATTTTTTAGAAGAAGGAGAAAGACATCATATGCTTCAGGATGATATGTACACTATGCATCCCGGCGAGCTGATTCTTTTCTCCCCCTATATTCTCCACCGTTCCTATGGAGATGAAAATGTACCGTTTCGCCGCTTGATTCTTTATTTCCACAGAGATGAAATTGATTCTCCGGAGCTGCAGAACATGTTGGACAATGGCAACGGTCTGTACCACTTAGAACCGCGAACACGACAGGTACTCCACAGCATGTTGGAAACCCTTCTTTATGAACAAAACAATACCTCTGAATTTAAAAGCAACTACTGCCATACAGTCTTAAATATGTTGTTATTTTTTATAGTTCTCCAGCTTCGCCGCCAGAATCCTTCCAAAAAAGAAGATTATGACCGAATGAGCCAGGTAATAAGCTATATTCATGATCATTATCAGGAGGACATTACTTTAGAACGACTTTCCCGTCATTTTTATATTAGTCCGTACTATTTATGCCGAGAATTTAAACGGCATACAGACAGCACGGTGATTCAATATATAAACATTACAAGAATTATGAATGCACAAAGAAAATTTATGGAAACCAATAAAAATATTACGGAAATATGCTGTGAATCCGGTTTTTCCAATCTGACTCACTTTAACCGAGTATTTAAATCCGTAACCGGCATGACCCCATCCGGCTACAAAAAAACTCATAAAAATCTGGTTGGAGGGTATGGGCAATAGCCCATCCCTCACAATAACCTTTTTCTCAGCTCTGCCCCATCCAACTCACTTAAATAAGCCGGAGCAATATCAAATACTGACTTACACCCAATCTGTCCTTCCTGATTCAGACGGTGTGCTGCCCGCGCATAAGCTGCCAGTACAGAAGCCGTAAACTCCGGATTAGAATCCAGCTTCAGACGATATTCAATCACATGGTTATGCTCATTCTCCCATCCTGTTCTCCCGCTGCGGATCACAAATCCGCCATGCGGAATCCCTGCATGATCACGTTTCAGCTCCTCCTCACTGATAAAATGTACGGTTGTATCATAATCTGAAAAATAATTCGGCATATTGATAATCGTCTCCCGGATCTTTTCCAAATCAGCTCCATCCTCAGCCACTACAAAACACTCTCTGGTATGCTTTTCCCTGACCGTCAGTTCCGGATTGCTTCCGCTTCTCACTGCTTCCAAAGCACAATCCACAGGAATGGTATACTGCTTTGCATCCCTTACCCCCTCAATCCGGCGGATTGCATCCGAATGCCCCTGGCTGACCCCTTTTCCCCAAAAAGTATAATCCTTTCCTCCCGGCAGAATCGCATTGGCATAAAGGCGGTTCAAAGAAAACATTCCCGGATCCCATCCCACAGAAATAATTCCCACATGACCGCTTTCCCTTGCTGCCTTATCCACAGCCGCAAAATGCTCCGGAATCTTGGCATGAGTATCAAAACTGTCCACAATATTAAAATACCCGGCCATTTCCGGCGTCTGTTTTGGCAGATCTGTAGCGCTTCCGCCGCAAATAATCATCACGTCGATTTCATTCTTTTTCTCAGGCGCATCTTCTGCCCTGTACACCTTTACCCCTTGTGTCAATACATTCAGGCTGGCCGGATTTCTTCTGGTAAACACAGCCGCAAGTTCCATATCCTGATTGTGCTTTATAGCACATTCCACGCCTCTTCCCAGATTTCCATAGCCTAAAATTCCAATTCTGATCGCCATATTCTCCTCCAAATGATTCTCATTATTTTTTTGTCTTTTTAATTTCTCCAGAGACTTTTACACGCTCATTTCATGCAGCATCCATTTTTCAGATTTCTCCTTTTACAAAATTTCCCTTAGCTGCTTTAAATCCTCCTCTGTGGTAGACCAGCTTGATGCAAACCGCACCACAGTATGTGTCTCATCATACTTTTCCCAAAAACCAAATCTAACTTTTTCCTTTAACTTCTCCAGCCTTTCATTCTCTATAATAAAAAACTGCTGATTTGTAGGAGACTCCATATAAAACCTGTATCCCTTTTCCTTAAAAATATCCTTCATTTTCTCTGCCATATCAATGGCATTTTTACTAATCTCAAAATAAAGCCTGTCTGTAAACAATGCATCAAACTGAACTCCCAGCAAACGTCCCTTTGCCATCAACGCACCATGTCGTTTAACATGATTTACAAAATGCTTTGGCATATTATTTTTTGTAAATACCACTGCCTCCCCACAGAGTGCGCCGACCTTAGTTCCCCCAATGTAAAACACATCACAAAGCTCGGCAATATCCTCAAGAGAAAGATCCGCCTCTCTGCTCATCAAGCCGTATCCAAGTCTGGCGCCGTCTAAGAACAGCGGAACCTCGTATTCTTTACACACCTTTGAAATATCCGTCAATTCCTTTTTTGTATACAAAGTTCCATATTCTGTTGGATAAGAAACATAAACCATCCCCGGAAACACCATATGCTCATGATTCTCATCCTTATAAAACTGCTCTAAAAACTGCTTAATAACCGATGCTTCCAGCTTGCCATCTACCTGAGAAAGCTCCAAAACCTTATGACCTGTGATTTCAATAGCTCCCGCCTCATGAAGACTTACATGGCCTGTTTTAGCAGCAATTACACCTTCATATTCCCTCAGCATAGAAGAAATCACTACTGCATTAGTCTGTGTTCCTCCAACCAGAAAAAACACATCTGCATCAGGACAAGCACACATTTCCTGAATTTTTTTACGGGCTGCCTCACAATAAACATCATTTCCGTAGCCAGACAACACTTCCATATTTGTTTCTGCCAAACGCTGCAAAAGTCTTGGATGAGCGCCGGTTGTATAATCACTTTCAAATGAAATCATAACACTTCCCCTTTCTTTTCCTTTTCACCTGATATCAAAAAAACAGTACTAACCTGCAAAAATAACCATAAATAAAGCGCCATATATCTGCGTTATCCATGCCTCTGTAAAACAACAGCATGGTAATGCTTAATTCACCGAAATCTCCGCAAGTCAGTAGTATTAAGATTGCATCATTGTACCATAATTGCCATAAAACTACCACACATTTTATCATAAAAATCAAACAATATTCTATGTACAATTTTCTCTCTGCCAAGTATTATAAAATCATTTATAACCTATTGACAAGGAGGATACAACAATGATTGCTATAAAACCGCCTATGGGCTGGAATTCCTGGAATACTTTTGGAAAAGATATTAATGACTCTCTAATCCGTCAGATTGCCGATACCATGGTTGAAAAAGGCTATCTGGAAGCCGGATACGAATACCTGATCATTGATGACTGCTGGTCTTTAAAAGAAAGAGATAACATCGGAAATCTGGTTCCTGATCCAGAGAAATTTCCAAACGGAATGAAATCTCTGGCTGATTATGTACACAGTAAAGGATTAAAATTCGGCATGTACTCCTGTGCCGGTATTCTGACCTGTGCAGGCTATCCATCCAGTTATGACCACGAATTTCAGGATGCTGCCCTGTTCGCTGAGTGGGGAATTGATTACCTGAAATACGATTACTGCAATTTTCCCAAAAATGCCGACTGTATCAACCGCTACCAGACCATGAGTATGGCTTTAAAGGCAACCGGAAAAAATATTCTCTTTGCTGCCTGTAATTGGGGTTCTGAAAATTCCTGGAGCTGGATGCGCTCCATCGGTGCCCATACCTACCGCTCTACCGGCGATATTTTTGACAACTTCCGCTCCTTTATGGGTATTTTCCAGTCCCAATTAGAACACCTGTGCCAGTCAGGCCCCTATTGCTTCAATGACATGGACATGCTGACTGTGGGCATGTACAATCAAGGAAACGTTGCTATCGGAAAACCATGTACAGACAGTGAATACAGGATGCAGTTCTCCCTGTGGTGTCTCGCAGGGACTCCCCTAATCATGGGCTCTGATATTCGGAATATGCCGCCTCAGATGGAAGATCTTCTCTTAAATAAAGAGCTGATTGCCATCAATCAGGACCCGGAATGTCGTCCTCCTTACCTGGTAGGAAAAAGAAGTGTTATGGTGCCAGAGGAAAATACCAATGAAGCAGTAGAACCTCTCCGCATGGTAAAAGATAAACTTCTTACCTTTATCAAACATCTTTCCAACCAGGAATTTGCTATTGCCTATTATAATCTTCATGAGGAAGAACAAGAAATGCATTGCATTTTTGCAGATGTAGGTTTGCCATACGCATCAGGCTATGGCTTTGATATGACCGATATATTCACCGGTGAACACATTGGGATAAAACGAGATTATCATGTTATTTCTGTCCCTGGCCATGACTGCCGCCTGTTCCGCTGCCGATTGGCAAAACAATAAAAGGATATAAAACCCATGCCAAATCCACTGCAAAAAACACAAGATCAAACTTCCCATTATTGTAAAAAATGCGGTAAATTGCTGGTTCCTGATGAGATTGCCATCACAAAAAAGCTCATCAACCGCGGCACTGCCATTTATTACTGTACAAGTTGTCTTGCAGAAGCTTTTGATGTAAAGAAAGAAAATATTGAAGCAAAAATTCAGTATTTTAAGGAGATCGGATGTACTTTATTTAATTAATACAATACTCTATTTTAGAGTTTTCATGAATTAATTCAAAATAAACCTTCCCTTATTATAAAAATATTTCAGGCCAGGAGTCCAATATAAATTTCCTGGCCTGATACATGTCTGCAAAAAGCCTTTTACTCTATATCTACAGCACATCCGATTATGTTTTTCTTTTCTCCTCTATGATAAAATCCACTTATAAGAAAACAACAAGCATTCATACAATCTGCCGCCAAACATATGTGAGGGGCCATTGCCTAAAAACAAGGAGGACGTAACAATGAAAAAAATCGGATACTATCCACAATCTTAGCTGCTGCTTTGTGCACTTCCCTGACTGCCTGCGGAAAAAGCTCAGAAAATACCGGTAACGCAGCTAACACAGATAATAATGCTCTTTCAGTATCTATTTGGGACAACAACCAGCTTCCAGGGCTAAAATCTATTATGGAAGATTTCACCAAAGAAACCGGTATTGCTGTAGACATTCAGGTAGTTCCATGGGATCAGTACTGGACCCTTCTGGAAGCAGGCGCTCAAGGAGGAACCCTGCCAGATGTATTCTGGATGCACTCCACCTACAGCCAGCGGTTTATGCGCAATGACATGCTTCTCGATCTGACTGACCGGATAACTCAGAGTGATACTATTGATCCCAATAATTATTATCAAGACATTCTGGGCTTATATCAATATGATGGAAAAACCTATGCCATCCCTAAAGATTATGATACCATTGCCCTTTGGTACAACAAAACCATGTTTGATGAAGCCGGTATCTCCTATCCGGATGAAACCTGGACTTGGGACACTTTCGCAGAAGCCGCTGCCAAGCTGACAGACAAAGACAACAATCAATACGGCTTTGCCTCTCCTGCCGCCTACAACCAGGATGGATACTATAGCATGATCTATGATATGGGCGGCTATATTCTTAATGAAGATAAGTCTGCATCCGGCTGGGACGCACCAGAGACCATCGCCGCTATGAACTGGTGGTATGACAATCTGGTAACTGTCTGCATGCCTACCCAGCAGATGATGGGAGAAAATACTACTGATGTCCTTTTTAGTTCCGGCCGTTCTGCTATGACCCTGCAAGGATCCTGGATGGTCAAAGCATTTTCCGAAAATGAATATATTGCAGCTAATGCCGATGTAGCTGTACTTCCCATGGCAAATGACGGCACTAGAAAATCCATCTATAACGGCCTGGGTTGGGCTGCCTCCGCAGAAGGTTCCAATACAGAAAATGCCTGGAAGCTTCTGGAATATTTAGGAAGTGAAGATGCACAGAGAAAACAAGCTGAAACCGGTGTCACCATGTCCGCTTATATGGGAACCTCTGATAAATGGACAGACTGTGCTCCTGACTTTAACCTGCAGGCATATTTGGATATGACAAAAGACATGGTCATCCGTCCCTATACCGCCAACACCAAAATTTGGGAAGACTATTCTCAGCAGGTAATGGTCCGGGCATACACTGCCGAAATCACCATGGAGGAAGCTTGTAAAGAGATTGCTGCATTTATGAACGAAAAAATGGCAGAAGAATAAATAAAACTTACTAAACACTTAAAAAACACAAAAACATTAAATAATAATGCCACAATACTATATATCATAATCCTCTATTTTGTATTGTGGTATTATTATTTTCCCTGCTATTTCTCCTTTTAATCCTCTTTTTTCTCCAACACCTTCATTCTGTAATATTTTGGGCTAACCCCATAGGCATTTTTAAACATTTTAGAAAATGTAAGAGGATTCTCATATCCAATAGATTCCGCAATCTCCTGAACAGACATTTTGGTTGTCCGAAGAAGCCTGCTTCCCTGCTCTAACCTATAACTCAGCAAATATTCCTGAGGGGAAATATCCATCCTCTGTTTAAAAATATGTGTTAAATAAGACCTGGTAATTCCAATATAAGAAGCAATATCACTAACTCTTGCATGAGCATAATGATTATGAATATAATCAAGAGCATTATCCACATAAATATCTGGAGAATAATCATGTGGAAGCGGCTTATTCTGTCTCTCAAGATTCTGATTCTGAGAATTTACCAATAAAGCAAGAATCTGATACAAAAGCGCTGTTCTGGTCAATTCATTGGATACTGTAACTTCATGATGGTTAAGAATCTCCTCAATGATTGTCAAAAATTTTTCTGGGTCCAAATAAGAATCCCGCACAGGATGATCTGCCGTGATCCCTGCCTTTTCTAAATAAAGAGATGCCTTTGACCCATTAAAAGAAACCCATGCATAGTGCCAGGGATCCTCTGGATCTGAATAATAAAAAAGATTCACTCCAGGCATTGTTACAAATATCTGTCCCCTGTGAGGATGATATATCTTTCCATCCATCTCCAGTATTCCCTTGCCTGACAAGACAAAATGAACATGGTAATCCCTCCTCACAATAGGACCATAAAATTTATCTGATGTACAACGCTCTGTACCACAGACTGTCAGATAAAGCTCCACATCTTCAATGGGAAGACTTCCCAACATTCGGAAATTAGAACTGATACGGTAACATTGCACCGGATCATCCATCATAATATTCCTCCTCTGCCATTTTTATTTTTTTATATTTCTTTATCTCTCTTTTTTATTTTAACAAATACGTTTATAAAATGCACTCATTTTTTGTTAAAACAGACCAGGACCATTTTTATTGACAAAACTTTCGACCAATGATAAAATTCCAGCATATTTACATTTATTCTTAATGAAAGGATATAAACCCATGCCTACAGACCATATTGGTTTTCAGATCCGCACTCTGTCCAACCTTATCAGCCGCAAAATCAACCAAATGGTTTCAGACGAGGAGGAGACTCTGACTGCTCACCAAAGCTGGGTTTTAGACTACCTTACCAAAAATCATAATCAAGACATTTTTCAGAGAGACATCGAAAAAAAATTTTCCATCCGACGCTCCACTGCCAGCCATATGCTGCAGCTCATGGAAAAAAACGGTTACATTCAGCGCATTTCTTCGCCCGATGATGCCCGAATGAAAAAGCTGATTATCACAGAAAAAGGAATCGAAGCACAAAAACGTATGAAAGATCGTCTTTACCGATTTGAGGAAATTTTTCAGTCCGGCCTTTCATCAGAAGATCTTCAATATCTCAAGCAGCTTCTTTATAAACTAGAATGTAATATTCGATAAAAACAGCTTATATCCTGCCATTATTTTAAAAATAATATCAGATATAAGCTGTTTTCTATTTGCTTTGAGTCATATTTCCCAAATGATCCTCATAAAAAATTTATACATATCCATAATCTGTCCTGGTTTACTTTAACATTTCTCCATACCTTCCCAAAAAACTCCTGGTTCTCTCATTATCCGAGGCAAATACCATCTCCGGCGTTCCCTCCTCCACAATCACCCCATCTGCCATAAAGATTACCCGATCCGATATATCCTTTGCAAAAGCCATCTCATGGGTCACAATCACCATAGAAATATCCAAATCTGCAAGAGACTTAATCACTTTCAATACCTCTCCTGTCAGCTCTGGATCCAAAGCTGATGTAGGCTCGTCAAAAAACAATATCTTTGGATTTAGAGCCAATGCCCGGGCAATGGCCACCCTTTGGCATTGGCCACCGGAAAGCTGACAAGGATAAGCATTCTCCTTATCCTCAAGTCCCATTTTTTTCAGCAGCTCTTTCCCTGTCCGGTACACCTCATTCTTATCTCTCTTTTGCACAGAAATAGGGGCATCTATAATATTCTTTATTACAGAAAAATGGGGAAACAGATTAAAGTTCTGAAACACTAAACCATAATTCTCTTGGATTCGTTTCAGATCCTTTTTGGGAACATAAGTCATTTTTCTCGTTTCATCATTCCAGGCAGCTTTTTCCCCCATATAGATAAGTTCACCGCGATCCATAGTCTCCAGCATAGTTGCACAACGCAGAAGTGTAGACTTTCCTGAACCTGATGGGCCAATAATAGAAACAATCTCTCCCTCTCCAACAGATAATGAAATATCCTTAATCACGGAAATACCATGAAAGGACTTCTCCACATGCTTCATCTCCAACAGTTTCATAACAATACCCACCCTTCATTGCTATTCCTTTTATCTACTGATAATAAGCCATTTTCTTCTCCGCATACTCCATTCCAACCGCTACCACCAGATTAAACACATAATAAAAAACCCCGGCCGCTGCAAAAGGAATCAAACTAGTCTGAGAAGACGCCAGTGCCTTGGCAATGGCAAACATTTCCAAAACACTGATCGTAAACGCAAGAGAAGTATCTTTCACTAAGGTAATTACTTCATTGGTCACTGAAGGAAGAATCCTTTTCATCACTTGAGGCAAAATAATCTTAAAAAAGGTCTGCACCTTTCCATATCCTAAAAGCTTTGCTGCCTCGTATTGTCCCACTGGCATAGACTGAATCCCGCTCCTATAAATCTCAGCAAAATAAGCTGCATAATTAATCACAAAGCCAATCAATGCTGCCCAAAGCCGATAACTGTTGGTAATCTTAATTCCAAACAAATAATAAGGCCCAAAATATACCACCATTAACTGAAGCATCAAAGGCGTTCCCCGCATAACGGAAATATACACCTTCACGATTCCTTTCAGCAAAGGATTATTTGACATTCTTCCAAACGCCACAATCATGCCAAGAGGCAGGGAAAAAATCAGAGTTACCACAAAAATCTGGATACTGACAAACATTCCGCCTACTAACTGTGACACCATCATGCTGACTGACATTTTCCCTGCTCCTTACTATTTACTCTTTATAGACCAATCTTTCCAAATACTTCATTTCCAATCGTAGTAACATCCCGTCCAAACCACTTGTCTGAAATCTCCTTTAATGTTCCGTCTTCAGCCATTTCCTCCAAAGCAGCCTGCACTTTATCTCTTAATTCCTCATTTCCCTTCTTAAATCCAACACCATACTCCTCAGAAGCAAGCGTTTCCTCCAAAATCACATACGAATCTCCGTCAGCTCTCTGCTCAATCTGATATCCAGCCACAATTACATCCATAGCAATAGCATCCACTGCCCCCATTTCTAAATCCATAAAAGCCGTATTATAATCCGGCGTAGTCTGCAGTGCTCCAAAGGTCTTTGTCAGCTCTGTATTATCCTTTAAAGCTGCCTCTGCCGAAGAATCTGCCTGAACTTCCACAATCTTACCTGCAAGATCCCCAAAGCCGTTTATTCCCGAATCTGCTGCCACTACAAACACCTGGCTGTTATTCATATAAGGCTCACTCCATGTATAATCATCTTCGCGGCCATTCATGGTAAATCCATTCCAAATACAATCAACGGTTCCGGAATCTAACTCCATATCCTTGGCATCCCAAGAAATCGGCTGTGGTACAAACTTCATTCCAAGACGGTTTGCCACCTCTTTAGCAAGATCCAAATCAAATCCCGTATATTCCCCATCATCTCCTACAAATCCCATAGGCGGAAAATTCTGATCAAATCCAACTGTAAAAGTACCGTTTTCCCCAGAAGCTTCATCTTTCTTTTCCTTGTCATCTTCCGTTTCGCTTTGTTTCTCCTGATCGCTCTCTGATTCCTTACTATCTTCTGAAAGTTCTGTTTCTGATGTACTTTCTGTGCTTTGTGCCGTAGTCTCTGCTGTTGTCGTATTCTCTGTACTTTGTCCGCCGCATCCAGTTAATGACATTACCATTACTCCCATTAATAACATATTACCTATTTTTCTCATAATTCATTATCCTCCTCTTTCATCAATATCAGAAATACAGCCGAAAAAGCTTTATGGTAGCTTTCTTCGGCACGCTACTATATTAGCATACTAAAGTATTTCTGTCCATCCCTATTTTAAATAAAAATAAAATCCCCCTTAAATCTGTTTTAGATTTAAGAGGGATGTCAGGTTTACTATAATCTTATTTTTTTATTTCCCATAATAAGCGCGCAGATACATTTCTCTAATCTCACTCATCAGCGGATAACGCGGATTAGCTCCTGTACACTGATCATCAAATGCCTGCTCCACCATATTATCCAAAGTATCCAGGAAGTATTTCTCATCCACACCATACTCTGCAATAGTTTTCTTTACTCCTACGGCTGCTTTCAGTTCTTCGATCTTCTCAATCAGCTTCTTTACAGCATCTTCATCATTATCTGCCTGGATTCCCACAAACCGGGCACATTCTGCGTATCTGGCACGGGTATGAGGATACTGATACTGAGAGAAGGTTCCCATCTTCCGCGGACACTCCTCAGCATTAAACTCCACAACCAAAGAAATCAAAAGTGCATTAGCAATACCATGAGGCAGATGATGGAATGCTCCCAGCTTATGAGCCATAGAATGACATACGCCCAGGAAAGCATTAGCAAAAGCCATACCAGCCAGACAAGAAGCATCTGCCATCTTAGAACGAGCCTCAACGTTAGACCCATCATTATAGCATATCGGCAGATATTCAAATACACTCTTCATTGCCTTTAATGCCAAACCATCTGTATAATCCGTAGCCATCACAGAAGCATAAGCTTCCAAAGCATGGGTCAATACATCTACACCTGAAGCGCTGGTCAAACCTTTCGGCTGGCTCATCATATTATCTGTATCCACAATCGCCATATTGGGCAAAAGCTGATAATCAGCTAAAGGATATTTTACTCCTGTCTCTTGATCTGTAATAACTGCAAAGGGAGTCACCTCAGAACCAGTACCAGAGGATGTAGGTATTGCCACAAAATAAGCCTTTTCGCCCATCTTAGGGAATGTATATACACGCTTCCGAATATCAATAAAGCGCATAGCCATATCCTGGAAATCTACTTCCGGATGTTCATACATCACCCACATAATTTTTCCTGCATCCATAGCAGAACCGCCGCCCAAAGCAATAATTACATCAGGCTGGAAAGCAGCCATAGCTTTAGCACCTTCTTGTGCATTTGCAAGGGTAGGATCCGGCTGTACATTGGAAAAGCACTGATATACAATTCCCAGCTCATCCAGCTTATCTGTAATCGGCTTTGTATATCCATTCATATACAAGAAAGAATCTGTAACAATAAATGCCCTCTTCTTTCCCATTACCTCTTTCAGCTCATTCAATGCCACTGGCATACAGCCTTTCTTAAAGTATACTTTCTCAGGCGCACGGAACCACAGCATATTCTCTCTCCTCTCCGCCACAGTTTTGAAATTCAGCAAATGCTTTACACCTACATTTTCAGATACGGAGTTTCCTCCCCAGGATCCGCAGCCTAAAGTCAGAGACGGAGCCAGCTTAAAGTTGTAAAGATCACCGATACCACCATGAGAAGATGGAGTATTTGTCAAAATACGGCATGTCTTCATAGCTTCAGCATGCTTTAAGATTTTTTCATGTTCATTTACATTAATATACAAAGAAGCTGTATGTCCATAACCACCGTCTGCTACCAGTCTCTCAGCCTTTGCCAAAGCCTCATCAAAGGTCTCAGCCTTATACATAGCCAAAACAGGAGACAGCTTTTCATGAGCAAATTCTTCACGAATATCAACAGACTCTACTTCACCGATAATAATCTTTGTATCCTTCGGCACATCTACACCAGCCAGCTTTGCAATCGTATGAGCAGTCTGTCCTACAATCTTTGCATTTAAAGATCCATTAATCAGTATAGTTTTTCTTACCTTTTCAATCTCATCCGGCTTTAAGAAATAACATCCCCGATATTCAAACTCTTTTTTCACTTCATCATAAATAGAAGCAAGAACAGTTACTGACTGTTCAGAAGCACAGATCATACCGTTATCAAAAGTCTTAGAATGAATGATGGAGCTGACTGCCATCTTAATGTCAGCCGTATCATCAATAATTACCGGCGTATTACCAGCGCCAACACCCAAAGCCGGCTTGCCAGAAGAATAAGCAGCACGCACCATTCCTGGACCTCCAGTGGCCAGAATAATATCTGCTTCCTTCATTACCAGATTGGTCATATCCAGAGACGGAACATCTATCCAACCGATAATTCCTTCCGGAGCTCCAGCCTTAACGGCTGCCTCCAAAACAACTCTTGCAGCTTCAATTGTACAATTCTTAGCCCGTGGATGGGGAGAAATAATAATCGCATTTCTTGTCTTCAGACAGATTAAACATTTAAAAATTGCAGTAGATGTAGGATTTGTCGTCGGAATAACCGCTGCCACTAATCCAATCGGTTCAGCCAGCTTTTTAATACCAAATGCCTTGTCTTCTTCTACTACTCCACATGTTTTGGTATCCTTAAAAGCATTGTAAATATACTCTGCGGCATAATTGTTCTTGATTACTTTATCCTCAACAACACCCATGCCTGTTTCCTTTACTGCCATCTTAGCCAGCGGAATTCTCAGCTTATTAGCGGCAGAAGCAGCCTCATAAAAAATCTTATCTACCTGTTCCTGAGTAAAGTTTGCAAATATCTTCTGCGCTTCCCTCATTGCCTGCATTTTTGCTTCTAATGCTTCAACACTGTCAACGACTGCAGGAACATTCTGTTCTTTCTTTGCCATTACTCTCTCCTCCACATTTTTCTGACATCATTATATCGATATTTGTTATCGATATTTTTTTAACAATCTTGCTATGATTGCATTATACTTCCTTGTTAAATAATTGTCAATATATATTTTTAAATTACACAAAAAAAAATCTTTCTCCTGTTTATGATATATTATACATTATTAACAATAAAATATCCTTTGTCCACTGAACGTATCATTCTAATATAAAAACAGAGGATATTTTGTGAATATCCCCTGTTTTTATTAATCATCCGGTTCCAATTCATCAAACAACTCCGAATCATAGAATTCCCGAATTGTAACACCTAATCCGTCTGCAATCTTATTAATATTAACAATACCTGGATTTTTACTTTTGCCATTAATAATACTCTTATATGTTGATGACGGCATTCCTGCTCTATAACTTACAGAGTAACCACTTAAATTTTTCTGTCGGCATAATTCGGCAATCCTGAAGCTGGTTGCCTCACGTATATTCATAACCATCCACCCTTTCTCTATAAGTTTATTCTATATTGGAAATATAACAGGACTATATATTATCCTGTATATATAAGAATACCAAAATTTTCCAATATTTCATTAATTATCTATTCAGGCAGATGAATATTATATTATTAAAACAAAAAAGACCAGATAAAAATTTATTTTTATCCGATCTTTATCTTATAAATTACTAAATTAAAAATTTACTATATAAAAAAGCCGATCTCCTATCTTTTAAGGAAGACCGACATTTCCTGAGCGTGCGGGGATTCGAACCCCGGACAACTTGATTAAAAGTCAAGTGCTCTACCGCCTGAGCTACACGCCCATATGCCTTGGACCGGAATCGAACCAGTGACACGAGGATTTTCAGTCCTCTGCTCTA
>CAJUGD010000033.1 GCA_910586205.1 uncultured Lachnospiraceae bacterium | reverse complement strand
AGCCAATCCGATTTGGGATTGGACTCATAAAACAACCAGTTTCACGGATTCAGGGTAAAAACATATTTGAATGAAAAATTTGGGCTTAGGGATGAAAAATTTCAATTACAGCATGATTACGAGTTCATGCTGTATCCAGGGATGAATGAAAGGGTTGTGGTGACTCAAGTTTTTCATTCATCAATGGATAGAAACCGTTTATTGCTAGTAGAAATACCAGAAAGGCAGACGTTTGATCCTAAGTATTTAATGATTGTTTTGAGTCATGAAATTGGGCATTTTGTTGGCAGCAAACTAAGAATGAGGGAAAGGCGATACGAAGTATTAAAAGAATCCCTGATAAGGTTGGTTGGATTGCATACATATCTTGATTATGGGATGTCAAAATTTTTTACAATAGATGGGCTAGTGTTCCATCCGGACAGAAATCGAAGTCGTGAACGGTCTGTCACGCACCATTGCGTCGTTAAAATTTCTAGTCGATGGCCCACATCGCCGTCGAAATTTTGCCTAGCACTGGCACGTACCAGACCGCTCACAACTCCATTTTCTGTCCAGATGGAACACTAGATGATTTTATTAATGCACTGATAGAAGAAGTATCGGGCTATATTGAATTAGAGAGGAAAATTAGTGAATGTGAAAATTCGGAATTTCTTAAATATGATACGATTCTTCATACAGAAAATTTAAAGGCAATTATATCTAATGGGTTGGGATATTTTCTGGAAGATTGTATAAATGGAAAGAATAGAATTTTTGGTACAATTTTTGAAGATTATTTTAATGTAAACTACAAAGATTCTCATAATTATGACTATGCTAATCTTCAAAAAGATAGAGAAAATTTTTACGATGCCCTTAATCAATATTTGTTTAAGATATATATGAATACTGTTGGCAGTGATGAAGGCAAAACAGATGCAATCAACATTTATATAATGATTGAGGCATTGGATTCGATTATTAAGGAAAGTTTTGCTGATTTGGTAAGTATATTGATATTGGAATTAGACTTCATAGAATATTTCAATTCTCTTATTAAGAGTCTAAAGAGAATTGAAGTTAAAAATATTGTGAAGACAATTGCAATCATAAGAATAGCTTTAGTCACAGAAACAATGATTAACCCTTTAAATAATGGATTCTTTTGGACAATGAACGATATAAAAGCACAATTTTTAAAACCAGAAAATAAAGATATAGAATTTATTTACAAAGAAATTGAGCGATATCATAAGTATATGTCTGATAATAAATATTATTATGCATTTTTAAGGCTGAGGCGTTTAGTATTAAAAAATGGTTCAGTAATCAATGCATTTTGGGAAAAGGAATTATTAAATTGCCTTGTTACTTATATAAATGATTGTAGAAGATTTTTTTATGAAAATCAAGATATGAATGATAGCCTGAAAAAAATAAGAAACGATTTTAGGAAAATAACAAATTTAAATACTTGCGTTTCCGAAAAGATAAGCCATATTAATCAGGTTATAGAAAGCTACAGAGATTGCATTGAGATGAAATATAAAAATTAATCTTATAGCTTAGATGCAGATACAATAGAAAAGAGGGTCAAAACCCTCTTTTCTATTGTATTTATAAAAGAAATGGTTTATACTATGGTCAGAAGGAGGTGGAGGGAAATGGAATCATTAAGGAAAAGCACTTATACAATTGATGACATATATGCCTTGCCAGATGGAGAAAGAGCGGAACTGATTGATGGGCAGATTTATGATATGGCACCACCAGGGAGAACCCATCAAAAAATTAGCTGGAAATTACATCAGGCGATAGCTAACTATATTGACAGCAAGAATGGCGATTGCGAGGTCTATGCCGCTCCATTTGCTGTATTTTTAAATGAAGATGATGTTAATTATGTAGAGCCGGATATTAGTGTCATTTGCGATCCTTCTAAACTGGATGAAAAAGGATGCTATGGAGCACCGGATTGGATTATTGAGATTGTGTCAGAGAGCAGCCGCAGAATGGATTATATGATTAAATTGTTTAAATATCGTTCGGCTGGAGTGAAAGAATACTGGATAGTGGATCAGAAAAAACAACAGACTACAGTATATAATTTTGAGCATGACACTATGGAAGAGTATGCTTTTAAAGAGGAGATTCCAGTAGGGATTTATGACAGATTTTCAATTAAAATAATATAATTGCATTTAAAGGGCAATCGTTTACGGAATGACGATTGCTTTTTGTCACGACAAACGCATGAGTAAATAAATTGTGAACTCGCCTCTTTTCTGATAGAATAAAAGAAAAGGGTAAGTAGGAAATAATCCGTACCTGTTCAGAACATTTCATATCTGATAAAATATTATTCAATCGTAATGACTTTCAGGGATAATGTTCCACTGTACTTTGACAACAAAAATCCACTTAGCAGTTTATACTAGGAGGAAACGTCAATGATCCTGCCTTCAGTGATTATACCTCTATATTTTGTCTAGTGCATTAAGGAAACCTCAGACAAGGTAAATAATGTTATCTTATAACTTCTGATGGAGGGGGAAATCCTCCTTCCGTTATATCTATATAGATTTATTAGATTGGACTTTGTAACTATTAACTTAGTAGTCATTCTTGACTACACCATTATTATACTAGGATGAAAAAGGAAAAAATATGGATAAGATGCTGGATTTGTTAATGCGCCAGAGAAATATATCAGAAGCAGAAACAAAGACAGAAATGAAAAATATTAGAGATAGATTTCATGATATAGAAGATTTTATGGATAAGGAGTTTGGGCTTTCAATAGGTGTTGCTTTTGATGTTTTATTGTGGAAATATTGATACTATTCAGAAAATAAAGTGAAATAAACTGTGAACTTATATGATAATGAAGAAAGTGCAATTTAAAATCAGAAGCGTATGAAGACATTTTAAGATGTTATTTTTTGAAAAATGAAAAGGTAAGGTGGAAAATAGGACAAATGAATCTTCTTACGATTATGTGAACGATTTTTCAACAGACATTTTGCTTGTTTTAGCTGAAACAGTAACAGCAGGAGGCATGTTATGATTCGAATAACCCAGTTAAAGCTGCAGGTGGGACACAGCAGAGAGGAACTTTTGGAAAAAGCGGCCAGAACGCTTCGGGTCAGTCCAAATGATATTGCATCCTTAGATATCTGGCGGCAGTCTTTGGATGCGCGGAAAAAGCCGGAGCTCTTTTACGTTTACACGGTAGATATACAGCTTGTTTCTCCGGAAAGGGAGAAGGGGCTGGTACGCAGGATAGGTAAAACCCAGGTGGCGCTGCACAGGGAAGAACCTTATTTGTTTGTAAAGCCGGGAAATCATCGTCTTTTTCATCGTCCTGTGATTGTAGGGACAGGGCCTGCAGGGCTTTTCTGCGGGTTAATGCTGGCCCGCCATGGATATTGTCCTTTGCTTTTGGAAAGAGGCATGGAGGTAGACAGACGAAAAAAAGCCGTAGATCATTTTTGGGAGACAGGAAAGCTGGATCTCCGTTCCAACGTGCAGTTTGGAGAGGGAGGGGCCGGAACCTTTTCGGATGGAAAACTGAATACGTTAGTGAAAGATCCAGGAGGACTAAACCGGCTTGTGCTGGAAATATTCCGGGAATTCGGCGCTGATGAGAAAATCCTGTATCAAAATAAGCCTCACATTGGAACCGATGTGCTTGGCAGGATTGTCACATCGATTCGAAAGGAGATTATCCGGTTGGGCGGGGAGGTCCGGTTTGGATGCCAGGTTACAGGGCTGATTTTTGATGAGGACGAAAGAGAAAGTATTCAGAAGAAAAAGAAACCGTCTGTGATAAAAGGAGTGGTCACAGAGCACGGGGAGCGGATTTTCGCGGAAGCAGTGATTCTGGCTGTGGGACACAGTGCACGGGATACCTTTTCCATGCTGAAAGATTGCAGGGTTTCTATGTCTCCGAAGGCTTTTGCCGTTGGCCTGCGGATTCAGCATCCACAGGATATGATTAACCTGTCCCAGTATGGAAGAACCCATTTTGACGGATTGGGAGCCGCAGACTATAAGCTTACCTGGAAAGCATCAAACGGGCGCGGTGTATATTCCTTTTGCATGTGTCCTGGAGGTTATGTGGTCAATGCGTCGTCAGAGGAGGGAAGGCTTGCGGTAAACGGCATGAGCTATCATGACCGGAGCGGCAGAAACGCCAACAGCGCTTTGATTGTAACCGTGACGCCAGAGGATTTTCCCGGTTCCCATGTGCTGGCAGGGGTGGATTTCCAGAGACAGATTGAGGAGCTGGCTTTCCAGGCCGGAAACGGCAGGATTCCGGTGCAGCTTTACGGTGACTTTAAAAAGGGGCAGATATCTTCTGTCATTGGAGAAGTAGAGCCTCAGATAAAAGGGCTTTGGTCTTTTGGCAATCTTCGGGCAGTTCTCCCTACGGCACTCTGTCAGGCATTGTCAGAGGGAATGGACGGCTTTGGAGGAATTATTAAGGGATTTGACCGTGAAGACGCCCTTTTTGCAGGGGTTGAAAGCCGAACCTCCTCTCCGGTACGTATCTGGCGTGACGAAGGGCTTCAGAGCTCTGTAAAGGGGTTATATCCCTGCGGAGAAGGAGCAGGCTATGCAGGCGGAATCACTTCTGCTGCGATGGACGGCATCCGGGCTGCAGAGGCTGTGGCGAAAAAATACCTGCCTTTATCATCATAGAAAAAAGGAAAGATAATCCATTATGTGCATAAAGATACGAGAAAAACTAAAAAATAAAAAACGGATTGTAATTAAAATCGGTTCTTCCTCTCTGACCCACTTAGAAACAGGTAAGCTGAATCTTTTGAAAATAGAAAAGCTGGTTCGGATTCTCTGTGACTTGCGAGGGGAGGGGAGGGATGTGATCCTGGTTTCTTCCGGGGCTATTGCGGCAGGAAGGCAGGCTCTCGGCAGCCAGGCCCGTCCGGTCAGCATATCTGAAAAGCAGGCATATGCAGCCGTGGGACAGGCCAGGCTGATGATGGTTTACCAAAAGCTCTTTTCAGAATATAATCATGTAACAGCCCAGGTGCTTCTGACCAAAAATACTATGATCAATGACATTTCCCGATATAATGCTCAAAACACTTTTGATGAGCTGATGAACTTAGGCGTGATTCCCATTGTCAATGAAAATGACACCGTTTCAACCCATGAGATCCAATTTGGGGATAATGACCGGCTTTCTGCGATTGTGGCAGCATTAATCGGGGCGGATCTGCTGATCCTGCTTTCTGATATTGACGGGCTCTATTCGGATGATCCCAGGAAAAATCCAGATGCCAGGTTTGTTGAATTGGTGGAGGAAATTACCCCTCAGCTTCTGCAGATGGGAAAGGCTACGTCAGGAAGCGATGTGGGAACCGGAGGGATGTCAGCAAAGCTGGCTGCAGCCCGGATTGCGACGGACAGTGGCTCTGATATGGTGATTGCCAATGGGGATAATGTTGAGGTGATTCATGAGATTATGGAAGGAAAACAAAAGGGGACACTTTTTATGGCACATCCTAATTTGGATTTTGATTTGATGGATTATATTTGTTATGAATATTAAATGATGCAGGGATTTGCAGTGGCTGCAGAACTGTACAGAATGGAGGAAGATATGGATCAGAGCATGATTGACCGAATTAATGCATTGTATCATAAGTCCCAGTCAACGGGGCTGACTGAGGAGGAGAAAGCAGAGCAGGCGGCCTTGCGCAAGGCTTATATTGAAGCAATCCGCCAAAATATGAGGGCAAACTTAAACAGCATTTCTGTTCAGGAGGAAGATGGAAGCATAACAGATTTGGGGAAAAAGTATGGCGGGATTGGCAATGAGCAGTCATAAGAAATTGATTCGAAAAGAGATCCGGTACCAGAGAAAGGAATTGGAAAAAGAGAATAAAAGAGAGATGGATGAAAAAATCCTGGAAAAGTTGCTGGCTCTGCCTGAGATAAATCAGGCAGAGCTGGTTTATGCCTATGCTTCTATAGACGGAGAAGTGGATACCTATGAGCTGATCCGACGATTGTGGATAAAACAGATCCGGGTCGCTTTGCCGAAGGTGGAGGGAAAAGAGGTGTTCTTTTATATTGTGGATAACTTTGAAGAACTGATTTCTGGCAGTTATGGGATTTTAGAGCCAGGAGAGGGCTGCAGCCCTGCTTTGGGGATAAGCGGGCCGGTTATTACACCAGGTCTGGCCTTTTCGCGGGAGGGAGTAAGGGTTGGATATGGCGGTGGGTATTATGATCGTTTTTTCTGCCGGGAGCCGGGACATGTGCGCATTGGGGTGGCTTATCCCTTTCAGGTTCGTAAGCTGGATTGTGCAGAGCGGCATGACTGGAAAGTTGATGGGATTGTTACGCCAACGGAGGTTATTTGGAGTGAACCATCTGACAGAACATCATCTCACAAAATCAAACACGGACAAAGGGCAGGAATATATTAAAATTAAAGGAGGATGCATGTATGGATTTAGTGGAGATTGGGATTAGGGCTAAAAAAACAGCAGGATATTTGAATCAGTTGGGGGTGCTAAGAAGAAATGAGGGTCTGCGTAAGGCAGCTCAGGCTCTTGTGGATGGACAAGAACTGATTTTATCGGCCAATCAGGTGGATGTGGATCGTGCGGCAAAGTCTGGAATGAGCCAGGGATTGATAGATCGGCTGAAGCTGAATCCTGACAGGATCCGTGGTATGGCTGACGGGCTGATGCAAGTGGCTTCTTTGGATGATCCGGTGGGAGAAGTGTTTTCTATGAAGCAAAGGCCCAATGGTTTGATAATTGGGAAAAAGCGGGTTCCTTTGGGGGTTGTTGGGATAATCTATGAGGCTCGTCCGAATGTGACGGCAGATGCTTTTGGGCTTTGCTTTAAAACCGGGAATGCAGTGATCCTAAAAGGAGGCAGTGATGCGCTGACATCAAACCAGGCGATTGTTTCCATACTTCGAAAGGCTCTTAAGAGTGTGGACCTGTGGGAAGATTCTGTTCAGCTGATAACTGATTCTGACCGGGAGGTGACAAAAAAGCTGATGCGTCTGAATCAATATGTGGATGTGCTCATTCCCCGGGGCGGGGCAGGGCTGATTCGGACAGTGGTAGAAAACAGCACGGTTCCGGTGATTGAGACAGGGACAGGGAATTGCCATATTTATGTGGATAAAGGAGCGGATCTAGATATGGCATTGGATATTATTGTGAATGCAAAAACCCAAAGAATCGGGGTGTGCAATGCCTGTGAATCCCTGGTGGTAAACAGAGCTGAGACAGAAAGGTTTTTGCCGCTTCTTGAAAAGGCGATGAGAGAACAGCATGTGGAGGTGCGGGCAGACGAAGAAGCCTGCAGGATGGTTCCGGGATTTTTGATGGCTGAGGAATGTGATTGGGGGATGGAGTATTTGGATTATAAGCTCTCGCTGAAGCTGGTGGATTCCTTGGATGAAGCGATTGCTCATATTAACCGATATAATACCGGGCATTCAGAAGCCATTGTTACGAAGAATTATGATAATGCACAGAGATTTTTAAATGAAATTGATGCGGCAGCAGTATATGTAAATGCTTCTACCCGGTTCACGGATGGAGAAGAATTTGGATTTGGTGCAGAGATTGGAATCAGTACCCAAAAGCTTCATGCAAGAGGGCCTATGGGATTGGAAGCACTGACTACTTATAAGTATATTGTTTATGGAAACGGGCAGATTCGGCAATGAAAGCAGGGGATAATCAAATCCCCCTTAAATCCCCCTTAAATCCCCCTTAAATCCCCCTTAAATCCCCCTTAAACCCCCCTCCTGTTTGCCATTATATCATAAATGTCGAAAAATGTCAAAATAAAAATAGTTGCCATCTGCCCTGTGACTAATCAGCAGAATGATTAATCACAGGGCAGTATGGTTGTAAGCCTGTGCCTGTGAGCAGTAATCACAGAATAAAGAATATAATGGTTTAGAAATCAAACAAGCTTAATTGCTGAGGACTGGCATACCCGCGTTTGTATGCATGGATAATATCTGTCATTTGATACAGGATATTATATTTTTGGCATTCTTTAGTGAAAAGATTCCACAGCTTTTTTGCGTTGGGGCTTTTGCATTCGTATTGGTTTCCATAAGTTTTGGCATATTGGACTGCTAAATGTTGTCCGGGGAATAATGCCTCTAAGTTTTTGAAGTACCATTCTCGCTGAATGTCCCTTAAAGTCATGCCAAAGGCAGGGTAGATAAACCTGGCTCTGGCTTCATGGGCAGCTTTTATGATTTTTAGAATATTTTCCTCATTATCCTCCAAAAAAGGGAGAACCGGCATGAGAAGAATACCTGTAAAGAATCCTTTGCTGCTTAAGTCTGAGACGGCAGAGAAGCGTAAGGAGGAGCTTGCTGCTCCTGGTTCGATTTTTTCAGCCAGTTTGTCATCAGCGGTGGTAATGGTTATTTTACATAGTATGGGAGAGTGCTCCTTAATGCTTTCCAGAATGTCTGTATCCCGTAAAATCAGAGTGCTTTTAGTTGCTATGGCAATGCCAAAGCCAAAAGCGTCGATTAATTCTAAGCTGTGTCTGGTCAGGTTCAGATTTTTTTCAAAAGGATTATAGGGATCGCTCATGGATCCTGTTCCCACCACGCCTTTTTTAACCTTTCTCCTCAGATCATTCCGGATCAGCATCAAGGCGTTTTCCTTTGCCTTTACCTGGTCAAAATCCTTGATATGGTAACAGTCTGAGCGGCTGTCACAGTAAATGCAGCCATGACAGCATCCCCTGTAAATATTCATGTTATAGTCAATTCCAAACCATTGGCTGTCCTTTGTCTTGGTGACAATGGTTTTGGCTGGAATGTATTCGATCATACTTTAACCTTCTCCATATTTTGTATGCTTTACATGATTATATCTCTGTTTTGCTGGCATCAACAATGCTGTAGATATAAGCTTTGTGCTGTTTCCTGAATTTTAGGCTTTGTCTTGATTTCTTAATTGGTTACAGTTTGTGGGATAAGGAATGTCACAAGAGATTGGATGAAAATAAGGGGGTGTGATCATATGGATGGACAGTTATCGAAAAAGATAGCTGTCCACATTATGGGAATCTAAGATTTTTAAATGGTTCTGTCTGCATATTTTTTTAAAAGGGACTGATATTCCCGGCTGATCCGATCATAGGCATCTCTTACTGGCTGACATGCCTCGTTGGATTGTTCCATAATTTCATCAAAACAGCTATCCAGAACAGATACAATCTCTTTGTCTATCTGCCCTTTCTGGCACATATCCCAAAGAATAGCCAGACAGCGTTCCTTTGGATACGCTTCCTTATAGCTGCGGCTCATACATAGTGCACTGGCAATATCTGCTACTGCCAAGAGACGTTCCGGCAAGGTCAGCTCATCCCCGGTAAGTCCAAGAGGGTAGCCAGCGCCATCCAGCTTTTCATGATGCCGCAGGGCAATCCGGGCAATCGTCTCATCAACACAGCCATCCAGGATCTGACCGCTTAAGACAACGTGCTGACGCATAATATTCATTTCCTCTGGAGACAGGCGCCCTGGCATCTCGAGAATGGAAACAGGAATCCCGATTTTTCCTAAATCATGCAGCATGGCTCCATAGTAAATTTGCTGGCAGACATGTTCCGGAAGTTCCATTTTCCGAGCCAGACGAAACCCGATCTCCATCACCCCTACTGTGTGGGTAACCGTGACACGGCTTCTGAAATCAATGGTGTGAATCATCATGGTCAGATAGTCCAGGGAATCATGTTCATCAAATAAACAAGAATCCAATGATGTATCCAGATATTTGGGATCATCTAACTTGGAAAAAGTTCCAAACTTCTGACATTTTTGCCAAAGTTCAATAGCTTTTGGTGAAAAGCTTCTGCCTATTCCCTTTGCAAAATGCTTTTCTAATTCTTCCTCTGAACGTTTCACCTCATCATGCCACACCACTGCCCGGTCTGCGGTGTGAAGAATCTGGGCGTTCAGCCTGAGCCATTCCGGCTGATCTGCCATGCTGCTGTAGTCAGCGTGGTGATAGAGCGCTACCTCAGCCCATTCTTTAAGAGAAGTAAATTCTCTTAAAAACAGATATCCGTAAATGGAGTGCTCCCATACATTTCCAATCTCAAATTTTACAAGATTGTTGATATCCTCTGTGCGGTAAGCGCCCACATCGTGAAGCAATGCCAGGATGCTTAGGTTTTTCCAGGTTAATGCGTCCTGACAGTTATCTGCTCTCAGCATGTCCTGCACAACAAGCATTACTTTTGCTCCGTGATCGATTAACCTTTTATCGATCAGATTCAATCCGCGGCGAATTACGGTCATTACCTTGCTGCTATGTATAATCTCCATACTTTTAACCTCTAAACAGTCTGCAGGACTGTTTCTTTCAGCATAATCATACCACAGGGGAATGGGATTTTCAACCGATAAAGAAATGAATAGCAGATTGACTTTTCCCTTAAATTGAGCTATAGTTATTGGAACTATCGTAACATCTGGCTGCTATGAAACTTGTTCTATACTTGCTTAAATGAAAAAGGTACAGCAGCATATTCAGATGCTGTGCCTGGTGAGCTGAGAGGGACTTATGATAAAATCAACAAAAAAGCTGTGGGATGATTGCTGTTTTGACCGTTATGTTCTGTGTGTTTTGATTGCGGCTGAACTTTTGATGTCTTTTACTTTTCTGGGGTATATTCATTTGCCGCCTATTTCTGTTACAATCGCATACATTCCTATTCTGGTGGCAGGAAGCCTTTTTAGTCCGTTACAGTCTGCTGCCGTGGGGGCTGTTTTTGGGATTGCCAGTATGTATAAAGCCTCTGCTTCTTATGTTTTTCCCGCTGATGCTGTGTTTTCTCCGTTTTTAAGCGAAGCTCCGTTGAACAGCATATTGCTGAGTATTGGAACAAGAGCCTTATTTGGATTCCTCATCGGAGCAGCATATCTATCGGTGAGACAGGCAAAGTATCATCGTCTGTGGAGAGGCGTGATTTCCATGATTGCTCCGAAGATCCATTCGCTGATTGTTTATTCTGCAATGGGGATATTGTTTCCCCGTCTTGGATATCATTACAGCTCAGCGCTGCAATGGGACTGGGGTGATGCAGTCTTTGCCGCGATCTGTGTAATGGCAGTTGAATTGCTGTGGATTCTTTATCAGAGCAATGTAATGCAAAACATTAAGATGTGTATTGATCAGTCTGTTCACAGCCCTTACACATCGGAAAAAATGAATCTGTTTTTTGCTGCATTTGAACTATTTATGTTATGTATGGCGGTTTGTGCGGCAGTTTATTTCTCCGAGAGAGCGTCTTTTATGCTGGAACGGCATGGCATAGCAGTAACAAATAATATTGCTTCGGATCTGCTGTTTTTACAGATACAGTTTTTGATTGCGCTTTTTTCCTTGAATATCATTTCCGTTATTTTGCTGGTTTCTATTTATAAATATATGGCATATAAGGAATACCGGGGAGAATTGGATGAGCTTACTGGTATTATGGGCAGAAGAATGTTTTTTTATCATTGCGATAAAATACAGAAAGCAAACACCGCAGATTTGAAAAAGAGAGGCTGGTTTTTGTTTGTGGATGCAGATTATTTTAAGGAAATCAATGACACCTTTGGGCATTCTGTGGGAGATAAGGTTTTAAGAGAGATTGCGGTGAATCTGCAGAAAACATTTGGAGAGGATGGAAAGGTGGGAAGAATAGGAGGAGACGAATTTGCCGTTATGATTGAGAACCCTTTGCCGCGGCAGGATTTGGAACGGCGGCTGGAGCAGTTTTTACAGTGTATCTCCGGTACGCTGCCAGACAAAAAGATAAGCTGCAGTATCGGTGCATATGAATTTGTTTTTCCCCAGCATATGAACCATATCCTGACGGAAACGGATCATATGCTGTATAAAGCAAAAGACAACGGACGTGCTTGTTTTGCGGTAAAATCATGTACCCTTTCCGGAGCAGACTCTTAGAATGTGAGTATAGTTAGAAAATGTGGATAATTCCTATGGGAGAAATTATGAAACATATGAATTGGAAAATATTAAATTCAGCATTGTGGACAGAGCTTGTTTTGGTGTATTTCCTGCCTTTTGACGTAAAAAACAATTTTGAGTATCAAGCAGGCTTTCCTATGTCATTCCTATCGGTTTATGATACGAAAATCGGCATAAATCCATTCATGTCTATGCATTTAAACCCAATAGGGCTGCTGATAGATATAATTATAATTTATCTGCTTATTTCCATTTGTATTATACCAGGGTTAAAAGCTCTGAAATCCGTTGCAGACTTGTTTGCTAGAAGATTTTTGAACTTAGGATCCAGCAAAAACATGAAAAAGTAGCCTAAACAGAGCGGCATATTAAAAATTTAAACCCGATTCTTTAGATTAAAACTGCACAAAAAAATCTTGACAAAACCGTTTTCATGAGATAATATATATAATATAACATGAAAACGGTTTCTTATGAAACCTGAAATTCAGAAAGGAGAGATGCTTTTGCCGTCAGAAACCATTAAAAAAACAGCATTTGTCACAGGCGGGAGCCGTGGGATTGGCCTTGCTGTGGCACGGGAGCTGGGGCTGGCTGGATATCAGCTGGCGATCATGGCTACTAAGCCAGAAAACTTTTATCCGGAATCCACGAAAATCCTCCAGGAAGCAGCAGTAAAATACAATTGGTTTTCCGGAGATGTGGGAAACACGGAGGATCGCAGAAGAATTGTCAGAGAGGTGACAGAGCATTTTGGGGAGATCCACGTTTTGGTGAATAATGCCGGAGTGGCGCCGAAGGTTCGGGCAGATTTGCTGGATATGACAGAAGAAAGCTATGACTATGTTATGAACATCAACACCAAAGGCAATATGTTTATGACTCAGTTGGTAGCCAATCAGATGTGCACCCAGCCCGTCTATGGCAGTAAGAGGGGAACCATTATCAATATTTCCTCCTGTTCAAGCCAAGTGTCTTCTGTCAACCGGGGAGAATACTGTATCTCAAAGGCAGGGATTTCCATGCTTACCAAGCTGTATGCAGACCGGCTGGCCTCTGAGAAGATTTACGTATACGAAATACGGCCGGGGGTGATTCGTACAGATATGACTGCCGCAGTGGAAGAAAAGTATGAGGGATTGATTCAACAGGGCCTGTTTCCGATTGCCCGGTGGGGATTGCCGGAAGATGTGGCGAAAGCAGTAAGAGCTTTCTGTTCTGATGATTTCTGCTATACCACAGGCAATTCTATTGATGTAGACGGAGGATTCCATATCCGCCGTTTGTAGGAATGGCTGACAAGAAGCATTGTGGGCAAAACAGAGAAATGTCAGACAAAAGAACATTAGAAAACCTGTAGAAAAAATGCCATGAAAATGTTATCATGAAAGAGACGCAGTTTGAGAGGATGAAGTATAGCTGTGAAATGTAATTAAAGGAGATTGGATCGTGATGGCAGGCATTCGTGACGTGGCAAAGATGGCAGGAGTTTCTCCGAGTACCGTGTCAAGAGTATTCTCAGGAGCAGCATTTGTAGAGCAGGAGACAAAGGACAGGGTGATCTGTGCGGCCAGAGAATTAAAATATAAGCCGAATCTTGCAGCCAGAAGTCTTAAGAAAGGCAGCAGCAAGCTGATTGGACTGATTATTCCGGATATTATGAATCCTTATTATCCGGAGGTTGTGAAATACTTTGAGGCCAGCGCGGCAAAATTTGGATATGCCCTCATTCTCTGCGATGCATTAGGAGATATTGAAAAAGAAAAAGAATATTTTAAAATGCTGCAGTATTTGTTTGTGGACGGGATTTTTTATATTGCGTCTACAGATAATATTGAACATATCCGCCCCTATGCGGGAAGTATTCCCATGGTTGTGGTCAACCGTAACTTTGACTTAAATGCTCCCTGTATTAATCTTGATAATGTTGACGGCGCTTGTCAGGCCATGAGCCATTTGTTGGAAAACGGACACAGAAGGCTTGCAGTCTTTGTCAACGGCAAGGAGAGGCAGTATAATCAAGAGCGTATGGAAGGATGCTTAAAAGCCTGTGCCGATTATGGAATTGCAAGGCGGGAGCTGACAATCATTCAGGATGTGGCCTCGGATGACATTGCTTATCAGAAGACATGGGAGCTGATGAGAAGGCCGGATCGTCCTACAGGCATTTTTATGTTTAATGATTTTATGGCTTATGGTGTTTATAAAGGGATTACAAAAAACGGTCTGAAGGTTCCGGATGATGTGTCCATTGTTGGCTTTGATGATATTCCCCAGGCAAAATATCTGGATCCGGCTCTGACTACTTTGCGGCATTCTCTTTTGGATAACGCAGAACAGATTTTTGAGTGCCTGAGAAGACAGATAGAAAGCGGATCTTGTGCGCCGTACAGTTATATCAGCAACAAGGGAAGAATGATTTTTCGGGAATCTGTTCGGGATATTCGAAAAAAATAGAGAAAGGGTCCTGTTTATTTAAAACATCTGGAATAAGGGAATGTGTATGCATCATGAAACCGTTTTCAAGAAAAATTTGACTAACAGCCGAATATCCGGTATGTTAGGCATAGACAAGGAGGTACAGCTATGGAAGATCAGCTAGTTAATGCCAAGACAAAAATTTATGCTATTTTAGGAGATCCTATCTCTCATTCCATGTCTCCGGTCATCATGAATGCTTCCTTTTGCCGCTTTCATCTGGATTGTGTGTTTTTGGCGATGAAATGCGGGAAAGAGAACGCGGACTGTGTGATGAAGGCCCTGCGCTGTATAGATTTGGCCGGGTATGTATTTACTATGCCTATGAAGGAGGTTGTGCGCGGATATTTAGATGAACTGAAGGATGAGGCATTGCTTACCGGAGCCGTAAACTGTGTGCAGAACAAGGATGGGTATCTGACAGGATATAATACAGACAGCATGGGGTTTTGGACCGCGGTCAGAGAAAAATGTGAGCCGGAAAGAATCATTCGAAAGGTGTTTGTTATGGGGATGGGGGGCTTTGCCAAGGCAGTAGTAACACAGGCGGCTCTGCAGGGGGTATCGGAGATTGTTGTGGCAAACCGTTTGTGGGAAACAGAATTTGTCAAGGGATTTGAGGACTTTTTAAAACGTCTTACGAAGCGGTGCCCTCAGATAAACATAAAGCTTCTGGACTGGGATGCTGAGAGCTGGGAGCCAGAGCTTTCTGACACGGATGTGGTCGTCAACGCTACGTCCAACGGGCTCAATGGCAAGGGAGATCTGAAGGAACATTTCCCTTACAAAGCAGCAGCTAAAGAGGCAATTTTCTTTGATGCTATTTATTCCCCTTTGAAAACAGAATATCTTTTGGAGGCAGAAAAGCAGGGACACCGGATCGTAAACGGGCTGGATCTGCTGGCTCATCAGGGAACCTGTTCCTTTAAAATCTGGACCGGAATAACGGTAAGTCCGGATATAATGCGCAGGGATGCGTTGGAATTTATGGAACGCAGCCAGAAAGAAAAATAGGCAGAACAACCGTTACTTAAACAGAAAAAAATAAAATCAGGAGGCGAGTTTTATGAGAAAAACATGGAGTATGATATTGGCGCTTACAATGGCAGTCAGTCTGGCAGGATGTTCTTCAGGAGGAAACGACACAAAGGAAACGCCGTCTACAGCCACACAGGAAACAGAAGGGACAGTTCAGACAGAGGCTTCAGAGGAAAGCCAGGAAGCAGAGTATGTGCTGAATCTGGGGGATGTGCTGGCTGAGGATCATCCTCATTCCCAATCCTATTACTGGTTTGCTGACAGGGTAAAGGAGCTGACCAAGGGAAAGGTGCAGGTCAATGTGTTTGTCAATTCTGCTTTGGGCAATCAGGCGGATCTGATAGAAGGATTGGGCCTGGGCACCGTACAGATCGCAAAAAGCATGACCACAGGGCTGTCTGTATACTGTCCGGAAATCCAGGTGTTTGACCTTCCTTATATGTTCACCAGCACGGATCAGTTCTTTGACGTGATTGACGGAGAGATTGGAGAATATTTTGCCAACGATGTGCTGGGGAGAGAGGATATGGTAGGTATTGCTTATTTCTATGCCGGAAGCCGCAACATCTATTCTTCCAAACCGATTCGTTCTCTGGCAGACGTAAAGGGGATGAAGCTGAGAGTGCCGGAATCACCGATCTTTATGAGTCTCTGTGAATCCTTTGGATGCAGCGGAACGCCTATGTCAGTGGGAGAGCTTTATACAGCCCTTCAGACCGGCGTGGTAGACGGAGCAGAAAATGCACCTATTTTCTACTTCTCCCAGAAACACTATGAGGCGGCTCCTTATATTACCATGACCGAACATATTATGACGCCGGATGTGGTGGTTATGAGTAAAAGCTATCTGGAATCACTGCCGCAGGAATATCAGGACGCTATCCGTCAGGCAGGAAAGGAAATGATGCAGCATGAGCGAGAGCTGTGGTTCTCTCAGGAAGAAGATGCTGTGGAAAAGCTGAAGGAAGAAGGCGTGGAAGTGATTGAGATCGATAAGACAGAGTTTAAGAATGCTGCCGAGAAGGTATGGGAAGACTATACTGAGATTGTAGGCCAGGATATGATCGATCAGATCCAGTCTCTGGCAAGATAAACAGCAGACCAAAGCCGCCGAATATTTTTCACATGCAAGAGTATACTTGATTTGCAGAATAACCGGGAACGGTTATAAAGCCGGCGGCTTTTTTTGAAAGGATTGTGCAGATGAACAAATTTTTCAGTATATTGAGAAAAACCGAGACCATGATAACCGTAATATCTATGATTGCATTTACGATTGTCGGATTTTTACAGGTCTTTTTCCGGGTGTTTTTAAAGAATCCTTTGGCATGGTCAGAGGAAGCATGCCGCTATCTGTTTATCTGGTCCATGATGTTAGGAGCGATCTTAGTGGCAGCGGAGAATGGTCACTTTCGGGTGGATTTTCTGGTTTCTAAGCTGCCGAAAGCTTTGCAGAAAATCACAACCGGTTTGTCTTATCTTATGATAGCAGTGTTTTCCCTGATTATTATTTATTATGGCTATAAGCTGATGATTTCCAATACAACGAGGGTAAGTCCTGCTCTTGGGATTCGGATGACGTACATTTACCTGATCTTTCCGATTAACGGGATTTTGGTTCTGCTGCATTTGGCTGAGGGAATGGTAAAGGGCAGAAAGGAGAAGTGATTATGGCGCTGGTATTTATGTTATTGCTGCTTATGCTGATATTAGGAGTGCCGATTGCTTATGGAATCGGACTGGCGGCTTCTTTTGGCCTTTTGACAGCAGCAGGAGTCAATTTGGCGGTAGTTCCCCAGCGGATGTTTACCATGCTGGATTCATTTTCCCTTTTGGCAATTCCCTTCTTTGTATTAGCAGGCAATCTGATGGATCGGGGAGGCATTTCCAAAAAGCTGATCCGCTTTGCCTCCTGCATAGTCGGCCACATCCGGGGCGGACTGGGTATGGTGACGATTCTGGCCTGTATGCTTTTTGGGGCAATCTCCGGTTCTGGTTCGGCGGCCAGCGCTGCTATCGGCTCGCTGACCATACCAGCCATGAAAGAGAAGGGATATGACGGGGAGTTTGCCGGTGCAATCACTGCGGTTTCCGGCCCGTTGGGAATTATTATACCGCCCAGCGTGGTTATGGTGATTTATGCCACCACTGCCAATGTGTCGGTAGGACAAATGTTTCTGGCCGGATATATTCCCGGCATTCTTCTGTGACTTGGGATGATGGTTTCCGTTTACTGCATTGCGCTGAAAAGGCATTATCCGCCGGAAAAGAAAGCCGGGATTCAAGAGTTTTTCGTCTCCCTGAAAGAAGCAATCTGGGCGTTATTGATGATTGTCATCATTATGGGAGGTATTTTCGGAGGATTTTTTACGGCTACGGAAGCAGCTTGTGTGGCGGTATTTTATGCATTGCTGGTAGGGATTTTTATTTATAAAGAATTGAAGATTTCGGATCTTGGGAAAATATTTGAAGACAGTGCAAAGACCTCAGCGGGAATTATGTTCTGTGTGGCAACCACCAATATTTTGGCGTGGCTCATGACAAATCAGCAGATTCCCATGAAGGTGGCCTCTGTCTTAGGCTCCTCCATTAACAGCAAGATACTCATGCTGATCATGGTAAACATTATTTTCCTGGTTCTGGGAACCTTTTTGGATTCAACGCCGGCAATTATCCTGGCAGTTCCCATACTTCTTCCTCTGGTACAGCAGTATGGGGTGAATCCGGTACATTTCGGAATCATCACTACCGTAAACCTGGCAATCGGCATGAGCACTCCGCCGGTGGGGATCACACTGTTTGTGTCCTCTAGCATATCGGAAACGCCTTTGACGAAAATGGTAAGGTTTATGCTGCCCATATGGGCTGTCATGATTGCCATTCTGCTGGTGATTACGTATATTCCGCAGATATCCATGCTGCTGCCTGCGATGTTTGGTTAGAGGAGGGGTTGTTTGAATACAAATCTGGAACAAAACAGGGAACAACAATACAGGGAAGAATGCCAATGCAATACCTTGATTATCGGCAGCGGGGCAGCAGCTTTTAATGCGGCAGACAGTCTCTATGATCTGGGTGTAAAGGATATTATTCTGGCAACAGAAGGCATTAACATGGGAACCTCCCGGAATACTGGTTCTGACAAGCAGACCTACTACAAGCTTTCTCTGGCATCCGGGGAGCCGGATTCTGTGTATGATATGGCACGTTCCCTTTATGACGGACAATCGGTCAATGGAGATACGGCTCTGGTGGAGGCGGCATTGTCGGCAAGATGCTTTTTCAAATTAGTGAACCTGGGAGTGCCTTTTCCCTGTGACAAATACGGCCAATATGCAGGCTATAAGACAGACCATGATCCGAAAATGAGAGGGACCTCCTGCGGACCGCTGACATCCAAATACATGACGCAAAAGCTGGAACAGTCTGTCAGGAATAAAAATATTTCCATCATGGATCATGTCCGGATCATCCGGCTGCTGACCTGTGAACATAAGGGCGGGCGGCGGGTATATGGGGCCATTGGCCTGAAGAATACAGGAACATCCTGGAACTATGTAAGATTTCGCTGCAACAATATTATCTATGCCACAGGAGGACCGGGAGGGATTTATCATAACAGTGTGTATCCGGTAAGTCAGACATGCGCCCATGGCGCGGCGATTCTGTGTGGGGCAGAGTGTGCCAATGTGACAGAATGGCAATATGGGATTGCCTCCGTGAAATTTCGGTGGAATCTTTCCGGAAGCTATCAGCAGGTCATTCCCCGTTATGTGTCTGTAAATGACCAGGGAGGCGAAGAACGGGAGTTTTTGGAGGATTATTTTGCAGAGCCGTCTGAGCTTTTGACTGCTGTATTTTTAAAAGGCTATCAATGGCCGTTTGATCCCAGAAAGCTGGAAAGGGGCGGCTCGTCTATCATTGATTTTGCAGTTTATCAGGAAACCGTTGTTAAGGGAAGACGAGTTTATCTGGACTATACACGCAATCCCAAGGCAGCTCAAAAGGATGGAAAATTTGACTTTACCCTGCTGTCAGAGGAAGCACAGGTTTATCTGGAAAACTCTAAGGTAATGTTCGGCACTCCCATTGAACGTCTGATGAAGATGAACCGTCCGGCTTATGAACTTTATAAGGCAAGGCATATTGATCTGGAAAAAGAGTGGCTGCAGATCTCGGTCTGCGCTCAGCATAACAATGGCGGGCTGTATGCAGACCGGTGGTGGCAGTCTAATATCCAAAACCTGTTCCCGGTGGGAGAGGTGTGCGGCAATTTTGGGGTCTACCGTCCGGGCGGAAGCGCGTTAAATGCAACCCAGGTAGGTTCTTTGAGGGCAGCCCAGTATATCAGCAGAAACGGGCAGGAGCCTCCAATGGAGTGGCAGATATTTTCCCGGCTGTCCCAAGAGGACATGGATGAGGTTATTCGCGATGGAATCCGGTTGAGGGAAAACGGCCCGGGAAAGAAAAAGCCTTTGGAGCTGAGGAAACAATATCAAAGGGAAATGGATGAGTCGGCCGCTTTTATTCGGGAGGAAAAGGGCATTAGCAGACAGATCGAGAGATGCAGGGCTTATATTGCCGGTTTCTTTGAGGAGACTCTGGCCGAAACGCCGAGAGAACTGGCCGATGCCTGGATCAACTATGACATTTTACATACACAACTGGTTTACCTGACCGGAATGCTGTCTTATATCCAGGAGGACGGAAAAAGCAGAGGATCTTATATGATTTCCAGGGAAGACTTCCCGCTAAAGGAGGTGAAAAATGCCGGTATAAAGCTTCCGCTTGATCAGGGAGAACGAGCGGAGCTGATACAGATCTGTTCTCTTAAGCAGGGGCAGGTGATTGTGGAGAACCGGGAGCGAAAGCCTTTGCCGGAAGGAAGGGTGTGGTTTGAGACCGTGTATAATGAGTCTTTACAAGATGCAGTGATTGGGCGGTAAAGGAAGACCATTATAATGAAAAGGATCGCGGAAAGGAACAAAATATATGGAACATCAGAAATTTCATTATAAGACGATGGAGGATATTCATACAGAAGAAAAAAAGCTGGGTATTTCTTTGCCTTTTTCCGAAGATTACAAAAAATTGTATGAGCCTTTGTCTCTATATGGCAAGGTTTTTGCAAATCGCCTGGCCATTGCACCTATGGAGGGAAATGATTCGGATGAGCGAGGATTTCCGACCGAAAGTACAAGTGAACGCTATCTTTCTTATGCCAGAGGAGGAGCCGGGGTGATCTGGTCAGAAGCAGTTGCCGTGACTCCAGAGGGCAGATCCGGAAAGGCACAGCTCATGTTAAATGAGGAGACCCTATCCCGATTTGCTGAGATGAATGCCCAAATCAAACAGGCAGGCAGAAAAGCCAACGGATATGAGCCGCTGCTTATCATGCAGGCAAACCACAGCGGGCGCTATGCGAAGCCTGATGGATTCTATAAGCCTTTGATTGCGTATCATCATCCGGTTTATGAAAACGATCATCCCCTTGAGGATAACTGTCTGGTAAGTGATGATTATCTGGATCAATTAATTGAAATCTTTGATCATTCCGTGGGATTGTGCAAATCGGCAGGCTTTGACGCAGTGGATATTAAGTGTTGTCACGGATACCTGCTGGCGGAGCTGGCTTCTGCTTATACCCGTCCGGGAAAATACGGAGGCTCTTTTGAAAACCGTTTCCGGTTTTTGCTGGAATGTGTGCGGAGGGCTTTGCGGTATCAGGATGAGACATTTCATGTTACCCTTCGTCTGGGAATCTATGATGGTTTTGCCTATCCTTACGGATGGGGAGTAAAGGAAAAGGGATTGAATCCCGATTATTCGGAGGCTCTAAAGCTGGTGGGAATCTTACATAGAGAAATGGGGATTGAGATGATTAATATTACCATGGGAAATCCTTATGTCAATTCTCATGTGACACGTCCTTTTGACAGAGGAAAATATATACCTTTAGAGCATCCCTTAGAAGGTGTGGCAAGGATGTATGAGGGAACTCGCGTTATCAAAAACCATTATCCCAAGCTAAAGGTAATGGCCTCTGCACCTTCTTATCTCAGACAGTTTTCACCGGATTTGGCGGCTGGGGCTGTGGCTATGGGATACTGCGATTTAGTGTCATTCGGCAGGCAGGCTTTCGCGGATCCGGGATTTCCCAATGAGATCAGAAAGACCGGAAAGCTGGACAAGAGCCATACCTGCGTGACCTGCGGCGGGTGCGGAGAATTGGTGCGGGCAGGAAAGCCCTGCGGGTGTGTGGTTCGAAAGCCGGACAGGTTTTCCATTCGGTAAAAAGTCCGGCGCAGAACTCAGCGAAACCATGTCTGCACCAGATACATATATAAAACAGAGCCCCCGCTGATGCTGAGTAAAGTATTCCTGCGCCATTTATGCAGAAAGACTATAAAGAGAACAGACAAAAACTCCGGTATACCATGAAAAGGGGAGGATACGGTATCTTTCAGGCTGTATACCACTAAGAATCCAATGACTGCACAGGGAAGCGCTGCCCCCAGCCGGGCGATATATTTGGGCAAGGTTTTGCCTTCGGGAAATAGAAGAAAGGGCAGAAAACGGGTAAGCATTGTCCCCAGTATAACGGCCAAAATAGTAATCATATGCTCTGCTGCAGTCATGGATTTTTCTCTCCTTTTTTGATTTTAAAGGCGCTGGTTTTGCTGAAGGAAAGGCAGAGCACAATCAGCGCCATTGCCGGAAGAATAAACGTCTCTGCCCCCAATAACAATAGTGAAAAAACCGAGCATGCCAGCCCCGTCAGGGCAGGGCCATGCTCTTTGTTTTCTTCCCATTGGTTCAGAAACATGACAACAAACAGAGCTGTCATGACAAATTCAATTCCTGTGGTGTCAAAATGAATTACATATCCTAACATCGCGCCCAATGTGGCTCCTGTTACCCAATAGATCTGATTCAGCAGTGTAATGAAAAACAAAAACCATCCTTTATCCACTTCAGGAGGAGGCTCCACTGTACAGTTGATCGTAAAGGACTCGTCACACATGCCAAAGATCAGATAAGCCTTTTTCCAGCCCGTATGTTTATACTTTTCCAGCATGGAAATCCCGTAAAATAAATGTCTTGCATTGATAATAAATGCCAGGAAAAACGCATAAAGCGGACGAAACGCTGACAGCAGAAGCTGGACTGTGACAAATTCCATGGATCCGGCAAAGATGAAAAGGCTCATCAGCATAGGATAGACAAAAGAAAAACCTTTGCTCCTCATCAAAAATCCATAAGACATCCCCAAAAACAAAAATCCGACACAAATAGGCAGAGTATGGGGAAATGCTGCCCTGAAAGCTTTTGTTTTCATATTAGAAACCTTTCTTCTCTTGTATTCACCTTAAGAAATAATCGGTGAATAACTTTGATTTTCTTATCATATCACAAATCCAAAGATGTGAAAATAGGGATGCATCCAAAAGAAGGAAAATCATCAGATGAAATCTTTTCACAAAACAAATGTTCTTTTTGAAAAATCCAGGTTTATGCCCTATAATGGTATTGGAAACAAAAAATTAAAACAAAATCAAATACCCCGCTGCAAGCACGGCTGGAGATGGGAGTGATCCATTATGTTTACAAAAGAAGTAATGGAACGGTTTACTGAGCTTGATTTCGCAGTTTATGACTGTATTGTAAAAAACGAAAAACACATCTATAAAATAACAATCAAGGAATTAGCCGCCATGGCTCATGTCTCAACGGCAACGATTCTGCGCTTCTGCAGAAAATGCGGAGCAAAAGGCTACAGTGAATTTAAGATCCGGTACAAAGAATACCTTGAGGGGAAGAAGGAGGTGCTAAAAGACGATAAAGAAACGGAACTGCAGAGCTTCATCACCACAATCCGCTCCCAGGACTTTCAGGAAAGCCTTAACAAAGCCCATGAGTATCTTGTCAAGTCAAAGTGCATTCTGTTTATCGGCATAGGCACCTCCGGAATACTGGGAAAATATGGGGCAAGATATTTTTCCAATGTGGGGTATTTCAGCCTGTTTATCGATGATCCATGGCTGCCGATTCTTCAGAACCCTTCCGAGGGCACGGTTATGATCGTCTTATCTGAGTCCGGGACGACCAGACAGACACTCTTTATCGCATCCCACCTTCATCAGAGAGGCTGCCCCCTGATTTCCATTACTAACAATGCCAACTCCGTTCTGGCAAAAATGGCAGACTGCAATATTTCCTACCATGTCACAGAAAGGATGGTCAACGAAAGAAATGTAACGACACAAGTCCCTGTGCTGTACATTATGGAAACCCTGGCAAAAAAACTATACAATAATCAGCAAAGCTGAAAGGGAGGTATTTCATGCCGGTTTTCTCTTACGAGCAGCTCAGAAAAATGAATCCTGGCGAATTCAGGGTTTACAATTTTATTGTATCGCATTTTGATGCTGTGCCGGAAATGAATATCCGGCAGATCGCAGAAAGCGCCGGGGTATCCACCACTACGGTTCTTCGCTTCTGTGAAAAAGCCGGATGTTCCGGATATACGGAGCTGAAATACCGGATCCGGCAGGAGTTTGACATGCCCAATCGAAACGGAAGCTTTGATGCTGACCCAGCCATGCAGTATATGAAAATTACTGCAAAAGACAGCCAGTTTGCCGATAAAATGGCACAGGCCGCAAAAATCTGTGCAGATGCATGCCAGATCATCCTTTCGGGAAACCGGGAGAGCAAGCCCTTGATCCGCTATGGGGCATATTTATTTTCCGGTGTTGGCAAGGCGGCTTTCACCGCAGAAGAAGGATGGGGAAGTGCCTGCCCGGAAGGAGAGGCAAAACCTGCAGTCCTTATCCTTTCCTCCCAGGGAAGCGGCGAGGAGATGATTTCCCTGATCAATCGTTACAAAAAATCAGGGGCACCCCTGATCAGTGTTACAAATACGGAACATTGTCCCATTGCACGGATGTCGGATGTGAATTTCTCCTGTTATATGCCGGAAATTTCCAGGATTTCCAGGTATGGACGCACAGAACTGGTTTCACAGATTCCTCTGGTATACCTGTTGGAAACCCTGGCCAGCGAAATACCGGGATTCCAAAAGCAAGAATACTAAAAACCAAAGCAACAATTCTTAAATAATAAATGCATAAACAAAAAAACTGGCGAAAAACAGATGGGAATCCTGTCTGTTTTTTTTATGTAACAAATGATATTTTCTTTACTATGTGTCAAAAACAGGAAAAGCAATTGAAATACAAAAGGGATATGATATGATGGATATAACATATGAGCGCTCATGTGGAATCGAATCGACAATAAGAAGGAGATTAGGAGGTATGGAAAAAAGAAAGGTTCCACATGATTTTTTGTGGGGCGGCGCAGTTGCGGCACATCAGCTGGAGGGCGGATATGACAAGGGGGGGAAAGGAATCTCCATAGCGGATGTAATGACTGCCGGAGCCAATGGAAAAGACCGGGATATTACCAAAGGAATACTGCCAAACCACTATTATCCAAACCATGAAGCCATTGATTTTTACACACGATACAAAGAAGATATTCGATTATTTGCCCAGATGGGGTTTCGGTGCTTTCGGACATCCATCGCATGGACGAGAATCTTCCCCCGTGGTGACGAGGAAAAACCAAATGAGGAGGGGCTTCGATTCTATGACGACCTGTTTGATGAGCTGCTGAAATACCATATTGAACCGGTTATCACATTGAGTCATTTTGAAATGCCATTTTACCTGGTGGAAAAATACGGGGGATGGAGAAACCGAAAGCTGATTGATTTTTTCGTTACCTTTGCTCAAACGGTTATGGAACGGTATAAGGACAAAGTAAAATACTGGATGACATTTAACGAAATCAACAATCAGGCCAGTGTTCAAAACCCATGGAGCGGTTGGACCAACTCAGGAATCCTTTATGAAAAAGGGGAAGACGTGCAGACGGTTCTTCAACAAGCCGTGCATTATGAAATGACTGCAAGCGCCATGGTTGTAAAGCTTGGCCATGAGATCAATCCAGAATTTCAGATTGGATGTATGCTTGCCATGGTTCCTTTTTATCCCCGAACCTGTTCTCCCCAGGATGAGCTCGCAGCCCAGACAGCCATGGAACACCGGCTGTACTCCTATGGAGATCTCCATGTCTTTGGAGAGCATCCGGCTTATATGGAAGCATTCCGCAGGGAACACGGGATTTGTCTGGACATAACGGATCATGACCGGAAATGTCTAAAAGAAGGATGTGTAGACTATATCGGCATCAGCTACTATATGAGCAGCACCATCAGCAGCGTGGAAACCGAAGGCAGCACCCAGGTAGGAGACGGGATTTACGTGGCGCCTAACCCCTATGTGGCAAAAAATGACTGGGGGTGGCAGATTGATCCTCAGGGACTTCGCTATTCCCTGAACTTGCTTCATCAAAGGTACCACAAACCCATATTTATTGTGGAAAACGGTTTGGGGGCTTATGATAAGCTGGAAAACGGAACCGTTCATGACAGCTACCGGACAGACTACTTAAGACAGCACATTCTGGAAATGAAAAAAGCCATGTTTCTTGATGGGGTTTTGGTCATGGGCTATACTCCTTGGGGATGTATTGACCTGGTAAGCGCTGGCAGCGGCGAGATGGAAAAACGGTATGGTTTTATCTATGTGGACAAGGATAATCACGGGAACGGAACCTTGGAAAGAAGGAAAAAAGATTCCTTTGCGTGGTATAAGCAGGTCATTGAGAGCAGCGGAGAAATTTTATAAATCAAAAAATAAAGTGTGCCATGCAAAATAAGTATTCCGGCATACTCAGCAAAGAAGGAGGATGTGGTACATGTTAAAAATCAGATTGTTTTGTGCAAATGGAATGTCAACCAGCCTGCTTGTAAAAAAGATGGAGGAGGCGGCGAAAGAAAAGGGAAAGGAAGTGGATATCAAAGCCTATCCAATCCTTGACATGGAAAGACTGATCGGGGAGGCCGATGTGGCTCTTTTAGGGCCGCAGGTAGGATATCAGCTTGCGAAGGCAAAAGAAATATGCGAGGCAAGATCTGTTCCTGTGGACGTGATTCCCATGGCGGATTACGGGATGTGCAACGGGATGAGTGTCCTGCGGTTTGCTTTTAAGCTGGCAGCAGGGAAATAGGGAAATACACCCAGGTCAGAAAGGAAATGAGAGATGAAACAATTAATGAATGATAAAATAATCCCCCGGATTATGGCGTTTGTTAATACAAAAGGGATACAGGCAATTAAAGATGGTATGGTCTATTCCATGCCGCTTCTGATCGTAGGCTCTGTGTTCCTGATCATTACCAACTTCCCGATTCCGGCAGTTGTAAACATACTGGAACAAACAGGCATAAAGGCAGTGCTGGAACAGGCAAATGGGGCAACCTTTAATATCAGTGCCATGATAGCCGTTCTTGGCATTTCGTATAATTATATCAAATTAGAGGGGCAGGAACCCCTAAGCGGAGCAATCGTTGCTCTTGGGGTCTTTATCATGATGACGCCTGCAGCGATTGTAACAGAAGGCGGAGCAGTAGTGGGGGGTATTATCGATAAAAGCTGGACAGCCGGAAAAGGCATGGTGGGCGCAATTATTGTAGGGCTGATTGTGGCCTATGTGTACTGCTGGTTTTTGAAAAGAAATATTAAGATTAAGATGCCTGCAGGAGTTCCTGAAGGGGTATCCAACGCTTTCTCAGCCCTGGTTCCCGGAGCTGTCATTGTAACCGGAGCAACCATTGTCCATGGAATCTTTTCCATGGGATTCCATATGACAGCTATGGAAGGGATCTACAATGTGATTCAGACGCCTCTCCAGAGTATGACTGACTCCATTGGCGGAGCTGTCCTGATGTGTTTCCTGACACCGTTTTTATGGTTTTTCGGCGTCCATGGATCCACGATTGTGGGAGGTATTATGACCGGCATTCTTCAGGCCAACGGCCTGGAAAACCAGGCTTTGATTGATAAGGGGATCGAGCTGACGGTGGAAAACGGAGGTCACATCGTAACCATGCAGTTTTTAGACCAGTTTATCAATACCACTGGTGCGGGAATTACCATTGGGCTGGTTATCTATATGTTTTTCTTTGCAAAATCAAAGCAGTTAAAAACCCTGGGAAGGCTGGAGATGGTGCCTGCTTTGTTTAATATTAACGAACCGATTTTGTTTGGTATTCCGATTGTAATGAATCCTATGCTGGCTTTCCCGTTTATCGCTATGCCGGTGGTTGCCTGTGTACTGCAGTACATGGCTCTCTATACCGGACTTTGCCCGCTCTACGGCGCTGTCCAGGTTCCCTGGACCTGCCCGCCGATTATCTCAGGATTTTTAATCGGCGGCTGGCGGACAGCCCTTTTGCAGATACTTATTCTCAGCTTATCTTTTCTTATTTATCTTCCTTTTGTGCGGCGAGTCGATAAGCTGAACCTGATTGAAGAAGCGAAAACAGAAAAAGAAGCACAGGACGATGAATGGTAAAAGGAGGATGAAATGACCGCAGAATTTGAAACAGCATGTTTTGGAATCATTACTTATGTGGGCACGGCAAGATCGTGTTTTATCAATGCCGTGCAGTGTGCAAAAAAAGGGGATTTTGAAGGGGCAGAGGAACAGATCCGCCAGGGAGATGAAGCTTATACCCAGGGACATCATATCCATGCCGATCTTCTGACACTGGATGCAAATGGAAAGCTGGAGGAATCTGGTCTTATCCTGATGCACGCGGAAGACCAGCTGATGAGTGCAGAAACTTTCCGGGTTTTGGCAGTGGAGTTTATTGAGGTTTATAAAAAGATGGCATCATAGCATAGGGCTGAAGATTTCTTTTAGGGCGGGACAATATTAGTCCCGTCCTGTTTTTATAAAGATTTTTATTTCTTTTTTATTGACATAGATAGTCCTTGTGATATATAATAAAACAAAAAACCGACTGACGGTTTGTTTTTTGGAAGGATAAGAATGCAATGAAACAAGAAGAAAAATCTCTGCTGTCAAGAAACAAAATACTGGAAGCTTCAGGAGCATTATTTGCAGAAAAAGGGTTTGATGCCACTACTATGCAAGACATAATATTAAGAAGCGGCCTTTCAAAAGGTGCCATTTATCATCATTTCCGTTCTAAGGAAGAAATTATGCAGGCTTTAGGTGATAAAATGTTTTTTGACAACAATCCTTTTGATGAAATAAGAAAACGGACAGATTTGAATGGACTGCAAAAAATCCGAAAATTACTCAAATTAAACCAGTCTGATACCAAACGAAATACTATTAACATGGCTGCTATACCTATTTTAAAAGATCCACGGATATTAGCGGCAGCAGTTGAGTCAAACAGGCGTGTGCTGACCCCGTTATGGCTGGAATTGTTAGAAGAAGGCAAAGCGGATGGATCGATCAATACAAAATATGCAAAAGAACTTTCTGAACTGCTTCCGCTTATTAACTTTTGGTTTATACCATCTATCTATCCTGCCACTGTGGAGGAAATGCATCATAAACTCATCTTTGTAAAAGAAGTTCTATGTAAAATGGGCTTACCGCTTATGGAAGATGATGATATAAAAGAGATGGCAGAAAAATTCATAACGGATATAGTAAAATTGGAGGGATAAGACATGGAGCAAAAAAGGTATGGCTTTTCATGGATTTACAAGAAAACAAAAGGATGCCGGATTCAACTGATTCTATACACAATCCTTATCTTATGTATGCCGATTATACAATTATCATTTGCTTTTTTTATGAAACTTTTTATTGATATTGCCACCGGAAAAACGAATATGTCTTTATTGATGGTGGGGCTTTACAGTATTGCTTCTATCATAATCGGCGGCATTGTAATGATGATAAATTCTGTACTTATTAAATTGATTTACGGGAAAATGGAATGCAGTTTAAGAACAGAATTGATGAATATTATTTTTTCACGCCGGCTGATTGATATATCAAAACAGCATACAGGCGAACTCTTAACAAAGCTCACAACAGACATTCAGGTAATCTGTATGTGCTTTCCAACATTCATTGACAATATTGTAGGCGGCGCTGTCTCTGCCTTACTTGCCGCGGCTGCGTTGTTTTTTCTTAATTGGAAAATAGCAATTCTTTTATTGATTCTGACACCATTCATGATGTTTTTGATGGGAGCATTAACTCCTTATATTCAAAATGTAAGTACAACTGATAAAGAAAACGAAGAAAAAAACAGAAGTTATCTGCAAGAAAATCTGAGTAGAATCATGCTCATTAAGACTTATGTAATGCAAGAAAAAATCCTTGATAAATCAAAAAATATTTATCAAAACAAGTTAAAAAGCAGCATGATTTTAGGCATGTGGGAAGGACTTTTATTATTTGCAGGCGCACTTTCCGGGAACCTTATGTCTCTGGTCACGCTGGGACTTGGCGCGTATTTTGTATTGAGCAAAGAAACAACTGTGGGCAGCCTGATTATGATTATCCAGTTATTGAACTACATTGTTAATCCGGTTGCAAAATTTCCCGCAGCGATAGCCGGGGCTGGTCAGGCGGTTTCATCTGCCGGGCGGATCGGACAAATATATGAGCTTCCTGCTGAAAACAAAAACCATAAAAGTCTATCAGTAAAAAATGTAAATGAACTGATTATTAAAAACTTGAGTTTTTCTTATGATGAAGAAAAGGATAAGGAATCCTGCTGTCTGCTGCATAATCTAAATTTGACTTTTTCTAAAGGTGAAGTCACTGGAATTACAGGCAGGAGTGGAAGCGGCAAAAGTACCTTGTTAAAACTGTTAATTGGCCTTTATGAGCCGCAAAGCGGAACAATCGAGCTGCAAACAGAGCAGGGAACAATAGATGGAAAACAAATTACCGAGCACGTTGCCTATGTTCCGCCTGCCGATTATTTATTTTCCGGAACAATTCTGGAAAACATGATTATGTCGGAAAACAAACCTCAAATGGAAAAAATCAATCTGGCTGCTTCTGATGCCAATATTCTTGATTTTATAAAATCTTTACCGGATGGATTTGACACATTGATCGGGGAAAGCGGCAATACCTTGTCAAGCGGGCAGGCACAACGAATTGCTATTGCACGGGCTATTTACAAAAACAGACCCATTGTTGTTTTTGACGAACCAACAGCAAACCTTGATGTTGATTCTATTGAAAAATTCCATGAGGCGGTTCATAAACTTGCCTTAAACTGTATCTGTATCCTTGTAACACATGATATATCTACTATATCCATTTGTGACAAAGTTTATCTGTTAGAAAACGGTAAAGCCGAAGAAAAACGTGATATTAAACTCCAGCAAAAGATATAAGGATAAATTAGCAGCATATTCCATGATGTACAGCCTATACTCCGATAGATAGCAAAATAAAATGTAAAACAGGATGTATTTGGAAATAGAAAAATTGGTACCAATATGGTAAAATAGTAAAATCTTCAATATTACCTACCCTGTATGACCTTTAATTACTGGATGTCTGGTTTGAAGTATTGTCTTATGGTGTAAGGGAAACTGGAAATAAGCAGCATATAAAGATTTTCCTTTGATATTCACAAAATAGAGAAAGAGTAACTACTATGGTGATACATAAAAGATACTTGCGGAAGAAGATTCCACTCGTTCTGTCACTTGCGTTTTCATTGTTTCTCCTGTTGGCCGGATGCACAAAAAATAAAAACTTGCCGTTTTATCAGTTTGAAGTCAACCCCAAAACGATTTTGATTGTGGATGATGTTCGGTATATTGAGGACACTGATGTGATCCGCTGCCATCCATTCGCTTTTGGTCTTTTCTGGAAATTCAACGGTGAGATTGGAGATACTATCGGCGTGTGCGGCGGTGATAACGCAAAGCGGGGCGGGGGCTTTGATGTCTGCCGGATTGAGGGGAATGAAGAATGTCATTTCCTTTATGTCCAGCCAAATCAATTTGTCTTTGGGCCATATTATACTTATTTCTGCTTCCGGGAGGACTTACAAATAACACCTCCATCTAAGGAAACGGTATCTTTTGTTGCACTTGGTTCTAAAGATACGGAAAACATTTCCGTCCGGGTGGATGACCCTGCTATGATTGCTTCTTTGCTGGAGGCATTTCATGGTGAAAGTATCCAGGCATTAGACGGCGGGGAATGGATGTTTGGCTCTCTGATTATGCACCATAAGGAATTTCCTTTTCTTCAATGTGAAATTAAATGTTGCTATTCGACGAAACAGGAAATATCCTATTGTCAAAATCAAGACCGTGAATGGTTTGTTTTGCCTGCTGAGTGGTATGGGGTTATTTCAGAACATGGTTTCCCCGCTAAGAAAGAGTAAGACATAAACGGCGCTTGTTTTTTGATTCTGCAAACATATTATAAGGAGTAAAACTATGGGATTAGACGACAAAAAGAAAAATGACAAATCAGAACAAAACCCCAAGGGAAAGATGGGGGAAGAACAACAGGAAATGAAAGTGTATATCCAGGGGGCCGGGGGAACCATTGTCACCAAATCCATCTTGAATGGTACAGCAAAGCTGAAGTGGCTGTTCCGGCAGGAGAGCGAACATGGAAACGGCTGGGTAGCGTTCGGAGATACGGACAGTCAGGAATATGTAGATGACCCAAAGAACATGGCGATTGTTGATTTCAATATCCTGGCCAATATCGAACCTACAGCAGTCAATGTATTTTATATGCCGGCAGGCAGTGATCTGGAGTTTCGATCCGATAAAACGGGAAAATACTTTGTGGATACAAGAACCGGAAAGGAGATCCGGGAACAGGTGAAACATCCCGTCCAGATCGCGTTTGAGAAAAACTTGAAATTTCTGAACCAGGAAACATATCCAACAGATTTTTTCCAAATGCTCTTTACAGAAAGCAGTAAGATCAGAATCATCCAGGCAGGTGAAGCGGACTTTCCTACCGGAGAGATAGTGCTGGCAGATCCATTAGCATACCTGGGAAGCAAATATGAAACGGTTCTGGACAAGCGGATTCCTGTCGGAAGCTATCCAGTCAAGCTGTCAGTCTGCCTCTCCCGGATCGCAGGCATCCGATTTGCCGCCGCAAAGCTTCTGATCAGCAGTAAACAGCCGGTCCGTTATGAGATCGCTATGCCCAAGGGAAAGAAAAGAGAAGACTTAGGAAAGCCTGGTGTTTTTACCTTTTTTGGCGTGGATACAGGGCTTGCTTGTTTTGCAGATGGAAAGGTTTCGGATCTGAATAGACAATTTTTTGAAAAGTGGAAGAAAGAAAATCCGGGAAAGAACAAGTATAACGATTATTTTGCCGCTCTTTTCCAGGAAAGCTATGAAGCGAATCCTGATTTCCAAAACCAGGCCGGGAGTTTTTTAGAGTGGAAACTGCCAGAGAGTGGGCATCGAACGGTTTTGTTTTCCAGCGGTATGGGGGACGGTATGTACAGCGGTTACTGGGGGCTGGATGAGGAGGGGGAAGCTGCCTGTCTGGTGATGCTTTTTATGAATCCGGAGTATTTTTAATTGATAATCATAGAGAATGAGCAGATTCTGAAGATGAGTGGCATATTTATCCAGGAAGGGCTTGCTGGGCTGCAGGCAGGAACCTAAAATGACAACTGTGCGTATATAATTATACTGATAAACTTTGAAGAAAAAACGGGTGACTGGACGCCAAAAAACCGATTGACCGCAGGACGAAAAAAGGAAAGGAGCGGGATAACAAATGAAGCGATTATTTTTACTGGAAGATGATCTGAGCTTAATCAACGGGCTTTCCTTTGCCGTAAAGAAACAGGGGTATGAAATAGACGTTGCCCGTACCACAGGGGAAGCTGATGCATTATGGGTAAACGGGAACTATGATTTGGCTATTCTGGACGTATCGCTTCCCGACGGTTCCGGCTTTGACTTCTGTAAAAAGATAAGACAGACTTCAAAAGCGCCTATCATGTTTCTTACTGCTGCTGATGAAGAAACCGATATTATTATGGGGCTTGATATTGGCGGCGACGATTACATTACAAAGCCGTTTAAATTGGCGGTATTCCTGTCAAGGCTGAATGCATTGCTGCGCAGAAGTGAAAATTTCAATACCGACGCTACCGAATTGAAATCCAACGATATCCGTATAAAGCTTCTCAAAGGCCAGGTTTATAAACAGGGGAAGCTGCTTGTACTGACGGCCAGCGAATATAAATTGTTATGTCTGTTCATGGAAAATCCCGACCAGATACTCTCCCCGGAACAGATTTTAGGGAAGCTCTGGGATTGCAGCGAAAATTATGTAGATAATAACTCCCTTACCGTATATATCCGCAGGCTCCGCACAAAAATCGAAGACAATCCGGGGGAACCGAAACGGATTGTTACGGTTCGCGGCATGGGCTATAAATGGAATACGGCAGGTTGAGAAGTATGATGAAACTATTAGCAAACCGAAAAATCAAATCCCTGTTTGCCGGTATCTTGTCTTGTATCATGGTTTTTATACTGGTTTCAGCGGCATTGGTAATCTTTGCTGTTGGAAATGCGGTATACTACATTATCAGTTGCGGCGTATGTATGGGGATTGTGATCTTGCTGTTCTGCTATGGGTATTTCAAAGAGCAGCATAAAATCATGGAATTGGCCATAACGCAGATTACGGAATATATATCCGGCAACAAAGACATAAACATTGAATGCAGCGACGAGGGAGAGCTGTACCGGTTATTCCATGAGGTAAATTCGTTAGCAGCTATTTTAAACGCCCACGCGGAAAACGAAAAAAGCGCGAAGAAATTTTTACGCAATACCATATCGGATATTTCCCATCAATTAAAAACGCCCCTTGCAGCCCTTAATATTTACAATGGGCTTATACAAGACGAAGCAAAAGAACTGCCGGTCATACAGGAATTTAGCCGCCTCTCCGAACAGGAACTTGACCGTATAGAAACCTTGGTACAGAACCTTTTGAAAATCACAAAACTGGACGCGGATACGATTATATTGGAAAAATCTTTAGAAAATGTGTCTGAACTTGCAGAGGATATAAAAAAGCATTTCCTGTTCCGCGCCGGACAGGAGGGAAAAGAAATCTGCTTATCAGGCAATGACGATATTTCCCTTTTATGTGACCGCAGCTGGATAATCGAAGCCATCAGCAACCTTGTAAAAAACGCTCTTGACCACACAGAAAAAGGCGGTGTTATCCATATCCAGTGGCGGGCGTTTCCTTCTATTGTCCAAATAACCGTAAAAGATAATGGCAGCGGCATACACCCGGAGGACTTACACCATATTTTCAAGCGGTTTTACCGCAGCCGTTTTTCCAAAGACACACAAGGGATTGGGCTTGGCCTGTCGCTTGCAAAAGCGATTGTAAAAGCCCATAACGGGACCATTGAAGTTGACAGCACATTAGGCGCAGAAACCTCTTTCACAATGAATTTTTTAAATCCTACAAAATTGTAGGCGGATTGTAATATTGGTGTAGGATTTCTTGGTTATACTGAACCTATCAAAACATAAAAGAGGTATTTGCGCATGAACTTATTAGACGTCAGCAATATCTGTAAAACATACGGAAGCGGCGAAACTGCCGTACACGCTTTGAAAAAAGTCAGCTTTTCCGTTCCAAAGGGCGAGTATGTAGCTATCGTCGGCCAATCCGGCTCTGGAAAAAGCACGCTGCTCAACATAATAGGCGCCCTTGACACACCTACCTCCGGCCGGGTAACCATTGGCGGCAAGGATATTTTTTCCATGGACGACCGCAAACTGACCATTTTCCGTCGGAGGAATATCGGCTTTATCTTTCAGGCGTTCAACTTAATTCCCGAACTGACTGTTGAGCAGAATATCATTTTCCCGGTGCTGCTTGATTACCAGGAACCTGATAAGAAGCATCTGGAAGAACTGCTTACGGTTCTTAATCTAAAAGAACGGCGCAGCCACTTGCCCAGCCAGTTGTCCGGCGGACAGCAGCAGCGCGCGGCAATCGGACGCGCCCTTATGACGCGCCCATCCTTAATCCTTGCCGACGAGCCCACGGGAAACCTTGACACGCAGAACAGCAGCGAAGTGATTGCCCTGTTAAAAGAAGCGTCAAAAAAATATGAGCAGACCATTCTTATGATTACCCATAACCGCAGTATCGCCCAGACCGCCGACCGGGTGTTACAGGTGTCGGACGGCGTTCTGGCTGACTTAGGGAGGTGCCGGGAATGAAAAGCTATCTTAGCCTGATACCCATTTCGGCAAAGGTTCATAAGCGGCAGAACCGAATGACCATTTTATGTATTATTTTCTCCGTTTTCTTGGTGACTGCCATTTTCAGTATGGCAGAAATGGGTATTCGAATGGAGCAGACAAGATTGGTAAATAAGCATGGCGATTTGACATTGCAGGATATCATAAGCAGTACAACCGGTCAAACGCTCTGCATAACTGCCATTGTATTCTTTGTGTTGGTGCTGAGCGCAGGCGTATTGATGATTTCAAGCAGTATCAACAGCAGCGTGACACAAAGGACAAAATTTTTTGGAATGATGCGATGCATTGGGATGAGTAAACAGCAAATTATTCATTTTGTAAAACTGGAAGCTCTGCATTGGTGCAAAACAGCGATTCCCATAGGCGTTACGCTTGGCATTGTCATCACATGGGGGTTATGCGCTGTTTTACGCTTTCTTGTGGGAGAGGAGTTTTCTGACATTCCTCTTTTTGGCATCAGCATAGCCGGTATCATCAGCGGAATGATCGTAGGCATTGCTGCCGTATTGCTTGCTGCCAGAACTCCGGCAAAACGGGCAGCAAAAGTATCTCCGGTAACGGCTGCTTCCGGAAATTCAGAAATCACAGGAAATAGAAACCATGGGGCAAAGTTCCATTTATTCAAAATTGAAACAGCTCTGGGGATTCATCATGCAGCAGCGGCAAAGAAAACGCTGATACTTATGACGGGTTCCTTTGCCCTTAGTATTATTCTTTTTCTAAGCTTTTCTGTTTTGGTAGAATTTGTTGGTTATATCATGCCGCAGTCTGCCGCAACCGCTGATATGAACATTTCAAGTGGTGACGTTTTAAGTGGCATAGATCGTGGTTTACTTGATACGATCGGCGCAATGGACGGAGTGAAACGCATTTTCGGACGCCGCAGCGTTTTTAACATTCCGGCGCAGCTAAATTCCAATGCAGTTGAACTTGACATGATTTCTTATGATGATTTTGATTTGGACTGTCTTGTGAAAGACGATATGCTGAAAAAAGGCAGTGATATCTCTAAAGTATATGGAAACAGTCCTTATGTCCTTGCGACATGGGACAAAGGCAGTTCTCTGGAAATTGGCGATAAACTATTGATTGCCGATGAAGAATTTGAAATTGCGGGTTTGCTGAAATATGATCCGTTCAGCAGCGACGGGCTTACAAACGGACAAATAACCCTTATTACTTCTGGTGATACCTTTATTCGCTTAACTGGAATAACGGATTATTCTCTCATTATGATACAAACAACCAGTGACATAACGGACGAAGATGTAACGGCAATTCGAGATGTCTTAGACCATGACTGCACCTTAAACGATTTGCGCGGCCAGCGAACTTCGGGAACTTATCTTGCATTTGTGTCCTGTATTTATGCATTTTTAGCTATGATTGCCCTGGTAACCGTATTAAATATTGTAAACAGCATTTCTATGAGCGTGTCCTCAAAAATCAAGTCATACGGGGCAATGCGGGCAGTAGGGATGAGCGAACATCAGATAACGAAAATGATTGCTGCTGAAGCATTTACCTATGCTTTGTTGGGAGGTCTTATAGGCAGTATAGTCGGGCTGATACTTTACAGGCTGCTGTACAACGTTCTTATAGGCGCTCATTTTGGCTATGCAATATGGAGTCTGCCGACAATTCCTTTGGGAATCATTTTGCTGTTTGTTTGTATGGCAGCTATCATAGCCGCTTATATTCCAGCAAAACGGATTCACAACATGGCAATAGCCGAAACAATCAATGAATTATAATTGCATTTCATTTTTGAGAATTTATTGTAACATCTGCCGGATGACAGCAAAAGAAAAATGTCGTCGCTTTCTTTTGGCCTATCGGCAGTCTGCGGCGACCCTAACACCATAAAAACCACAACGACGGCCATTCCATCACACATGTACCTGACGTCCCATACGATCTGTTCGAAGATCCACGAATTGATCGGTCTGAAGCTCTAGCAGATGGGAAAAAATTTCAAAAAAATCTAAAATTAGTTTTGAAAAAAGAGGGAAATTGTTCTATAATGACATAAGGAATAGGGAAACAAAACCTCAAAATCAAGTAGGGAGGGATCGGATGGAAGCAGCAAAGCGTACCATAAGGGACAGTGTGTTTTCAGACTTGTTTGGGAATAAAAAATACCTTCTTCAGCTCTACCAGGCCCTTCACCCGGAAGATACGGAGGCTACGGAGGATGACTTAACGGATGTGACGATCCAGAACGTCCTGACAGATGATCTTTATAATGATCTGGGTTTCCGCAACGGCGACCGGATGATGATTCTGGTGGAAAGCCAATCTACGTGGAGTGTCAATATCATCATAAGGGTTCTTTTATACCTGGCCCAGACCTGGAATAGCACATCGAAGAAACGAAGCAGAACCGCTATGGGAGCAGGAAGTTAGAACTCCCTAGGCCTGAATTTTACGTTATTTTCACTGGTGAGCGCCAGGAAAAGCCGGAATATTTAAACTTATCCAAGGAGTTTTTCGATGGGAAGAAAGGGTTTTTAGAAGCCAGGGTGAAGATGCTCTACGGCGATGGCAATGGCGACATTATCAGTCAGTATGTGACTTTCACAAAAATATACCAGGAGCAGGCAAGGCTGCTGGGAAGGACAGTGGAGGCAGTGCGGGAAACGATCCGTATCTGCAAGGATAAGGATGTGTTAAAGGAATACCTGTCAGCCCATGAGAAGGAGGTGGTCAGCATTATGATGGCATTATTTGATCAGGAAAAAGCTGTGGAGCAGTTTGGGTATGAGAAAAAGCAGGAAGGCCGCGAGGAAGGCGATTTGAAGCGGGCGATGAGGACTGCATCCAATATGTTTAAGGATGGGGAACCCATTGATAAGATTGCAAGGTTTTTGGAGTTTTCACCAGAAACAATTTTGTCCTGGGTAGGAAAAGTATGATGACATTATTTGAACAGGAAAAAGCTGTGAAGCAGTTTGGTATAGCGGCTTTCATATAAACCGTATCCCCAGCAGGCATGACAGACACGGAGGCTCTTTCGGGAGCCTTCTTCTTTTTTGTTCTCGAACGATATATTCAAACCTGCTGCAAAGAAGTTACCATATAGGCTGCGGGATAGTCAATACCTACCCCCGCCGCTTTTTCCTTTGCCCTGCAAACTGGAAGTTGTTTTATTCCCTGGTGTCCTTCAGCCAGTCCATACCAGGATATGGCTCACATGTGTGAGCATACCATTCAACGCATTTTGCCGCCAACTCTCGATCCCGCATAGTGCATTTCAAAGGGAAAACGGACTGTCCATCACTTGACGTAATGGGGGCTTCTTCATTAGAATCTAAAAGTTCCGGGTCAAAGCAAGCCCAAGCAGTATCTGTTTCAGCGTCCCAGATTTGTAAAAAAATCAGATCAGGAGAGGATTCCATCATCAAAAAGCCTTCTTCGTTGTCCTCATCTGGGGCCATCATTACCTCCGGCATGATACAGATCCACGATCTGCTGTTTAAATTCCGGAGTGTAAGATTTTTGATTTTTCGCCATGCCCTTCATCTCCTTTGCTCTTTCATTTGATAGTATAGGTTGTTCAACTTTTCCTGTCCACATTTATATACTAACATCATACACCATATTTTACAACAGCCCCATTGTGCTTTCGGCCGCTGTGTTGCTGACAGCGATGGCCATTCTACCACACATGTACCTGACGTCCCATACGGTCTGTTCGAAGAACCACGAATTGATCGGTCTGAAGCTCTAGCTTTTTTGCGATTATCAGGAATTTTTGGTTAATGAAATATTTTATCTCTGAATTATAAAAATTCTGTATATATGTTCGTTTAACATTGAATTGATTGGGAAAATTTGTTTTACTATGTATAGAATAGCAGTATCATAAACAATTATGACAAGAATAATTGGTGTTTGATATCAGGATTTTTCTAAACTGATTGCAAGCGGATGTTTTTATTTGGATAAGACTGAGTCCATTCGGGAGTGGTGGGAAAATCAGAAGGATAAGAAAGAGGCTGATGCACCCAACAGCCTCTTTTCCGATGTATCCTTCCATGTCCATTTCTTAATCCAGTTTTCGGATGAGTATAAATGTGCCTCCGAATGAGCCGCCTGTATGGCCTGCTTTCAACGCAATATTAGCGGGAGGGGATGTTACATCCATAAGTGTCATAGCTGACAAATTCAGCGACACATCAGATGATTTAATGTTAGCTCCACTTAGTCCTCCTGTAATATAAGTGTCTCCATTGGTCAAATAAAGAGCTAATACATCTGGCGTATCTTTGGAAGGATCCGGGGTACTCATAGATTGATAATAAATCTCATAAAGTCCGCTTTCTGCCAGTACAAAAGTTTTTTCATCAGGTGAATAGGTAATTGCTTCCCCTACTTTCGCCAAATTACGAGCAAAAGTCAGAGGCATATTCTCTCCAGGTGTCTGTGCCATTTCATTAAGATATGCCACTACATTCAATTTCCTTGCATCCCCTGCTGGACCGGTGGGACCAATGGGGCCGGTGGGGCCTTCTGCTCCCGTTGCTCCGGAAGGGCCAGTCGGACCGGTGGGACCTGCTGCCCCAGAGGGACCAGTCGGACCGGTGGGACCTGTTGCTCCTGTTGCTCCAGAGGGACCAGTCGGACCTGCCGCTGTCACCAGAGCAAAGTTCGATGATTTACCAGGAACACCAGTTGGGTTATCTCTTACTACCTGATATAAACTTCCATCACTGACTACCATTTTCCCGGCAAGATAAGAACCTCCTTGAACAAAGGCATCCACACTATCCAATCCTGCTCCAGCCGGACCTGTGGGGCCTATTGCTCCCGTCGCCCCTACAGGACCGGTCGGACCCGTCGCTCCGGTTGCTCCCACAGGGCCCTGTAGACCCTGCGGGCCTTCTGAACCAGTTGCTCCCCTTGCTCCTACAGGACCAGCTGGACCCGTCGCTCCGGTTGCTCCCATAGGGCCCTGTAGACCCTGCGGGCCTTCTGAACCAGTTGCTCCCCTTGCTCCTACAGGACCAGCTGGACCCGTCGCTCCGGTTGCTCCCATAGGGCCCTGTAGACCCTGCGGGCCCTCTGAACCAGTTGCTCCCGT
>CAJUGD010000032.1 GCA_910586205.1 uncultured Lachnospiraceae bacterium | reverse complement strand
TTTTCCCATAAAATGGGAGGTTTTTTTGCGAAAAATTTTTTAAGCGTCAGAGCTGTTTGGTATTTCTGGTATTTTGGTATGTGCCTCCCTGACTGTTAAACCTTTATACCGCTTCTTCTTCCTTCCTGACCTGCTCCGCCATTTCCTTAATTTTGGGCAGTAACAGCTTAACATAATCAGGCGTTAAGTCTGCCAGATATTCTCCCCTTACCCCGTCTACGGTATGCCCCAGAGAAAACTCTACATTTTCTAAATCCGCTCCAAACAATTTCAGATAGGTGGTATAGCAGTGCCCTTACGGTATAATAAGGACAAATCGGAAAACCCATTATTACCAAGGTTGCTCAGGTGTTGTAAAGCGCGCATATGACACTAAATACAGAAACAAAAACGTATATATCACCATATGTTGTTGTTTCCTGAAAACGAAGAATTCCATGAGCAATCTTAATCAGAGAGGATTTTCGGATTTGTCACCATTCTTTTTCCATTACAATACGCCCTTTGGTGGGGCAGACTGGGAGGTGATAAGGAAGCATTTCACATAAAGGACAAACGGGCAGCAACCCGGTAATACCGATTTTAATTCCTATCAGCCGCACAGTAACTGACGGATGTTCAGCTACTGTGCGGCTTTTTTGTTTATAGATAACTCTGCCCTGGTGACGTAGATCGCCGGGGCTTTTTTCATTTAGACAGGAGGCTTTGAAAATGCCGGAAACTTTGAATCTGAATTACTACTACGGGAATGAAGCCGACCAGTACAGCTTCTACCGCATCCCGAAAATCCTTTTGACCGACCGCCATATCTTAAAAACCCATAAAATCCCCTTTAAACCCATTTCCTCCTCAATCCTGACAAATTCCCCACTCAATCCAATAAACCCCCTTTAAACCCCATTACAATCATTTTGGGACTATCTCTCCCCATCCCACCATTCCCTCATCCCCAAAATCCTCAAAATAAAAAAGACCCTATGGAATCAAAATCCCATAAGGCTACATAAACCATTTTAAAATTTTATTGTATCAAATAGGAGAGTAGCAGTCCCTCCAAAACCCCTGAAAGCGCAAGCGATTTCAAAAGCGTATGCCAGCGATTCGCACCTACGCACAGGCTGATATTCCATGCACTCCCCTTATTTTTACCAAAATCCTTAGACGCAACTCCTTAAATTTTCTAAGAACTTCACAACAAAACAAAAAAGAGTATCTATCTTTCGATAAATACTCCCTTTTGTAATGCTCTTTAACGTGCGCGAGAAGATTCGAACTCCCGACACCTTGGTCCGTAGCCAAGTGCTCTATCCAGCTGAGCTACGCACACATAACTGAGCAACATGCAACTTGTATAAATATATAAAATACTTGCTGCAACGGTTGTTATTTTACCTCATGATATTTATTTTGTCAAGCAATTTATTTGGAAAAAATTTGGAAACTTTTATCTTTTTTCAATATGAGGTTTGGTTTGTGAAAATGTAAGGGTTGTCTTATGAAAAACTGCATATAATACATACATAAAAGAAAGCTGAAATATTATTTCGGTTTTCTAAACATTTTAGAAACTCTATTGTACTCTTTAGGGGAGTGTGATATAATTCCGGGAAAAGTTAGTTGATTAAAAAGAAAGGCGAAGTCAAGTGAAAAATTTGTTAAAGAAATACGGACATATTGGGGCAATGGGGTATTGGTTTATTTATTTGCCCTGGTTTTTATATCTGGAGCGAACCGTGGTGAGAGATTATACGGTGATGCATGTGCGGCTGGATGATTTTATTCCTTTTAATGAATATTTTGTGATCCCTTATTTAATGTGGTTCATCTATGTCGCAGGAACATTAGGCTATTTCTTTTTTGTGAGTAAGCATGAGTACTATCGCTTGTGTACCTTTCTGTTTACCGGAATGACGATCAGCCTTTTAGTTTATACGTTTTTTCCTAATGGAACGGATTTGAGGGTATCTGTGGATTCCCATAAGAATTTTTGCAGTTTTTTGGTTTCCCTGATTCATACAGCGGATACTTCTACGAATGTGTTTCCTAGCATTCATGTGTATAATTCTCTAGGTGTTCATGCAGCGATTATGAAAAGCGCTGTGCTGCAGGAAAGGGTTTGGGTGCGGAAGTTTTCTTTTCTATTAATGATGGCAATCTGCTTGTCTACTATGTTTTTGAAGCAGCATTCTGCTTTGGATGCAGTAGGGGCATTGATACTGGCTTATGTGGTGTATCCGTTTGTTTATGGTGAGGATTATGCCGGAAGCAGGAAACTGGTGCAGAGAAAAGTGATGAGCTGATTATTTTATAGAAATTTTCTTAGGCATTTTGCGGAATTTATGATATAATAGGAATACTTAACGAGATTTCCCACGATCTTAGTGTGAGTAATATCTGGCCGTTGAGCGAATTGCAGTGGAGAGTGGATGGCAGAACAGACGGACATGATAGGACAGGAGCAGTGAACAAAGCTTTTCAAGTTTCGTGGTGGTTTTAGCAGTAATGTGTTTTGGAGGTTTTTCGTGTACTATTTTATCGTGAATCCAAGTGCCAATCAGGGTCATGGAGGAAAAGTATGGAAAAGGCTGGAACACCGGCTGCAGCATTCCGGGGTTGAATATGAGGTGATGATGACGCAGGCACCAGGAGATGCTATGATGTATGCCGGTCGTTTGGCAGAAGGGGACACAGGTCCCTGTACAATAGTGGCCGTAGGAGGAGATGGAACGGTCAACGAGATATTAAACGGATTGTCCTTTAAAGAACAGATTACATTCGGGCATGTTCCTACTGGTGTAGGTAATGATTTTGCAAAAAGCTTAAAGCTGCCACGGAGTCCGGAGCGGTGTCTGAAACGAATTTTAAATTCATGCCGTCAGATTGGCCTGGATTATGGAGTACTGTCATATGAAAACGGCTCTCCTGCCCATCGTCGGTTTGCAGTTAGCAGCGGGTTGGGATTTGATGCGGCAGTTTGTCATGATCTTCTGAATATTCGAAGTAAAGGCAGGGACAGTCATGGCAGAAGGAGACCTTATCTGCCGGGGAACATTGTTTATATATTGCTAGGGATCCGCCAGTTTCTCCGGACAATGCCTGTGAAGGGATATCTGCTGTTGGACGGTACAAGAAAGATAGAGTTTAACCATATTTATTTTATATCAGCTCATATTCATCCCTATGAAGGAGGAGGTTTTCGGTTTGCTCCTAAGGCAGATGGAAGCGATGGGCTTTTAGAAGTATGCGTGGTGCATAACTCTTCCAAAATAGGGCTTCTTCCGGTTCTTGTAGATGCATTGTTAGGAAAGGCAGGCCATCACCGGGGTGTGCGGTTCTATAGCTGTAAAGAGGTGCGCATTCATGTAGACCGACCTATGCCGGTTCATACGGATGGTGAGGATTGTTATTGCCAGACTGATATTCATTTAAGATGCATTGAGAAAGCTATTCGGATGACAGTCTGAGGGATAAAAAGACTGTGGGGAGAATGAAAATATGAGAATTGGACAAGGATATGATGTCCATCGGTTAGTACAGGAAAGGGAGCTGATCTTAGGCGGTGTAAGTATTCCTTATGAAAAAGGGCTTTTGGGTCATTCAGATGCAGATGTGCTGACTCATGCGGTTATGGACGCTTTGCTAGGGGCAGCGGCTTTAGGGGATATCGGGCAGCATTTTCCAGATACGGATCAGAGATATAAGGGGATTTCCAGTATGGAGCTTTTGCGGGAGGTTGGCAGACTCTTAAAGACGCAGGGTTTTACGGTGGGAAATATTGATGCTACGATTATTGCACAAAAGCCTAAGCTGGCATCCTATCGTTGCCAAATGGCAGAGAATATTGCCCAAGTCCTTCATTTGGAGAAGAATAGGGTCAGCATAAAAGCAACAACAGAAGAAGGGCTTGGCTTTACCGGCAGAGGAGAGGGGATTGCGGCTCAGGCAGTGGCTTTGCTTCTGGAAAGTAAAGAGATGGGAGAGGTATAAGCTGTCTGAATAGTTTTATAAAATCAGAGGAACAAAAAAGGGCTGAAAAGGAGAACGCTTGACATGAAGATATTTAACACATTGACCAGAAGAAAAGAGGAGTTTGTGCCTCTTGAGCCGGGAAAGGTGAAGATGTATGTGTGCGGGCCTACGGTCTATAATTTTATTCATATTGGCAACGCGCGTCCGATGCTTGTGTTTGATACGGTTCGGAGATATTTTGAATATAAAGGCTATCAGGTCAATTATGTGTCCAATTTTACCGATGTAGATGATAAGATTATTAAAAAGGCCATAGAAGAAGGCGTGGATTCAGAGGTTATTTCCAGCCGTTACATTGAGGAGTGCAAAAAGGATATGGGAGGGATGAATGTAAAGCCGGCTACCACCCATCCTCAGGCCACTTTGGAGATTGACGGGATGCTTAAGATGATTCAGATCTTAATTGAAAAGGGTCATGCTTATGCGGCACAGGATGGCACCGTGTACTTTCGGACATCTTCTTTTCAGGATTATGGCAAGCTGTCCCACAAGAATTTAGATGAGCTTCAGTCCGGTTTTCGAGAGATTAAGGTGACAGGAGAGGAGGGGAAGGAGGCTCCTTCTGATTTTGTACTTTGGAAGCCAAAGAAGGAGGGAGAGCCTTATTGGGATTCTCCATGGTGTCAAGGCCGCCCGGGATGGCATATTGAGTGCTCCGTGATGGCGAAGAAGTATTTGGGAGAGCAGATTGATATTCATGCAGGAGGAGAGGATTTGATCTTCCCTCATCATGAGAATGAGATTGCTCAATCTGAGGCGGCCAATGGAAAACCGTTTGCCACCTATTGGATGCACAATGCATTTTTAAATATAGATACAAATGGACATGTACAGAAGATGTCCAAATCCTTGGGGAATTTCTTTACAGTGAGAGAGATCAGCGAAAGATATGATCTTCAGGTGCTGCGGTTCTTTATGCTGAGTGCCCACTACCGCAGTCCTTTGAACTTCAGCGCAGAGCTGATGGAGGCTTCTAAAAATGGTTTGGAACGGATCTTGACAGCAGCAGATCGTCTAAGAGATGCCAGGAAGGCTGCCTTAGAGCGGGAAAAGGGAAATGTCGATGCAGCTCTTGCAGCAAAAAGCGCCAAGACAGTGAGAACTGCAGAGGAGCAGAATCACATAGGGACTGCAAAGGAGCTTTCTGCAAAATATGAGGCAGCCATGGAGGATGACTTTAATACTGCAGATGCGATAGCAGCAGTATTTGAGTTGGTAAAACTTTGTAATTCTACGGTTTCCGGCGACAGCAGTCTGACATACATTGATTTTATGAAAGAGCTTTTGGAGCGTCTGTGTGATGTGCTGGGAATTGTCACAGAAAGAAAAGAAGATATTTTGGATGATGAGATCGAGGTTATGATTCAGGCCCGGCAGCAGGCAAGAAAGGCAAAGAACTTTGCATTGGCGGATGAGATTCGGGGGAAACTTCTGGACATGGGGATTGTGCTGGAAGATACCAGAGAGGGTGTTAAATGGAAGAAGGCATGATCCGTCAGGCTTTGTGCCTGAAGACTGTGGATGGGAGAACTTATTCTCCTCTGGCTCTGGCATATATCGGAGATGCGGTTTATGAGGTTTTGATTCGCACCAGAGTGATGAATCAGGGCAATATGCAGGTCAGCAAAATGCATAAAAAAAGTGCAGAGCTGGTAAAGGCACCTACACAGGCAGAGATCATAAAACTGCTTTTGGATGAGCTTTCCCAAGAAGAAACGGTTGTATACAAAAGAGGGAGAAACGCCAGGTCAGCTACCATGCCAAAACATGCGACTATGACTGAGTACCGGATGGCTACTGGATTTGAGGCTTTGGTAGGATATTTGTACCTGGAGGGGCGTCATGACCGGCTCTTAAAGCTGATTCATGATGGACTAGAGAAGATCGGAGCGTTGTCATGACATACAGGGAACTGACCATTGAAGGGAGGAACGCAGTGCTGGAGGCGTTCCGTTCCGGTCGGACCGTTGATAAGCTGTTTGTGCAGGACGGCTGTAAGGACGGGCCGGTGATGAGTATTATCAGAGAAGCGAAAAAGCAGGGAACGATCATCAGCTTTGTAAGCAGGGAACGTTTAGATCAGATGTCTGAGACAGGAAGGCATCAGGGGGTGATCGCTCAGGCAGCAGCTTATGAATATGCTCAGGTGGAGGATATTTTACAAGCAGCAGAGAAAAAAGGAGAGGCGCCATTTGTTTTTTTGCTGGATGGGATTGAGGATCCCCATAATTTAGGAGCCATTATTCGGACTGCCAATCTGGCAGGGGCTCACGGTGTCATAATTCCAAAGCACAGGGCGGCTGGTCTTACGGCTGTGGTGGCACGGACTTCAGCAGGTGCGCTGAATTATACGCCAGTAGCCAAGGTGACAAATCTGTCTTCTGCGATTGAGAGCTTGAAAAAGCAGGGAATGTGGTTCGCCTGTGCAGATATGGGAGGTGAGGTTATGTATCGCCTTAACCTGACCGGACCGATAGGATTGGTTATTGGAAATGAAGGAAGCGGTGTCAGCAGGCTGGTTCGGGAAAAGTGTGATATTTTTGCATCAATACCTATGAAGGGGGAGCTGGATTCCCTGAATGCTTCTGTGGCAGCTGGAGTCCTTGCCTATGAGGTGGTAAGGCAGCGTCTTGTACAGGGGAGCAGCAGCTAATGAGATATTTAGCCAGCGCTGAATCAGATATTACAGGTAAAGCCCTGATGAGAGACTGGATAAACCGGATCTGAACCAGGGCTTTTAAAGGAAGGGGGAGAGGCTTTTCGAGTGAGGAAACATAAAAAAAGAACGGGAGAAGCTCTGATTATATGTACAGTTTTGCTGGCTTTAGTATTGCCGTGGAAAGCAATATCTAAAACAGAAAAAGAAGCGGCTGTTTGGGAAAATAGGATGCCTTTAACAGCATGGGCGCCGGAGACGCCGGAATCCATGGTTTTCAGCAAAGAAGGTATTGTTATGGATGTATCCTATGCAGACAGCGGATATGTAATGATTCAATACAATGGGAGTAATCCTGGAATCAAGGTCCAAATAACAAGAAACACAACTTATACCTATGACTTAAATCTTCGGAATGGATATGAAATATATCCATTTACAGAAGGAAATGGAAGCTATTCCATAAAGGTGTTTGAAAATATAAGCGGAAATCAGTATTCTCAACTGATGAGTCAAACGATCTTTGTATCTTTATCTAATGAATTTCAACCGTTTTTGGTTCCCAATCAATATGTTAATTTTCGATCAGACAGCATGGCAGTGGTTCTAGCTGCTCAGTTAGCTGTTGGAAAGAATCAGCTTGACACTGTAAATGCAGTGTATCAGTATGTAACATCAAATATTACTTATGATTATGCCAAGGCTCAGTCAGTCCGGAGCGGTTATCTGCCGGATATTGATAAAACCTTACAAGACAAGAAAGGGATCTGTTTTGATTATGCGGCGCTTATGGCTGCAATGCTTCGCTCTCAGAATATTCCGACTAAGCTGGTGATTGGGTATGCCGGAGATGTCTATCATGCCTGGGTCAGTGTTTTCATAAAGGAAAGAGGGTGGATTGATAATCTTATTTGGTTTGACGGAGAGCATTGGTCTTATATTGATCCCACTTTTATGGCTACAGGTAAAAACAGTCAAAGTGTCAGAAGGTTTGTGGGGAATAGCAGTAATTATGTAGAAATGTATGCTTATTGATAAGGAGGAATTATGGCTCAAAAAGGTGGAAGGATTTATTCGGAAAAGAATGATGAAAAACAAGGCATGTTTAGAAAAAATGTTAGAAATGAGACTATGTATGTCATGATGAGATCGGCTGTGTATTTGGCTGTATTGTTTTTGCTGTTTGGAAAGGTCATGCCGGTTTTTCAAAAGGTCTGTATTCGGTTAGGTACAGCAATTCCGTTGTTTTTTTCGGCAGCAATTCGTTTGGCAGGTATCTTTAGCGGCGGGGCGCTGATTTTGCTTTTTCTTGTAATAATATTTGTAGTGGCTGTCATGGCTGGTTTTGAGACCAGGCGTGGTGTTTTTAGAATAAAGAAGATTAAGAAAATGGTTCAAGGCCATAGCAGAATTTTTTCTGTGGCAGTAAGATGGTGGTTTATGTCCATAATTGTACTGATAACTTGTGAAATGGAGACAGAATCAGGAGTGAAATCAGTAGAGAAAATCAATGAGATCTCAAAGGATTGTGATTGTCAGGCAGAAAATGTAGTTCATAATCTTATGGCGGGGGTGGAGGCTGTTATGGAAGCGGCGGTTGTATCTGCAGCAGGATTGGTCTTTTTGTCTGTGATGTTTCCTTTGGCTGATGTGATGTCGGAAATTGGGGCGTGCATATGGCGGGAATGAATTTTCAGACACGCTCTAAGGTAGGGAGAAAGAGTAGGAAGAAAAAGTGGGAAAGTAGAGAAAGCAGGAAAGTGGGAAAAGAGCTGGTAAAAGCTGGAAAAGGGCAATAAAAAGTCAATTAAAAACTGTTAAAGGATCAAAAAGGACTGAAGAAAGGAAAGAAAAAGGATGAGAAGAAAAAAATGGGGATTTTTGTCAGGCTGTGCAGGTTGCGGGGTTGTGTTTGCTATGGTATTGGGATTTTATTTGACAGGAGCGGATGGATTTTTAACACGCGCTCAGGAAGAAAATGCTAAGAATCTTCAAGAAAGTATGATTCGGGCCTGTGTTCAGTGTTATGTTATTGAAGGGAAATATCCACCAGGAATTGGGTATTTGGAGAAGTATTATGGGATTTGGATGGACAAGGAGCAGTACCATGTGTTTTATGATGGATTTGCATCTAATCTACTGCCGGATATTGTGGTGGTTCCGGCAGTAAAGGGGCATGAAAAACCATAGAAAATAGCAATGGTATTTTATTAGGAGGGAGATGGTTTTGTTGAAATGGAAAATAGAGCAAAAAAAGTGCAGGACAAGGAGGCTGTATCTGCTGCTGTTGTTTTCGCTGTGCGGGACTTTTATGGTTTTTATTGGAGGAAAGGCTTGTAAAAACCTTAACAGGTACAAAGCAGAACAATTTGGCAGCAGTTTGGTCTTGCATTATATTGCTAATCAGGTGCGTCAAAGCGATGGGGAAGACAGGATAAAGGTGGTGGAGGTAGATGGGATATCTGTGCTGGAGTTAGAACAAAACTTTGATGAAGTATCTTATATAAAGTGGATTTACTGCTGTGACGGCATTGTTCGAGAACTTTTTACTCGCCAGGGGAGTGGGATGGGACTGATGGACGGGATTCCGGTCATGGAATGCGATGGCATTTCTTTTGTAAAAAATGGGCGGCTTTTGACTGTAAAAACGACTGGAAAGGAAGGCGGATATCTGTATTTATATCTGCGTAGTGAAAGATAGAGGTAAGCAGTATGAACAGAGGGACTGGACGAGAAAAAGCAAGGTGGTACCAATGAAGAAAAGGCAGAGAAGATATTTATTTTATTCCCGATTGTTTTTGATAGAAAAAACTGTAGTGGTATTACTTTTGGTTTTTTGTACTTTTCAATGTACTTTGGCATTTGTTTTATCAGAGAGAATACGCCATCAGGCAAGTGAATTAAATCAGGCTGTGATTATGGCAGAAACGATTGTGGAGGTATGGAAGGCGCAGGGAGAGGAGGGGCTCGTGGAAATGCTTCGGTTTTCACAGGAGGATAAGAAAGAAAAGGGAGATATAGTCTATTGTACTGGTCTGAATGAAGTCTGGGAACCTGTGGATACGGCATTATTCAATGGAATGGAGTTGATGATGCCTCATATAGCTAGAATTGAGATTCACAGAGAGGATGGCTTGGCTTCGGCAGTCGTGACTATAAGCAATAATTATTCAGATCCAACAGTGGCATATCAGGGGAAAGATGCTGAGCCGCTTTGGGATTCTGGAGGACATGTGGTATTTGTCTTAAGGGCAGCAAAATTTGAGGGAGATCCAGAGCCTGTCAGAAAGGAGAAGGAAATAAATGAATTGTGAAATACAAAGAAAGATATATTTGGACGGTGCGTTCCTGGTTCTGGCTTTTGCGGTACCGTGTTTTGCGGCGATAGGGCTTATGACTTTGAAAAATGCCGGGACAGATGAGCTTTTGGCAGTACGTATGGCGGATGCTGTCAAAGAATATTATTGGGCTGATGAACAGGGTGAAATTTTTTTACAGAAGGTAAATCAGGCACTTAAGAACACAGAGGCCGACAGTATTCAGACAGTCAAAGAATATATGCAAGGATTGCCGGAGGAACCTTGTTGTGGTGATGGGGACAGACTTTTCTCGGATATATGTTTAAATTCAGGTCAGAGCCTTCGGATTGAGCTAAAGGTGGATTGGAAAAAAAGAAAGGCTCAGGCATGCTCATGGATGGTATTGCAGGGAAAGGAAAAAGAGATAAATCAACCCATGAAGGTCTGGAATGGAGAATAGCATGAGGTGCCTCGGTTTTAAAGGAGCTTGGATGCGCCCCACTTTGCGGTATGTTTGGTTCTCATTCGGTCAACATAGCCCCACTACGCCTCCCTCATTCGAGCCAAATCTCCCGCAAAGTGGGGCGTGCAGATGGCGGAAATAAATTTTCAGACACACTCTAGCACTGGTACGCGCCAGACAGCCCAAAAGTTCAGTTCCTGACCGGATGGATAGTATGATTTCTGGTTTTCTGGATATAGTAAAAAGATAGATTTTGGAAAATCAGGAGGAAGACATGAAAACAGATAAGAGAAAAGTGGTATTAATCGGAACCGGGATGGTAGGCATGAGCTATGCCTATAGTTTGCTGAATCAAAACGTATGTGATGAGTTGGTGCTGGTGGATTTGGATAGGCGGAAAGCAGAGGGGGAAGCCATGGATCTAAACCATGGACTTGCATTTTCTTCCTCTCACATGAGAATTTATGCAGGAGATTATGAGGATTGCCGAGATGCAGATATTGTGGTAATTTGTGCTGGGGTTGCCCAAAAGGAAGGGGAATCCAGGCTGAATCTTTTAAAGCGGAATAAAGAAGTGTTCCGTTCCATTGTGGGTCCGGTTGCAGAGTCAGGGTTTAATGGAATATTTTTGGTGGCCACAAATCCAGTGGATGTGATGACCAGGATTACCTATGAGCTTTCAGGATTTAATCCACGCCGGGTAATGGGGACAGGAACAGCCTTAGATACAGCCCGTCTGCGGTATCTTTTGGGGGATTATCTGCGGGTAGATCCTCGAAATATCCATGCTTATGTGATGGGGGAGCATGGGGACAGCGAATTTGTACCCTGGAGTCAGGCTATGATTGCCACACGTCCTATTCGGGAAATTGTGGAGGATTCAGGAAATTCTTTTCAGATGGAGGAGTTGGACAGGATTTCTGATGAGGTAAAGGGAGCTGCATACCGAATCATTGAAGCAAAACGAGCTACTTATTATGGAATTGGGATGGCGATGACCAGAATAACAAAGGCAATTTTGGGGGATGAAAACAGTGTGCTTACTGTATCAGCGCTTCTTGGAGGAGAGTATGGACAAAGTGGGGTATATGCAGGAGCGCCCTGCATAATTAATCAGAATGGGATACAGAGAGTGCTGACATTAAAGCTGACAGAGGAGGAGCTGGGAAGAATGGCAGCTTCCTGCGAGATATTAAGAGAAAGTTTTTATGGGCTGGAGGGATGCTGAGCAAAGAATAGCGGAAGAAAAAAGGGCAGTCCCCCGCAGGAGAGCCTGCGGGGGAAATGCAGCAATCAGTCTTCTACAGTAAGAACACGCATTCCACCGCTGGACCAGGTGTTTCCAATCACATAAGAGGTATAGTTTCTTCCGGCAGAAATATTGACAGAGAAGGATACCAGAGGTTGCTGAATACTAGATCCGGTAGCAACAGCGCCGATTACAATAATAGGAAGCTCCCGAATAAAGGTAAAATTATTGGAATCTGTAACATAGAACTGATAGGAACCTGCCACGGCCTGTTTATAGGTGGTGACATTTTGGAAGCCGACTCCGCGAAAAACTGTTTCGCCGCCAGACATCATAAGATCAAAGGTAGAACCACTATAAGCCATGTTGGCAAACCGATAGCATCCGGAACCAGCGGGAAGATTTGTACAGCCAGTATCCACTACGCGGATCATTTCCAGACCGCCGGAAGCAGAATCCGTTAAAACCATCGTAACCTTCTGGTTGGCCACGAAAGGAAAGTTCTGCTGCAGCAAAATATTGCGCATACCGGTAGCGCGGCGTACTGTAACCGTATGGAAGCCGTCACTGATCCAATCATATCCGGTAATGGTGCCAAAGTGAGAATTGACCGCATAGTTGGTACTGTCAATACAGATATTAACAGCAAAGCTGTTGGTGGAGGCATTTAAAAAACGGACCTGCCCGAACTGGTGGGAAGATATAGGAGGACAGCTAGGACAAGACGGGAAGGAAGGTAGCCAGGTAATATTCCCGTTTCCAGGACAGGAGGGGCCATTACCTGGATAAACCGGCCCGCCCTCACCAGGATTGGGAAGGGGAATTACCGGTTCAGCGCCGGATGTATTATCGTTGCCCGGATAGACTGGCCCTCCTTCACCGGGGTTGGGAAGAGGGATGATAGGCTCTGCACCTGGAAAATTATCATTGCCCGGATAGACCGGCCCGCCTTCGCCGGGATTAGGAAGGGGGATCACGGGTTCTACATTGCCAGAATTGTCATTGCCCGGATAAACTGGCCCGCCTTCACCGGGATTAGGAAGGGGGATCACGGGCTCTACATTACCAGAATTGTCATTGCCCGGATAAACGGGTCCGCCTTCGCCGGGATTAGGGAGAGGGATAACCGGCTCTGCCTGCATGGAGATTATGTTGGGAGTTCCATTATAGTGGGTATCATTTTCAGCCATAAAAATTCCTCAATAAGTTTTTAATTTACTGTATGTGAGGAGGTTTTTCCAAGTTCCTGAGCAGAAAGAATTTTGTTTTGGGGATGGGATTGTCAAGAGAAAATAAATTTGAAAATAAAAAAACCTTGAAACATCAAGGTTTTAAAAGCTGCTGACGGGAATCGGACCCGTGACCTCCGCACTACCAATGCGACGCTCTACCGACTGAGCCACAGCAGCACTTTTCACTTTTTGCTGTTCACTGTTCCTCTCGAACAACCTTCCATATCTTATCATGCAAGTCTAAGTTTGTCAACTATATTTTTTGCTTTTTTAGGAAATATTATTGACAAACATACGTTCTAGTGCTAAAATGAAACAAGAAAGAACAAATGTTCATGGAACGGGTGTTCACAAAGCGGGATGTTTTGCGGACAAGGAGGTGTTGAAATGCTCATTACGAAGAATAATTTGAAAGAGGTCCTTTTTGAGAATCATGATGCAAGGCTTCTGATTCAGGATGTGGTGACGAATACAAGTGCAAATCTTTATTATTATCATGATATAGAGATTTCCGTAAGGATGGCTATTGATATTTATAACAGAGCATACAAGGCTGATGAAGAAGACAGCTTTTACAGTGTGTCATTGATTAATTATTCTGGAAAGAGCAGTTTGGCTGGGGCGGCAGTATGGTAAAGCTGTTTGCCTGAATTTTTTATTTGCTGCGTTAGAATTCATATGGTGTTGACATGTTCATTTTCAGTCAAATGCTATGGAATGAAAATTTATTTTCTCCAATTAGTTTGAGTGTCAAGCAGAGAGTCAAGCGGTCAGCGGTTACTGTTTACACCGTGAATCATTACTCCGCTGATTCGTCACCAGTAATAATCCGGTTATAGGTTCACCGTGTCTTTGCTGTTGTATAAAAAGAAATCCTGTGATATAATATGAGCGCTTAGAGAGATTTTTTCACAGTTCAGGCAAAAATATCAGAAGAATCCCACAATACGGAAAATCCGGCAAAGGCGCCGGTAAGGGACGGAAAGGACTGGAAAGATGGAGAGAGAGAACATGAAACCAGCAGGAGAGAATACGGAAGAAAGGGACGCAGTTTCCAGGAATTTTATTGAGCAGGAGATAGAGAGGGATCTGGCTGAGGGTGTATATGACCATGTACAGACCCGATTTCCGCCGGAGCCTAACGGTTATCTGCATATCGGCCATGCCAAGTCTATTCTGCTCAATTACGGGCTTGCTGAAAAGTACGGCGGTAAATTTAATATGCGCTTTGACGATACCAATCCCACAAAAGAAAAGACAGAGTTTGTTCAGTCTATTTTGGATGATATTCATTGGTTGGGGGCAGATTATGAGGAACGTCTGTTTTTTGCGTCCAATTATTTTGAACAGATGTATCAGTGTGCAGTGTTCTTGATTAAAAAAGGCAAGGCATTTGTCTGTGATCTGAGCGCGGAGCAGATTCGGGAATACCGGGGGGATTTTAAGAATCCAGGTAAAGAAAGTCCTTACCGGAACCGTTCCGTAGAAGAAAACCTGCGTCTGTTTGAAGAAATGCGCCAGGGAAAATATCAGGATGGACAAAAAGTGCTGCGGGCTCGTATTGATATGGCAAGCCCGAATATAAATATGCGGGATCCGGTTCTTTACCGGGTGGCTCATATGAGTCATCACAATACTGGAGATGCCTGGTGTATTTATCCGATGTATGATTTTGCCCATCCCATTGAGGATGCGATTGAGCATATTACGCATTCGATTTGTACTCTGGAGTTTGAGGATCATCGACCCTTATATGACTGGGTAGTGCGCGAGTGTGAGTTTGAAAATCCGCCGAGGCAGATTGAGTTTGCCAAGTTGTATTTGACCAATGTGGTGACAGGAAAGAGATATATCAAGAAACTGGTGGAGGATGGTATTGTAGACGGATGGGATGATCCGCGGCTTGTCTCTATTGCAGCGCTTCGTCGCCGCGGCTACACTCCTGAGTCTATCCGTATGTTTGTGGAGCTGGTAGGGGTGGCAAAAGCTAACAGCTCTGTGGACTATGCTATGCTGGAATATTGTATACGGGAGGATCTAAAGCTGAAAAGGCCTCGTATGATGGCTGTTTTAGATCCAGTGAAGCTGATCATTGACAATTATCCTGAAGGGCAGACAGAACTTCTGGAGGTGCCTAATAATCTGGAAAATCCGGAATTGGGTTCTCGCCAGGTACCTTTTGGGAGAGAACTGTATATTGAAAGAGAGGACTTTTTAGAGAACCCTCCAAAGAAATACTTCCGTCTGTTCCCAGGCAATGAGGTCCGCTTAATGAGTGCATATTTTGTTACTTGTACGGGATGTGAGAAGGATGAGAACGGAAGGGTGACAGTGGTTCATGCCACCTATGATCCGGCGACAAAGAGCGGTTCTGGATTTAACGAGCGGAAGGTAAAGGGAACAATTCACTGGGTATCAGCAGACACGGCCAAAAAGACAGAGTGCCGCCTGTATGAGAATATTGTAGACGAAGAAAAGGGAAAGCTGAACGAGGACGGTTCCTTGAACCTTAATCCTAATTCCCTGACTGTAGTGAAGGATTGCTATGTAGAGCCGGCCTTGGCAGAGGCCAAGGCTTATGACAGTTTTCAGTTTGTGCGGAATGGATTTTTCTGCGCAGATTGTAAGGACAGCATGCCGGGTGCGCCGGTATTTAACCGGATTGTATCTTTAAAGAGTTCTTTTAAGCTTCCCAAATAGGCTCGTTTGCTGGCATGGAGCTGTTGCCCAGGTCAGGTGGTGACGACTGCACTGACCGGATATATTGAGTAACTGGCCTAAAAGTAAAGAGGAATAAAAGTAAAGAGGAGCAAAGGACTCAGTGTGATTTGCTGCACGGTCTTTTGCTCCTTGATTGTTGAAAACAGTATGGGTCCATCTTATCTGAACTGTTTTGACAAATTAGGGAAGCTCAGGATGATCCGATTCATCGTCTTCCATGGTAATGGTAGCTGTGTTTTCCGCAGCCTCTGTTACTGCTTCTTTTAAATTCTCGGTCACGTCTTCAGCCTTGTCTGCTGTGTCTTCGGCAGCGCCTGTAAAGTTGGCCCTGGCGGCAGCAGCAGTATCTACGGCAGCGTTCATAGCGTCCTTGGCAGTATCAGTTACAATGGCAGCAGCATCCATTACTACATTTTTGGCGGCGCCGGCAGCATCCTTGACTGCATTCAGCACATCTCCTGCAGCAACCAGAAATTCATCCTTATCGGCATGGAGGGATACATAGTTGCGGTTCATGGTGCTGTCTGGAACCGGAGGCTCCTCATCATCCTCAAAATCATGAAAGTCTTCGTCCAGCTCTTTACTAAAGGAACGGTATTTCGTGAAATATGAGATTCCCGCGGCAGCGGCGCCAACAGCGGCTGCCAATATAAGAATCTTGCTTGTTTTTTTTGCCATAATCAGCACTCCTTTCTGTTAACCGATCAGCAGCCTTCAGACTGCATGAACGGTTACACTGGTTTTAATCTTCCCCATTATGCAGGAAAATATTTCATGGATTCCTGTTTCTTGAATATTGTAATATGAAAATGGGAAAAAAGAAAGAGGGAAAAGAGGACAAAATGAAAGGTTCATAAAAAAATAATCAAAAAATTAGCACTCGAGGGTTGACAGTGCTAACAACTCGTGGTATAAATTGTAATGTACATGAAAGAAGGAACCTTTTATTAGGTCTCCAATATAGGAAAACAGAAAAAGAATCGAATAAGGAGGAATCATCCATGAAATTAGTACCGTTATTTGATCGGGTTGTGCTGAAACAGTTAGTAGCAGAGGAGACTACCAAGTCCGGAATTGTGCTGCCTGGACAGGCTAAGGAAAAACCGCAGCAGGCAGAAGTAATTGCGGTAGGACCCGGCGGGGTTGTGGACGGCAAAGAGATTACCATGCAGGTAAAGGTAGGGGATAAGGTTATTTTCTCCAAATATTCCGGAACTGACGTGGAAGTGGAAGACGAAAAGTTCGTGGTGGTAAAGCAGAATGACATTCTTGCTGTGATCGAGTGACCGCAGCAGTTTAGCCCGCTTTGATGGCTGTAAGGAATCCGGCTTAAAAGATCCGGAAAGCCGGAATGTATAATATATAATAAATAAAAGATAGTAAAGATCAATATGGAAAAGATCAGGAAAAAGATCAGATAATTATTCAGGAGGAACAAAGCAATGGCAAAGCAGATCAAATATGGCGTGGACGCCAGAAAAGCATTGGAATCAGGTGTGAATCAGCTTGCAGATACTGTGAGAGTAACCTTAGGACCCAAAGGAAGAAACGTGGTTTTAGACAAATCCTTTGGCGCTCCGCTGATTACAAATGACGGCGTGACCATCGCAAAGGAGATTGAGCTGGAAGATGCCTTTGAGAATATGGGCGCTCAGCTTGTTAAAGAAGTAGCTACCAAGACGAATGATGTGGCAGGTGACGGAACTACCACTGCTACGGTTCTTGCTCAGGCAATGATCAACGAAGGGATGAAAAACCTGGCCGCAGGGGCCAATCCGATTGTTCTGCGCAAAGGAATGAAGAAAGCTACTCAGGCAGCCGTGGAGGCGATTGCCAAGATGAGTCAGCCCATTGAAGGTAAAGAGCAGATTGCCAGGGTTGCCGCTATTTCTGCTTCTGATGATGAGGTAGGTGAGCTGGTTGCGAATGCAATGGAGAAGGTTTCCAATGACGGCGTGATTACCATCGAGGAATCCAAGACCATGAAGACCGAGCTGGATCTGGTAGAGGGTATGCAGTTTGACAGAGGCTATGTATCTGCTTATATGTGCACAGATATGGATAAGATGGAAGCCAATCTGGATGATCCTTATATTTTGATTACAGACAAAAAGATTGCCAATATTCAGGAGATTCTGCCGATTTTGGAGCAGATCGTTCAGTCAGGCGCAAAGCTGCTGATCATTGCCGAGGATATTGAGGGCGAGGCTCTGACCACTTTGATTGTCAACAAGCTGAGAGGCACCTTCTCTGTAGTGGGTGTGAAAGCGCCGGGTTATGGGGACAGAAGAAAAGAAATGTTAAAGGATATTGCGATTCTGACTGGCGGAACCGTGATTTCTGAGGAGCTGGGCTTGGACCTGAAGGAAGCTACTATGGAACAGCTTGGCCGTGCTAAATCAGTGAAAGTTCAGAAAGAGAATACGATTATAGTTGATGGCTGCGGCGATAAGGCAGAGATCAATGCAAGAGTGTCCCAGATTCGCACTCAGATCGAGGAGACTACTTCTGATTTTGACAAGGAGAAGCTGCAGGAGAGATTGGCTAAGTTAGCCGGCGGTGTTGCAGTGATCCGTGTGGGTGCTGCCACTGAGACAGAGATGAAGGAAGCAAAGCTTCGTATGGAGGATGCACTGGCAGCTACCAGAGCGGCTGTAGAAGAAGGAATTATTGCCGGCGGCGGCAGCGCTTATGTCCATGCAAGCAGAGATGTACAGGGTGTGGTGGATAGTTTAGAGGGCGATGAGAAGACTGGCGCCAAGATCATTTTAAAGGCTCTGGAATCTCCCATGTACCACATTGTGGCAAATGCAGGTCTGGAAGGATCTGTGATTATCAATAAAGTAAAAGAATCTGAGGTTGGAGTCGGCTTTGATGCATATAAGGAAGAATATGTAGATATGGTAAAGGCTGGGATTCTGGATCCGGCAAAAGTTACCAGAAGCGCCCTGCAGAATGCAACCAGTGTTGCGTCTACCCTGCTGACAACAGAGTCTGTGGTTGCGAATATAAAAGAAGATGCTCCTGCTATGCCGGCCGGCGGCCCGGGAATGGGAATGATGTAATCTGAGACAAAGCTAGGAAGCCTCTGGAGAAAAGGAAGGAGCATATATGTATGAATGATTCCTATGCCGAATGCCTGGTGAGGCGTAAGATTCCAATGTATTCCAATGTGGTGAATATTATCATGGGAGCGGTTACAGCGGTATGTGTGCTCCTTGCGCTGTCCACCAATGTGATTGGGATGATCCTGCTGTTTGTATCCGGAGGCATTACCTATCTGTTGTATCGTAACTCGCGGGTAGAGTATGAATACCTTTACGTGGACAAGATTTTATCCGTAGATAAGATTCTTGGCCGGGTAAAGCGGAAAAGCGCATGGGAGGGGAAAATGGACGACATTCAGGTCATTGCTCCGTCAGGTTCTCATGTGCTTGATGAGTACAAACAGTCCGGAACCAAGATTTTGGATTTTTCCTCCGGTCTTTCCGGTGCAAAGACCTACACTGCGGTGATTCGTATCGGTGCGGAGACAGTAAAGATGATTTTTGAGCCGGATGAGAAGATGCTTCAGTGTTTTCGTCAGGCAGCGCCCAGAAAGGTGTTCTTCGATTAAATCAGTAAAATCGTGATAAAGGAAAGTGTCTGGTTCTTATGAATCCAGACACTTTTTTCTATGTATTTTACCAGCAGAAAAAGGTGTTTTTATACGAAAAAATGTGTTTGACAAGCGGACAAAAATTTGTTACACTAGGGAACTAATAAGTGGGAATAAAAGTCTGCGGGAAAGCTGCGGCAGCAGGTCATGATTGCTGTGGTTTGCCGAGAATAAGTAAGCAGCAAAGAGTTCTGTTGGTAGGGTCACGGAAAAAAACAAAAGAAAGAGAGGAAGAAAATATGGGTACGATTATTGGCGACGGGATCACCTTTGATGATGTATTGTTGGTTCCAGCGTATTCTGAGGTGATTCCCAATCAGGTAGATTTGACTACACATCTGACGAAAAGCATCAAGCTGAACATACCGCTTATGAGCGCGGGTATGGATACGGTTACAGAACACCGTATGGCCATTGCCATGGCAAGACAGGGCGGAATGGGAGTTATTCACAAGAATATGTCAATTCAGGCACAGGCTGAGGAAGTGGACAAGGTGAAGCGCTCGGAAAACGGGGTGATTACGGATCCATTTTTTCTATCTCCTGAACATACGCTTAAGGATGCAGATGAGCTGATGGGGAAATTCCGGATTTCCGGTGTTCCGATTACAGAGGGGCGCAGATTGGTGGGAATTATCACTAATCGGGATTTAAAGTTTGAGGAGGATTACACAAAAAAGATTAAGGAGTGTATGACCTCTGAGCATCTTGTTACAGCCAGGGAGGGAATTACCCTTCTGGAAGCAAAGAAGATCTTAGGCAAGGCAAGAGTGGAAAAGCTGCCTATTGTGGATGATGATTTTAATCTTAAGGGCCTGATTACCATTAAAGACATTGAGAAGCAGATCCGTTATCCTTTGTCCGCAAAGGACGAACAGGGACGGCTGCTGTGCGGCGCTGCTGTGGGAATCACGGCAAATGTTTTAGAGCGGGTATCTGCTTTGGTGGATGTAAAGGTGGATGCAGTGGTTTTGGATTCTGCCCATGGACATTCAGAGAATGTGCTGCGCTGTGTCAGGATGATTAAGGAAGCTTACCCGGATCTTTCTGTGATTGCAGGAAATGTGGCTACCGCAGAGGCTACAAAGGCATTGATTGAGGCCGGAGTAGATGCTGTGAAAGTAGGAATCGGACCTGGTTCTATCTGTACGACCCGTGTGGTGGCTGGCATTGGCGTTCCTCAGATTACAGCTATTATGGATTGTTATGAGGTGGCCAAGGAGTATGGGATTCCGATTATTGCCGACGGAGGGATCAAGTATTCTGGTGATATTACCAAGGCTATTGCAGCAGGCGGCAATGTATGTATGATGGGCAGTATGTTTGCAGGCTGTGATGAAAGCCCAGGAACATTTGAATTGTACCAAGGCAGAAAATATAAGGTATACCGCGGCATGGGTTCCATTGCGGCTATGGAAAACGGAAGCAAAGACCGCTACTTCCAGTCTGATGCCAAAAAGCTGGTTCCGGAAGGCGTAGAGGGCCGGGTGGCATATAAAGGTATGGTGGAGGATACGGTATTCCAGATGCTGGGCGGTCTTCGTTCCGGTATGGGATACTGCGGCGCCAATGATATTAAGACACTTCAGGAGACAGGACGCTTTATAAGGATTTCTGCTGCCTCCTTAAAGGAAAGTCATCCTCATGATATTCATATTACGAAGGAAGCACCTAATTATAGTGTAGATGAATAGAAACGAGGGAACAGGATAAATAGTAATACGAATGTTGTATTTTGACGATAATTTTGCGTCCGCCATATTTTACATGGCGGGCGTTTTGTGATATACTACATTTACAGATGGAATATCTGAAAAAATGTGGTAGGAAGTGTAGCCTAATAAAAGAAATTATGGTATACTAAACTGACAATTTATGGATGGTGGAAAAGAATATGCTGAACGAGGATAAGATTAAGCTAATGACCGGTATTGCATTATTTGAAAAGAGAGAGGGAAAGCGGATTTTTCCAGTCAACCGTTTTTTTCGAAGTGATTATATCAGCAGGCATATGTTCCGCTCGTTTTTTTCTTATACAATTTGCTATCTGTTGTGTGCTGTGATTTGGGTGCTGTATCATATGGACAGGCTTTTAAATACTCTGGACATTCGTGAAGTGGCAGAGATGGGAAGACATGCCGTGATTTGGTATGTATCCGGTTTGATTCTATATCTGATCCTAACCTGGCTGGTATACCGCAGACGTTATGAATATTCTAAACATGGAATGAAGGTTTATGTGGCAAAGCTAAAACGTTTGGAAAAACGCTACGAATTCCAGAATCGTGCGAAAGAATTATCAAAGGAGGGCAGCCGTCATGATCGCGCTTCTCGAACTTAAGGAAATGTTAAAGTCATTTTATGGAAGGTTTGCAGCGCCGGTAGATGCACTGGTGAAGTTTTTGGTCAGCCTGTCAGCACTGATGCTGATGAACGGAAATATGGGATACCTTGTAAAGATGAAGAATCCCCTGATGTTAATAGGGCTGGCTCTGGTGTGTGCATTTTTGCCTTACGGAGCAATCAGCTTTTTGATGGGTATGGTGCTTTTAGGGCATATTTATTCGGTTTCCATGGAGTTTGCTCTGCTGACAGGGATTTTTTTAGTGTTGGTGGCGCTTCTGTATTATGGGCTTCAGCCTCGTGACAGTTATTGGCTGGTCTTAACCCCCATTGCCTTTTCATTAAAGATTCCTTTTGTCATTCCGCTGTTGGCAGGACTTTCCGGTGGCCTGGCGGGAGTGATACCTGTAAGCTGCGGTGTGGCAGTCTATTATATTATGAATTATGTGAAGCAGAATGCCGGGGTATTGACCAATGATGCGGCTGTGGATATTACAGAGAAGTATGTACAGCTCATTCGGGCTATGGTTACGAACCAAACCATGATGGTGATGATAGCGGCCTGTGCAGCAGGGATATTGGTAGTGTATCTGATCCGGCTTCTTTCTGTAGATTATGCCTGGATTCTGGCGATTGTGTTTGGTTCTATCAGTCAGATGGGTGTTGTATTTACCGGTGACTACCTGTTTGATGTACAGGTATCTCCTCAAGAGATGATTTTAGGAACCATGGCAGCGCTTATTGCTGCCGGACTATATCATTTTTTTGTTTTTGCCGTGGATTACAGCAGAACAGAATATACACAGTTTGAAGATGATGATTATGTATACTACGTCAAAGCGGTGCCGAAGATCGTAGTTTCCCGGCCGGATGTGCGTGTCCAGAGGATCAATGATCCGAAAAAGGGCCGCAGTGGAGGACGAAGGGAAAGCGAGGCCAGATTATGACAGGTGTCATTCAGGTGGAAGATTTATGGCGGGGGCTGTTATCCTGGTTCTCTTTTCTGCCGAGAATAACCCTTACGAATGTTTTTGAGATTTTCATTATAGCCTTTTTGGTATATGAAATTCTGTACTGGATTATGAATACCCGTGCATGGACCTTGCTCAAGGGGCTTTTGGTTATTGGTCTTTTTGCGCTTATGGCCGCACTTCTTCATTTAAATACGATTTTGTGGATATTGGAAAAGACTACCACTATTGCTGTGACTGCATTGGTGATCATTTTCCAGCCGGAGCTTCGAAAGGCATTGGAACAGCTGGGCAGCCAGAATCTGATCTCCGGTATCCTGGCCTTTGATGATGGAAAGGAGGAGGCTGCATTTACAGAGCGGATAGCTAATGAGATTGTGAAGGCAACTTTTGAGATGGCCAAGGTTAAGACAGGGGCTTTGATGGTTTTAGAGAGGAATATGCCTTTAAAGGAAATTGAACGTACCGGAATCGAGATCAACGGCCTGGTCAGCAGCCAGCTATTAATCAATATTTTTGAACATAATACACCTCTTCATGACGGGGCAGTGGTGATACGGGGGAATCGGGTGACGGCTGCTACCTGCTATCTGCCACTGTCAGATAATATGATGATCAGCAAAGATCTGGGTACCCGGCACCGGGCTGCAGTGGGAATCAGTGAGGTGACAGACAGCCTTACTATTGTGGTATCAGAGGAAACCGGGCGCGTGTCTGTGGTGGAAGGCGGAATGCTGCGCCGTATCAGTGATGCAGAAGGGCTTCGTCAGGCTCTTGAGCAGATGGAAAAGCAGGAGGAGACAGGCGGCAGCCGGTTTAAGATTTGGAAGGGAATAAAGAAGAATGAAAGAAAGGCTGATTAAAAATCTGGGACTGAAGATTCTTTCTCTCTTTTTGGCATTTATTATCTGGCTGATTGTAGTAAACGTGTCCAATCCCTTAGTCAATGGCCGCAGAGAGGTGACTTTGGAGATTGAGAATGATCAGGTCTTAACTGCAGCCCGGCGGGCCTATGAGATCATAGGAAAGAGCACAGTGACAGTGGGATTTGATGTTCATGCCCGTGACAACTACAAAGTGCAGCCATCGGATTTCCGCGCTTATATTGATTTGTCAGAGCTTTATGATGTAACAGGTTCTGTTCCTGTAAAGGTGGAGGTTCTGAACAATGATGACATTTATTATAATGTGGTTTCCCGTCCTGGGGTGGTCCGGGTAAAGACTGAGGACATACAGACAAAGCCATTTGAAGTTACGGCAGAGGTGGAGGGAACAGCGGCAAGTGGATATGATTTTGCCAATGTTGTCCTTACTCCGAACACTGTGATTGTGGAGGGACCCATGTCCCAGGTGGGGCTTATTAATCATGTAGGGGTTAAGATCAATATTGACGGGCTGAGCAGTGACGGCGAGGGAAATGCTATCCTGCAGTTTTATGACGGCAACGGCAATGTGCTCTCCGTGGATGAACGGGTTCATACGGATGTGGATGAGACAGGAATCGGTTATAAAGTCAATGTAAATAAGATCAAGGAGATTTCCTTAGACTTTGAGGTGGAGGGAACAGCGGCTTCGGGGTATCGGTTTGTGGGGGTGGAGTGTTCAAAGCGAAGTGTTCAGGTGACAGGTTCCCGATCTGGATTGGCGTCCCTGAATGTTCTTGTGATCCCTTCGTCAGTTTTGAATATTAACGGTGCTGTCCAGGATAAAGTGGTTATGGTGGATATCCGGGAGTTTTTACCGGAGGGAGTTCAGGCTGCAGATTCCGAGGATCCGAATATAGAAGTCCGTATGTTGGTAGAGGCGTTGATTACAAAGACCATAGAGCTTAATGAAACGGATATTTCCATGACAGGAAGGGAGGAAGGCAAGGAATATGCGATGAAGCCTTCTGAAGTGACTGTAACAGTTCAAGGTCTTAAAGAAGATTTAGAGGATTTGACAAAAGAGGATCTGCATGCATCAATGGATTTGGCAGGACTAGAAGACGGAAGCCAGGAAGGAAGTCTCCAGTTTGAAGAAAGTGACCGCTTCACTATTTTGTCTTATGAGGAATTTCAAATTGAGGTAACGTCTTCAGAAAGCGAAGGCGAAACCATTCCTCAGTTTCAAGAGACAGAAGGGAATGCAGAAAGTGGGGAGAGTGTTTCCGGCCAGTCGTCTCCAGTGGCCGGTCCAGGAGAGGATTTGTCTGCTATAGAGGCCGGAGTATCTCCCGGCGGAGAGACCCAGGAGGGAGAGACGGCCACACAGTAATCCTCATGCCGCGTTTTCGCGGCGCTACCATAAATGAAAGAGGGGTTATTGGGGGGATAGAGGCGGCTGCAGGTCAAGGATATTGGCAGCAGGAGTTCTATAAAGATGAAGCTGCAGATTGAAGGCAGTCATAAAAGACAGAGTAAAACGGGTTATTGATAATGAAAAGAGGGGTATAGAGTGGTCAGCAGGAATATTACAATTAAAAATGCATCCGGTCTTCATCTGCGTCCCACCGGTATGCTTTGCAACGAGGCGATAAAATATCAGTCGTCTGTTAAGTTTATCTCTCGAAACACTCCAACCAATGCGAAAAGTGTGCTGAGTGTGCTGGGAGCCTGTATTAAATGTGGAGATGAGATTGAATTTGTGTGTGAGGGGCCGGATGAGGAGGAGGCGCTTGCTGCCATGATCCGTTTGGTGGAAAGCGGACTGGGAGAGTAAGGGAGGTTTTTAAAAGGGGTGGGAGCATGCGAAATATAAGGCATGTTTCACATAAATAATTAATAAGGAGGAGTTTTAGCATGTTTAAGGGAACAAATGCTTCTTCCGGTATTGGTATCGGAAATGCGGTGATCGTGGAGGAGGCAGAGCTGGTCATTGAAAAGAAGACCGTTGCGGATGCAGAGGCAGAGATCCAGCGTTTTAAGGGAGCATTGGACAAGACCATGAAGGATACAGAGGCACTGGCAGCAGATCTGGCCACTCGGGTAGGGGAGAAAGAGGCCGAGATTTTGCAGGGGCACATGATGCTTTTGATGGATCCTATGCTGACCGGAGAGATTGAAAATACGATCAAGGGTGAGAGTATCTGTAGTGAATTTGCCATTGAGATGGTGTGCACCATGTATGCAAATGTGTTTGCAGGGATGGAAGATGAACTGATGCAGCAGCGGGCTACGGATATGCGGGATATTAAGACCCGTATGCAGCGGGTGCTGTTAGGGGTGGAGAATGTGGATATTGCATCTCTTCCGGCTGGAAGCATTCTGGTTGCAAAGGATCTGACTCCGTCCATGACAGCAGGCATTAATCCGAAGAACGTGACAGGAATCGTGACGGAGCTGGGAGGAAAGACCTCTCACAGCGCTATTCTGGCACGGGCCTTGGAAATTCCGGCAGTGGTTGCAGTCAGTGACTTTATGTCACATACAAAGAATGGGGATTTTGTGATTCTGGATGGAGATGCAGGGGAAGTATTTGTGAATCCGGATGATTCTGTTAAGGGAGAATATACGGCAAAGAGAGATGCATTTCTGGCTGAGAAAAAGGAATTGGAAAAATATATCGGCCAGCCTACTATCACAAAAGATGGGGTGACAGTAGAGCTGGTAGCCAATATCGGTAAGCCCAAGGACGTAGAGAAAGTCCTTCAGTATGACGGAGAGGGCGTGGGGCTCTTTAGAACAGAATTTTTGTTTATGGACCGCAATTCTATGCCTACAGAAGATGAACAGTTTGAGGCGTATAAGAAGGTGGCGGAAGCCTTAAAGGGCAAGCCGGTGATTATCCGTACTCTGGATATCGGCGGAGATAAGGAGATCCCTTATATGGGATTAGAAAAGGATGAGAATCCTTTCCTGGGCTACCGGGCTATTCGTCTGTGTCTGGACCGCAAGGAAGATATCTACAAGCCTCAGCTTCGGGCATTGCTTCGGGCCAGTGCGTTTGGTAACATTAAGATCATGATTCCGCTGGTGACTTGTATTGATGAGTACCGGGAGGCAAAGATGCTGATTGATGAGCTGAAGCTGGAGTTAGATCGTCAGGGAGTGGCATACAATCGGGATATTCAGGTGGGAATCATGGTGGAGACTGCGGCTGCTTCTTTGATTGCCGACATTTTTGCCAAGGAAGTTGATTTCTTCAGTATCGGAACCAATGATCTGACACAGTACACCATGTCTGTAGACCGGGGGAATGACAAGATTTCTTACCTGTATTCGACTTTTAACCCGGCAGTGCTGCGGAGTATTAAGCGGATTATTACCTGTGCCCGTGAGGAAGGGATCATGGTAGGGATGTGCGGTGAAGCTGCCAGTGATCCTATGATGATTCCGCTTTTACTGGCATTTGGATTAAATGAGTTTAGCATGAGTGCGTCGGCAATTCTGTACTCCAGGAAATTGATCACCAGTTTAAGCGTAGAGGAACTTCAGGATGTTGCCGATAAGGCCATGAGTTTTACCACCACAAAAGAGGTGGAAGATTATATGCGTGAATTTGTTGCAGGGCTGTAAACCGGAGTAACCGGTGTAAAGTGTGAAGGAACCGGCTGCCATACGCTCTGACGTGCGGCAGCCGTTTCCTTTGCCTTGGCACGGGAGAACGAAAGACACAAAAATAGGGTGGATACGACATGGGAATTTATCTGATTGGTTATATTCTGAGCTTTTTTTTGGCAAGGTGGGGACATTATTATTTGTCAGGAATTGTACTTCTGGCAGCAGCGCTTTGGCTGTATGGGAAGGACTTCCGGCAGTCCAAAAATCTGATTCATCTGCGGGGAATTTTTTCCTTGTTCTGGGTAGGCGGTCAGGGCCTGGCATGTATGAAGCTCAGCAATCTACACACAGATTGGGCGCTTATGACATGGGTTTGCCTGGCATTTGCTTATGCCGGATTCTGGGGGGTTTTTGAGGCGCTCAGCCGCCGGTATGGGACAGGTCATGACAGTCATAGCAGATGGAGAAGTTTTCGGGGGAATCCTAAGCCATTATTTCATATGGTCTGCGGAGTGACCGCCATTTCTTCGGCAGCTTTTCTGGCAGAGGCTATTGTGTTGGGGTATGTACCCTTGTTTCTTCGAGGGGTTCCTCATGCTTATTCGGAGTTTCATTTGACGGGGATTCACTATATTACAGTGTCTTGTGTTCTGGTGCCGTCTATATCCGTGCTTTATTTTCATACGGAACGGGGCAGGGGATGTGAGAGACGGATGATGGTGGCGGCTGTCATGACGGGGATCTCTCTGGTGATTCCTATGCTGTGTGTATCCCGTTTCCAGTTTGTGTTTGCCGTGATTTTGGCGGGATTTACTTATATTTCCCTGCAGAAGCAGTTTAATCCTTTGTACCTGGCAGGGATGATGGCAGTGATTTTGCCGGTCTATCTGATTCTGACAGTAGCCCGAAGCCATGATATAGAGTATTTAAACGGAATTTTTGAAATGAAATATGCCCGGATGCCTATCTTTATCACCCAGCCTTATATGTATATTGCCAATAATTATGAGAATTTTAATTGTATGGTGGAGGTGCTGCCAAAGCACACCTTTGGCCTTAAGGGGCTGTTTCCTTTTTGGGCTCTGACAGGACTTAAATTTGCATTTCCTGAGCTTATTAATTTTCCGATTTATGTAAACAAAAAGGAGCTGACTACTCTTACCATGTTTTATGATTCTTATTATGATTTTGGATTGCCGGGGGTGCTGCTCTTTTCCTGTATCTTAGGATTGGCGGCTTATCTTCTGACAGTCAAGCTGCGGGAGCTGCGCAATCCTATGGGGTATCTTTTATATGCTCAGATGGGGGCGTATCTGATGCTTTCTTTTTTCACTACCTGGTTCAGTAATACTACCACTTGGTTTTATTTGATCTTAACCGGGATTATGGCAGTTTATTATCATATGAATGAACATCGAAGATAAGGAGGGAGAGAAAATGGTTTCGGGGAAGATGAAGCCTTTGGTGGAGAATAATTCTGTGATTCGTGTAATGTTTGAAGAAGGGAAACGTTTGTCTTCCATCTATGGGCCGGAAAATGTATTTGATTTTAGTTTGGGGAATCCGAATGTGCCTGCGCCTGACGAGGTAAAGGAATCGATTTTGGAAATCATTCAGGAGGAGGATTCTGCTTTTATCCATGGATATATGAGTAATGCAGGCTATGAGGATGTGCGGGAGACCATTGCCCATTCTCTCAATGAACGGTTTGGAACGGATTTTGGTGTGAATAATATATTGATGACAGTGGGGGCTGCCAGCGGATTGAATGTGATTTTAAAGACGATCCTAGAACCAGGGGATGAGGTGATAGTCTTTGCTCCTTATTTCGTGGAATATGGGAATTATGTGGCTAATTATGACGGAAGGCTTGTGACGGTATCTCCCAATACAGTGGATTTTCAACCAAATCTGGAGGAACTGAAACAAAAAATCACAGAAAAAACCAAAGCAGTGATTATCAATACCCCGAACAATCCTACAGGCGTGGTTTATTCGGAGGATACGCTGAAGAAGCTGGCCGAGATTTTGGAAAATAAGGAAAAGGAATTTAAGAGGGAGATTGTCCTGCTCTCTGATGAGCCTTACCGGGAATTGGCTTATGACGGGGTGCAGGTTCCTTATGTGACCAAGTATTATAAAAATACGGTTGTGTGCTATTCTTACAGTAAGTCCCTGTCTCTTCCTGGAGAGCGGATCGGGTATTTGGTGATTCCGAATGAGCTGAGGGACAGTCAGGAAACGTTTACGGCAGCTTCGATTGCCAACCGGGTATTAGGATGTGTCAATGCGCCGTCTCTGATGCAGAGAGTGATTAAAAGATGTATTGAGAAGGGGGCATCCGTGAATCTTATGGCTTATGACCGGAACCGGAACCGGCTGTATGAAGGGTTAAAGGAATGCGGGTTTTCGTGTATCCGTCCGGATGGGGCATTTTATCTTTTTGTCAAATCACCGGTTGAAGATGAGAAGGAGTTCTGCAGCAGGGCTGCAAAACATAATCTTTTGCTGGTTCCGGGAAGTTCTTTTGCGTGTCCTGGGTATGTGCGTATTGCATATTGTGTATCCTATGAAAAGATCGAGGGTTCTATGCCTGCGTTTCGGGCATTGGCAGAGGAATATGGATTGCAGCCGGTATGATGTGCCGTAAAATATGCGCAGAATGGAGGAAAATATGAAACCATGGGAAGATAAGATCCGAAGGGTGGTTCCTTATGTGCCGGGGGAGCAGCCAAAGGGACAGGGAATCATTAAGCTGAACACCAATGAGAATCCATATCCTCCGGCGCCGGGAGTGAGAAAAGCCCTTGAGGAGTTAAGAACAGAGGAATTGAGAAAATATCCGGATCCAACAGTCAAGACATTGGCAGGGTGTCTGGCAGATTACTATAAGGTAGAGCCGGATCAGGTGTTTGTGGGAGTCGGATCAGACGATGTTTTAGCAATGGCATTTCTGGCTTTTTTCAACTCAGAAAAGCCGATTTTATTTCCGGATATCAGCTATTCTTTTTATAAGGTTTGGGCAGAGCTTTTCGGCATTCCTTATGAGACGGCTCCATTGGATGAAGCATTTTTGATCCGGCCGGAGGATTATTACAGGGAGAACGGCGGGGTGATTTTCCCTAATCCGAATGCACCTACCGGTCTTTTGATGGACTTAAAGCAGGTGGAGGATGTGCTTGCCCATAATCAGGATGTGATTGTGATTGTGGATGAGGCGTATATTGATTTTGGGGGAAAATCTGCTCTGGAGCTTTTAGAGAAATATGAGAACCTTCTGGTTGTGCAGACCTTCAGCAAGGCCCGGTCTATGGCAGGAATGAGGATTGGCTTTGCTGTAGGAAGCCGGGAGCTGATCCGCATTCTGCAGGATGTAAAGTATTCTTTTAATTCTTATACCATGAATCTTCCGTCTCTGGTATTGGGGGTTGAGGCGGTGCGGGATGATGCGTATTTTCGGGAAACCATTGGGCGGATTGTGGATACCAGGGAAAAGGCAAAAGAGCGGCTTAAGAGGCTGGGATTTTCTTTTCCGGATTCCATGTCTAATTTTATATTTGCCTCTCATGAAAAGGCGTCTGCATCAGAACTTTTTGAGGCTTTGAAAGGACAGGGGATCTACGTAAGGTATTTTAATCAGCCTCGTCTGGAAAATTATTTAAGGATTACCATTGGCACGGATGAGGAAATGGAGAAGCTGTTCTCTTTTCTGGAATGCTATTTAAAGGACATGGCCTGATAAGGCGGCTGCAGGGAGTATTCACGGTTCAAAGACAGGTGAATGGATGGAAAGTGTAAAAAAATATGTAAGAATTTTTCTGAATATTGTCATTCCGGTGACAGGGATCGTGCTGGCTTGTACAGTAGTGCCTAAGGTGCTGGGGTATTTTATGCCGTTTGTGGTTGGATGGATCATTGCTATGGTGGCAAACCCTCTTGTGCGTTTTCTGGAAAGCCGGGTAAAGATTGTCCGGAAACACAGCTCAGCTCTGATCATTGTGCTGGTTTTGGGATTTGTGATTGGGCTGGGATATTTTCTGATATCCCGGCTTTTTGTTCAGGCATTTTATTTTGCACAGGATTTGCCGGAGCTTTATGAGACGGCTTCAGAGGGCTTGAAAGCTTTTTCCGGGCTTTTTGATGAGGTGTTTCGCTTTCTTCCGGATCATGTGGAGCAGACCTGGAGAGATTTTACGGGAAATGTGGGGGAAATGGTAAGCTTGCTGGTTCAAAAGATTGCGTCACCTACTGTGGAAGCAGCGGGAAATGTGGCTATGAGGATTCCCAATGCCATGGTGAATGTGGTGGTGATCATTCTTTCCTCGTATTTTTTTCTGGCGGAGCGGGATCGCATTATTGGGTTTTGGAAGAAATATCTGCCGGAGAACGGGGGACGGTATTATGAGAATCTAAAAGGGGATGTGAGGCGTCTCATAGGGGGATATTTTCTTGCTCAGTTTAAGATTATGTTTATGGTGGCTCTGATTTTGCTGGCCGGTTTTGTAGTGCTGGGAATCCGGTATGCTTTTTTGCTTGCGATTTTGATTGCAGCTCTTGATTTTCTTCCTTTGTTCGGCACCGGGACTGTGCTGCTGCCATGGGCAGTGGTAAAGGTTTTGTCCGGAGAGTATATGCTGGCAGCAGGATTGGCCCTTTTATATGTGGTCAGTCAGGTGGCACGTCAGATGATACAGCCGAAGATCGTGGGGGATTCTATGGGGCTTCCGCCGCTTATGACATTGTTTCTTTTGTATTTGGGCTTTAAGATTAAGGGGATTTCGGGAATGATCCTGGCAGTGCCCTTGGGGATTTTGGGGATGAAGCTATATGAGTATGGGATGTTTGATTCTTTGATTCAGAATGTCCGGATGTTGGTGAGGGAGATTGAGGAGTTTCGCAGGAGCGGGGAGTAAAACGGCATTTGACAGAAAATATGCCATGGGAGTATATGTGAAAGATAAGGAGTACAGAGGATGACAAAGAAGAAATTAGCGATAGAGATTATTGAAAGGCTGAAAAAAGAGTATCCGCAGGCAGGGTGCACGCTGGATTATGATCAGGCGTGGAAGCTGTTGGTCAGTGTGCGTTTAGCGGCGCAGTGCACGGATGCCAGGGTGAATGTGGTTGTGGAGGGACTGTATGAAAAGTATCCCAGTGTGGAGGCGCTGGCAGAGGCTTCTGTGGAGGATATAGAAGAAATTGTCAGGCCCTGCGGACTGGGCAGGAGTAAGGCCCGGGATATAAGCGCTTGTATGAAAATGCTGCGGGATGAGTATGGAGGCAAGATTCCGGAGGATTTTGATAAGATTTTAAAGCTGCCGGGAGTGGGAAGAAAAAGCGCGAATCTGATAATGGGTGACGTGTTCGGAAAGCCGGCTATTGTGACGGATACCCATTGTATTCGATTGGTGAACCGCATGGGTCTGGTAGATGGAATCAAAGAACCGAAAAAGGTGGAGATGGCTCTGTGGAAGCTGATCCCGCCTGAGGAGGGAAGTGATTTTTGCCATCGGCTGGTGTATCATGGAAGGGAGATCTGCACGGCCAGGACAAAGCCCTATTGTGATAAATGCTGTCTGGGGGATATCTGTAAAAAGGCAGGCGTGGATTCTGCCGCTTTAGGGGCTGGAAAAAGCAGAGAAAAATAGGGGCATAAAACAGGCGGAGGATGAGAATGGAGTACGGGATTCAAAAATGTTTGGATGGGTTTATATGTATAGGGGCAGAGTGTGAGGATACATGCTGCAAGGGGTGGAAGATTGGAATTGACAAGGACAGCTACAGGGCATACAGAAGGGAAAAGGGGGCTTTTGGATATCGGCTGTTTTGGGGGATTGATCACAGGAACCGGTGCTTTCGGCTAAAGGGAAGCGCCTGTGTATTTTTGAACCGGGAAGGGTTTTGTGATATCTATAAGGAAATGGGAAGAAAGGGGATGTGCCGGGAATGCAGGGAGTATCCCAGGCATGTGGAGGATTATGGAGTAAGGAGAGAGGCTATGCTCTCTTTGTCTTGTCCGGAGGCAGCCAGAGTGATTTTGGGAGATGAAGAACAGGGAGCCTGGAAGACGTGGACCCGAGGGAAAAATCAGGAAGATGGTAAGGGAGAGGAAAGGGAGCTTTTGGAGGCTTTGGGGGAGATTCGAAAGGCCATGGTTTGTCTGATAAAGGACCGGTCTGTGGAATGGGGGCAGAGAGTGGCCATGGTGCTGGCGCTTTGTCATGATTTTCAGAACCATTGGAATGAAGAACAAGAGAGGGATTGTAAGGAATGCTGCGCCTGCAAAGGAAAAGGGGCAATCTGGTGGGCAAAGAAGATTTCAAAGAGGTATCTTAAAAGAGGAGCGGCCGAGAGATTTGCAAAGAGGCTTTATGCTTTTGAGGGGAAGCCTGCTGAACGGATGATCCGTATAGGGGCGTGGATGCGGCTGATGGAAGGTATGGAGCCAGTGCTGCCAGGCTGGGGAGAAAAGCTGAGACAAATGTGCCGTGAGCTGTATCATGATCTGGATGTGAGGGAATATGAGGCACAGAGGAAGAAATTTGAGGAAAAGGCCAGATTGCTGGAGCGGGAATGGGAGAATCTGGCAATTTATTTTGTAAACACTTATGTGCTGGGAGCAATGTATGATGGGGATGTGTATGGAAAGGGCAGGCTTACGGTATTCAGCCTGACAGTGATCCGGGAGTGGTGCTTGTTCTTATATGGAAGAAGGGGGAGATGCAGCAGGGAGGAGCTGGTGAAGGCTGCTTATGAATACTCCCGGCAGGTGGAAAATTCAGATAAGAATCTGGAGTTTCTGGAAGGGCAGTTTGAGAAAAACCGGTTGTTTGGGCTGAAGGAGATGATGGCAGTCTTGAGCGAAAATCGGGATTAGTAAGTTCCGGAGCGTGTATGAAAATCGTATGGTAAAATGTGATAAATAACAAAAGGACAAGGTGGAAACAATAGAATGAAGATCAAGGTTGTGGCGGTGGATAATGCGCCGGAGCTGTTGGAAAAGATGAAAGGGATTTTTCGAAATATGGAGCAGGTTGAGCTTCTGGGGTGTTTTGAGGAGGCAGTGGCAGTGGTGGACTTTGTGAGGGAAAATCCGGCGGACATGGTATTTACAGATATTGTAATGCCGGATATCAGCGGAATCAGCCTGGGTTCGGCTCTGCAGCGTCTTCCCAATCCTCCGGCCATTGTGCTGATGTCCAGCATTCCCGGATTTTCCCTGGAGGCATGGAAGATTCAGGCTTTCGGGTTTATTGAAAAGCCGTATACACGGATGGATGTGGTGAGAATGGTAGAAAAATATAGGAAAGAGCTAATAAGCGGCAAGGGAATTGGTCAGGATTGCTAATAGAAAATTATACCATCCTGTGTTAAAATGGGCAGAAAATGGAATGATTTATAATAATAGATCATTTGATGTGACAGGAGGAGAAAAATGAGTGACATTTTAATTACAGAGTCTGTTTTATATGCAGGTGTTTTTGACGGTACCTTAGATTTGTTTGAAAGCCAGTATCCGGTACCGGAGGGTGTAACTTACAATTCTTATGTGATTAAGGATGAGAAGGTTGCGGTGATGGATACTGTGGACTGCCGGGCTACAGAGCAGTGGTTAAAGAATCTGGAGATGGTTTTGGAAGGAAGAAGCGTGGATTATCTGGTGGTTTCTCACATGGAACCGGATCATGCTGCCAATATCGGACATTTTATGGACAAGTATCCGGAGGCCAAGGTAGTGGGCAATGCGAAGACCTTTGGCATGATCGGACAGTTTTTTGATCTGGATCTGGAGGGAAGAAAGGTTGTGGTGGGAGAGGGGGATACCCTAAGCCTGGGTCAGCATGTGCTGCAGTTTTTTACGGCTCCTATGGTCCACTGGCCGGAGGTAATGGTGACATATGACCAGACGGACAAGATCTTATTCTCTGCTGACGGGTTCGGGACATTTGGCCCGGCAGATAATAAGGGGGAGTGGGCAGAGGAGGCAGCCCGCTATTATTTGAATATTGTAGGAAAATACGGAGTGCAGGTTCAGGGGCTGCTTAAGAAGGCGTCCGGACTGGATATTCAGATTATCTGCCCTCTGCATGGACCGGTTCTTAAAGAGAACCTGGCATATTACCTGGATAAGTACCAAACTTGGAGTACCTATGGTGCAGAGCAGAAGGGCGTGCTGGTGGCCTATGCTTCTATTCACGGCAATACGGCCAGGGCTGCCAAAAAGCTGGCAGAGCTTATAAAGAACCAGGGAGAGGACCAGGTGGAGCTGCTTGATTTATCCAGAGAAGATATGTCTGCTGCCGTGCGTAAGGCATTTTATTATGACCGGATGGTGCTGGCGTCAGCTACCTATGACGGCGGGGCATTTCCCTGCATGGAAGAATTTCTCCATCATCTCCGGTCCAAAAATTATCAGAAGCGCACAGTGGGAATCTTAGAGAACGGAACCTGGGCACCCATGGCAGGCAAGGCAATGAAGAATATTTTGGAGGGAATGAAGGAGATTCGGATTTTAGATCCAACAGTAACCATTAAGTCTGTGCTGAAGGAGGAGAATCTGACTGCTCTCAAGGCTTTGACTGAGGCTCTGGCTGGCTGATGCAGGCAATGAATGGGAAAGGGTTGGGATGAAACCATGACATATTATTTAATTGATTATGAAAATACGGGGGAGAATGGGCTGGAGGGGCTTTCGGATCTTGGGAACGGGGATCAGGTCATCATTTTTTACAGCGAAAATGCAGACAAAATGAGCTTTGACCTGCATCAAAGGCTGCAGGAATGTTATGCTGCCATTGAGTTCCGCAAGATTACCATAGGAAAGAAGAATGCCCTGGATTTTCAGCTGGCAGCTTATCTGGGATATCTGATGGCAAGAGAAGAAAATGGAAGGTTCTGTATTGTCAGTAAGGACTTAGGCTATGAGGTGCTTTTGGATTTCTGGAAAGGAAAGAATATTAAGCTGATTGATTCCATAGCAGCAGAGACAGAGAAAAATGTCAAGGAGCGGACCCAGTTGGAGGAAAATCTTCGGGAGATAGTGGGAGATGAAGATCTGCAGATGGTAATGCGCTGCATCAGTACGGGAAAGAGCAAGCAGGTGATCAACAATTTGCTGGTTAAGCAATACGGCAGCAAAAAGGCAGGGGAGCTGTACAAGAAGATCAAGCCGCTTTTAAAGGAGAAAAAAGGAAAGTAGGGAGAGATATGGCATCCTTAAGCACATTGTGTTATCTGGAGAGGGATGGGAAATATCTGATGCTTCACCGGACCAGGAAGAAAAAGGACGTAAACAAGGATAAGTGGATTGGAGTGGGAGGGCATTTTGAGAAAGATGAAAGCCCGGAGGAGTGCCTTCTTCGGGAGGTGCGGGAGGAAACCGGCTATACGCTTACCTCCTACCACTTTCGCGGGCTTGTGACTTTTGTGTCCGGAGACGGAGTTACGGAATATATGTCCTTGTTTACGGCTGACGGATTTACAGGACAGGAAACAGCCTGTGATGAGGGGGAGCTTCAATGGGTGGACAAAAAGGATATTCCCAGGCTGAATCTATGGGAGGGAGATCGGATCTTTTTCCGTTTGCTGGAGGAAAGACAGGATTTTTTCTCCCTGAAGCTGGTTTATGACGGGGCAGGCGGCCTGGTGTCAGCGGCATTGGACGGAGCACCTATAAAGCCTGTGAGTGTTTAAACAAATTTTAAGATTCGTTTTTACTTAAAAGGGTATTAATCTCAGCTCCGATAAACAGGATACAGATACAGAAGTACAGCCACAGCATTAAAAGAACCACAGCGGCAAGGCTTCCATACATGTAGGAATAATTGCTGAAATTGGAAAAGTACAAAGAAAATCCAAAGGAAAACAGCAGCCAGCAGATCGCTGCAAACAGTGCCCCGGGCAGTTGCTGCCAGGGGTTTTGTTTTGAGGAAGGCACAATCGTGTAGAGCAGGACAAAGGCAAACAAAAAGAGCGTGATTGCCAGCAGCCCCCGAAAGCTGATCACATGGCGGGTGACAGTTTCCAATAAAGGGAAAATCTGTATAAAAAGCATCTGGATGGAGTTGCCGAGCACTAAAAGAACCAAAGAGACTGCACAGACTACCATGAACAAAAAGGTGTAGCCGGTACAGATCAGGCGCCTTAACAAATAACCGCGTTTGATGGTACTGCCGTAGATCCGGTTTAATCCCCTCTCAATGCCCATCATGCCGCGGGCCGCGGACCAGAGAGCCAGCAGGGCGGTCAGGGAGAGCATGGTGCCGGGGGATTTTAAATATAAATCATCTACAATCCCTAAAATCAGAGCATCCAGCATATCCGGCATGATCTGTACCAGGATTATCTGCAGATCCGATTTGTTGACAGAGGGGATGAACTGGATCAGGGTTAAGAGCAGCATGATAAACGGGAAAAAAGCCAGCATAAGGAAAAAGGATGCCTGGGCGGCGTATACTGTGATTTCGTCTTTTCCGTATTTTTGGAAGATTCGAATGCAGTTTAATGTGAAGCGGATCATGGGCGTTCCTCGCTTTTGGGGATTTTCGTATATCGTAACACGGACAGGGAAAATTGGCAAGGAGGGAATTGGAAAATCCCTTGTCACAAAGATTGTGATTGTGGTATACTGTGAACACTTAGCGAGGTGTTTCACGAGCTTAGTGAGAGCTATACCTGTCCGCTTAGCGAATGCAAGCCAAAGGCGCAGCATGAGGTTAGCGGACATGGTGCACTGTGAACACTTATGATAATTAGAAACTTGGAGGAAGTTATGAGAAAACTGGTAAGGTACTTAAAGGACTACAAGCTGGAGAGTGTGCTTGGGCCGTTGTTCAAGATGCTTGAGGCCAGCTTTGAGCTGTTTGTGCCTTTGGTGATGGCACAGATCATTGATGTGGGAATCAAGAATCAGGATGCTTCCTACATTCTGAAAATGGGAGGTTTGCTGGTGCTCCTTGGCATTGTAGGGCTGGCATGTTCTCTGACGGCTCAGTATTTTGCTGCAAAGGCGTCAGTAGGATTCAGTACGGCTCTGCGCAATGATCTGTTTGCCCATATTAATCATTTATCTTACAGCGAGCAGGATAAGATCGGGACTGCTACCTTGATCACCCGTATGACCAGTGATGTAAATCAGGTTCAGTCAGGGCTGAATCTGGCGCTGCGTCTTCTTTTAAGGTCTCCGTTTATTGTGTTTGGCGCTATGATTATGGCTTTTACGGTAAATGTAAAGGCAGCCATGGTGTTTGTGGTGGCGATTCCTGCCCTCAGTGTGGTGGTATTTGGGATCATGGGAGTCAGTATGCCTTTGTATAAGAAAGTTCAGAGGCAGTTAGATCAGGTTACGTTGGCAACCAGGGAGAATCTAACGGGAGCCAGGGTGATTCGGGCTTTTAATCGTCAGGAGGATGAGATTCGCAGATTTGAGGAGTCTAACGGCCTGCTGGTGCGGTTTCAGATTTTTGTGGGAAAAATTTCTGCCCTTATGAATCCGATTACCTATGTGATCATTAATCTGGCCATTGTGGCAGTGGTATGGATTTCCGGAAAGCAGGTGGATACAGGGATCATTACCCAAGGTGAGACCGTGGCCCTGGTCAACTATATGTCTCAGATTCTGGTGGAGCTGATAAAGCTGGCAAACCTGATTGTGTCTATTTCCAAAGCTTTGGCTTGTGCAAACCGGATCAGCACGGTGTTTGAGGTGAAAAGCAGCATTACGGATCCTGGTGAGGCAGGTATAGCGGCAGGCAGGACGAAAGATAACGAGGAACAGAAGGTATGTTTCCGTCAGGTGGATTTTGCCTATACGGGAGCCAAGGAGGACTCGCTTTCCTGTATTGATTTCACGGCAGGAAAGGGACAGACCATTGGCATTATCGGCGGCACCGGGTCTGGAAAATCATCGTTAGTAAATCTGATTCCCCGGTTTTATGATGTACGTCAGGGTAAGGTGCTGATTGACGGCAGGGATGTGAGAGAGTATTCTTTACAGGAGCTGCGTTACAAGGTAGGGGTGGTGCCTCAGAAAGCAGTGCTTTTTAAAGGAACTTTAAGGGAAAATATGCAGTGGGGGAAAAAGGACGCCACAGACGAGGAGATTTACCGGGCTTTGGATATGGCGCAGGCCAGGGAGTTTGTGGACAGCAAGGAAAAAGGGCTGGAGCTTTTCATTGAACAGGGAGGGAAAAACCTTTCCGGCGGCCAGCGTCAGAGACTGACCATTGCCCGGGCCTTGGTAAAGCAGCCGGAAATTCTGATTATGGATGACAGCGCTTCTGCCTTGGATTTTGCCACGGATGCCAGCCTGCGCAGGGCCATCCGGGAAGGAACCAAGGGGATGACCGTGTTCCTTGTATCCCAGCGGGCGACTACCATTCGGAATGCGGATCAGATACTGGTGCTGGATGACGGGCATATGGTAGGGAAAGGAAATCATCAGGAGCTTTTTGAGCATTGTGAGGTTTACCGGGAAATCTGCCTGTCCCAGTTATCCAAAGAGGAGGTACAGTGACATGAAGAACCCATTTAAACAGCATAAATCTACTTTGACAAGAATTTTGAATTATATCGGAGCTTACAAATGGCTGGTGCTGCTGTCACTTGTGTTGGCAGCAGTGACAGTGGCAACTACACTTTATGCGCCTATTTTAGTAGGAAAAGGCGTGGACTTGATTCTAGGGCCTGGAAATGTAGATTTTGCAGGATTGTTCCTTATCTTAAAACAAATTGCAGTTGTGGTGTTTATCACAGCATTTGCTCAATGGCTGATGAACCACATTAACAACCGGATTACTTATTATGTGGTGAAGGATATCAGAACCAAGGCCTTTAATCATTTGGAGGTTCTGCCTCTGAAATATGTGGATTCTCATCAGTATGGAGATATTATCAGCCGGATCATTGCGGATATTGACCAGTTCTCCGAGGGGCTTTTAATGGGCTTTACCCAGCTTTTTACAGGGCTTTTGACCATTCTTGGCACGTTGGGGTTTATGCTGGTGGTGAATCCGCTGATTACCGTTGTAGTGGTCCTTGTAACGCCTCTTTCTTTGTTTGTGGCAAGCTATATTGCCAGGAAAACTTTTGCCATGTTTCAGCTTCAGTCAAAAACACGAGGTGAACTGACCTCTTTAGTAGATGAAATGATCGGCAACCAGAAGGTAGTACAGGCTTTTGGATATGAGGATGAGGCCCAAAAGCGGTTTGAGGAAATTAATGAAAGGCTGGGATCCTGCAGTCTGAGGGCTATATTCTTTTCCTCTATTACCAATCCGTCTACCAGATTTGTCAATAGCATGGTATATGCCAGCGTGGGGGTGGTGGGAGCCTATGCGGCGATCCGCGGCCTTCTCAGTGTGGGACAGCTTTCTATTTTTTTAAGCTATGCCAATCAATATACGAAGCCTTTTAATGAGATTTCGGGAGTGGTGACAGAGCTGCAGAATGCGCTGGCCTGCGCGGCCCGGGTATTTGAGCTGATCGATGAGCCTTCTATTTCATCAGAGGAAGAGGTCGGAGAGCTGGGGGCAGCAGACGGCAGTGTAAAGCTGCAGGATGTGTCTTTTGCATACAATCCGCAGGTGCCGCTGATTGAGCATTTAAATCTGGATGTAAATCCAGGGCAGAGGATTGCCATTGTAGGGCCCACAGGCTGTGGAAAGACTACATTGATTAATCTTTTGATGCGGTTTTATGATGTGGACGGAGGTGAAATTCAGGTATCAGGAATGGATATCCGCCGTGTGACCAGGAAAAGTCTGCGGGCTAACTATGGTATGGTTCTGCAGGAAACCTGGCTAAAGTCAGGAACCATCCGGGAAAATATTGCTTATGGAAAGCCGGATGCATCTTTAGAGCAGATTGTGCAGGCGGCAAAGGATGCCCATGCCCACAGCTTTATAAAGAGAATGCCTGAGGGGTATGATACGCTGATTTCTGAAGATGGAGGGAATCTGTCCCAGGGGCAGAAGCAGCTTTTGTGCATTGCCCGGGTAATGCTGTGCCTGCCGCCTATGCTGATTTTGGATGAGGCCACATCCTCCATTGATACCCGTACCGAGATACGGATACAAAAGGCATTTGCTGCCATGATGGAGGGAAGAACCAGCTTTATTGTAGCCCACAGGCTTTCAACTATCCGGGAGGCAGATGTGATTTTGGTGATGAAAGACGGACATATTATTGAGCAGGGGAATCATGAGGGGCTTTTGGAGAAGAATGGGTTCTATGCAGGGTTGTATAGAAGTCAGTTTTCACAGTAACCTCATGCCACGTTTTCGCGGCACCACCATAAAAGGAAAGAGGGGTTACTGTGAACCCTCCGGGGGATGCACACAAAATGCCAAAATGCAGGCATTTTGGCGCTGGTACGGACAGCGCAGCAAGTGCGCAGTCCTATTTTGAAGGATTCGAGATTTCCACAGTAACCCCATGCCATGTTTTCGCGGCACCACCATAAATGAACGGCAGAGGCATAAAGGGCAGCAGGGAAATAGATTGGAGGATGGGGTATGAAGGTTCAGAAACGTGACGGGCGGGTTGTTTCTTTTGATGAGGAAAAGATCCGGGCTGCCATTGGAAAGGCGAACCATGCTGTAGAAGTACAGGAAAGGGCGAGTAAAGAGCTGATCGAGGAGATTATTGGCTGTGTCGAGGAGGCGGCAGAGGATGTGATGGCTGTGGAGTCGATCCAGGACAAGATTGAGGAACATTTAGTCAGATGCAATAAGTATGCTCTGGCAAAGAAATATATGCTGTACCGATATCAGAGAGCTTTGCTGCGCAAGTCCAACACTACGGATGAGTCCATTTTAAAACTTATCCGCAATGAGAATAAAGAGCTGGCAGATGAAAACTCCAATAAAAACACCCGTTTGGCATCTACCCAGCGAGATTACATAGCGGGAGAGGTATCACGGGATGTGACCAGACGTTTGCTTTTGCCGGAGGAAATTGCCCTGGCTCATGAGAATGGAGTGCTTCATTTTCATGATGCTGATTATTTCATACAGCCGATCTTTAATTGCTGCCTGATTGATATTGCCGATATGCTGGATAATGGGATTGTAATGAACGGAAAGCTGATTGAATCTCCCAAAAGCTTTCAGGTGGCCTGCATTGTTATGACTCAGATTATTGCGGCAGTGGCCAGCAATCAATATGGAGGGCTTTCTGTGGCAGTAAGGCATTTGGCAAAATATCTGCGCAGAAGCAGGGAAAAATATGAGCGGGAGATGTGTAAGGAGCTTCAGGGGGAAAAGTTAGATTGTGTGGTAAATCTCCGGTTGGAGGACGAGCTGCGTTCTGGTGTGCAGACGATTCAGTACCAGATCAACACATTGATGACCACCAACGGACAGGCGCCTTTTGTCACACTATTTCTTGAGATAGATCCAAAGGATGAATATGTTGAAGAAAATGTGAGGATTATTCGGGAGATTTTAAATCAAAGGCTAAAGGGAATTAAGAATGAGCAGGGAGTCTGTGTGACCCCTGCATTTCCCAAGCTGGTCTATGTGCTGGATGAGTGGAATTGCCTGAAGGGTGGAGCTTATGATGATGTGACCCGTCTGGCAGTTCGGTGTTCAGCTAAAAGAATGTATCCGGATTATATTTCCGGGAAGAAAATGCGGGAGAATTACGAGGGGAATGTGTTTAGCTGTATGGGGTGCCGTTCCTTTTTGTCACCTTGGAAAGATGAGAAAGGGAATTATAAATGGGAAGGCCGCTTTAACCAGGGGGTGGTTAGCCTGAATCTGCCTCAGATCGGGATACTGGCTCAGGGGGATGAGGAGAAATTCTGGAGCATTTTAGAGGAAAGGCTGGAATTATGCAAACGGGCTCTGATGTGCCGCCATAAGGCACTGATAGGAACGTTGTCAGACGTCAGCCCGATTCATTGGCAGTATGGAGCCATTGCCCGGATGAAAAAAGGGGAGGTGATTGATCCTTATCTGAAGGACGGATACTCTACTTTATCTTTGGGATATATTGGGGTTTATGAGATGACATTTCTGATGAAAAGGGTCAGCCATACAAATTCTGAGGGCCGTAAGTTTGCCTTAACTGTTATGAAGGCTTTGAAAGCAGCAGCAGATCGCTGGCGCAGCGAGACAGGTCTGGGCTTTAGCCTTTACGGTACCCCGGCAGAATCTTTGTGTTATCGCTTTGCACATATTGACAGGGAAAAATATGGTGTGATTGAAAATGTGACAGATAAGGGATACTATACGAATTCCTATCATGTGGATGTGAGAGAGAAGATAAATGCCTTTGAGAAATTCCGGTTTGAGAGTGCCTTTCAGGATCTTTCTTTGGGTGGAGCCATTTCTTATGCAGAGATGCCGGACATGACTCATAATCCGGAGGCATTGGAAGTTATGGTGCGTTATCTTTATGATAACATTCTCTATGCAGAATTTAATACTAAGTCTGATGTCTGTCATGTCTGCGGTTTTGACGGAGAGATGGTGATCAATGAGGATATGGAGTGGGAATGTCCTCAATGTCACAACAAGGATCGGAGCAGGATGAATGTGACAAGAAGAACCTGCGGGTATTTGGGAGAAAATTTTTGGAATGATGGAAAGACGCGGGAGATTAAGAGCCGGGTGCTGCATTTGTAAGGACAGAGAGTATTGACTGTTGTCTGATGAGAGATGTATGGAGTGTTTGGAGAGGAGTGGATTCTTGTGAATTATGCAGTGATAAAGCCTACAGATGTGGCCAACGGACCAGGAGTGCGGGTATCATTGTTTGTCAGCGGATGTACACACCATTGCAGGAATTGTTTTAATGCAGAGGCATGGGATTTTTCTTATGGGCAGAAGTTTACAGAGGCGACAGAGGAGGAGATATTAAGTCTGTTGTCACCAGAATATATTGAAGGTCTGACTCTGCTTGGAGGTGAACCTTTAGAACCGACGAACCAGGAGGGCCTGCTTCCCCTCATAAAAAAAGTAAGGGAGATATTTCCGCAAAAGACGATTTGGTGTTTTACAGGATATGATTTTGAAAAGGATGTGCTGGGGAATATGCTTCTTTCTTCTTCTGTCACACAAGAACTGGTGCCGCTGTTTGATGTGATGGTAGATGGAAGATTTTTGGAGGAGAAAAAGAACCTGCGGCTGAAGTTCAGGGGGTCAGAGAACCAGCGTGTTTTGGATGTAAAGAAATCTTTAAAAAAGGGGGAGGCAGTTTGGTGTGAGGAATTTCGGTGAACGCACCGAACTTTCTGAATTGTTATAAAATGGTTTTTAAAGTTGGTCTCTAAAATCTTATATAGAGTTAAATTTGGGATTGACAGGAAATCTTTATTGTGGTAAACTATTTTAGTCTTGATAAGACATTATTGCTTATTAAGCTTTCCTCGATAGCTCAGTCGGTAGAGCACGCGGCTGTTAACCGCGCTGTCGTAGGTTCAAGTCCTACTCGGGGAGTTTAGCAGAAGTGGCGGAATTGGCAGACGCGCACGGTTCAGGTCCGTGTGGTAGCAATACCTTGTGGGTTCGACTCCCATCTTCTGCATTTCGTTTAGCGGCGGGAAACCTTAATTTTATCGGGTTTTCCGCTTCTTTTTATTATCGCAATCGACGGTACGTTTGGTACGATCTGCAGAGTTCGTGTTTTTTCGATAGCCAGCCGGTGCATTCTTCACTGTTATTTCCACAAGGCAGTACACTAATATAGAAGATCATCTGCTTGCGGAGTAGGGGATTATGGCATAAAAATAGAATACTCAGGGATTTTTGCTACTTGTAAAGATGTGCCATGTATGCTAAAATAGATTTTGAGAAAATCAAGGATGTACAAGGTGTACCACCACGGAGAGTTGCCGCTCCCCGTGGCAAGGATGGTATCCACAGTACCACACAATACTGACGAGTCAGCGATACACAAATGTAATTATAAAGCACTGGAAGTAAAAGTGCAATCTTTTTGTGCTGTCAAGTTGATGAAGTCAACCTTACGATATATTTATGAGGTGTTGGTGTGGACGCATACTGGCACCTCATTCTTGATTTCTCACCTGGGTGCTTTAACGGCGGAGTGATCCGCCGCTGGAGTATCCTAAGTGAGAAATCGGAGTTTGAAAAGACTACGATTTGTTTGCCGTGCTCGTAGTCTTTTTTATTTCTTCGATTTTGGCGTTTACTTATTAGTTTTGAACGGCAAAATTACAAGAAAGCAGGAGTTACCTGCGGAAAGAGGGAAAGATGAAAAAAGAGTTAAGAACAGTTGCCGCTGTTGCGGCAGCAGCAGCCATGACGATGGCTTTTGTAATGACAGCGAGTGCAGCTGCCTGGAAACAAGATGTAAAAGGCTGGTGGGTTGAGAATGAGGACGGATCTTACCTGACAAACCAGTGGTACCAGTCGCCGGAGAGTGGCTTATGGTATTATATGGGGGCAGATGGGTATATGCTCACCAACGCCACCACACCAGACGGGTATCAGGTCAATGCGGATGGGGTTTGGGCACAGAATGAGGCAGTATCAAATCAGCCAGTGATTACTGATGGGGCATCCCTTGTTGATTCAGATTTTATTGTAAACGGTGAAAATCTTATATGGGATTGGGATGTGGACAGTGATAACTGGTTTTTTCAGTGGTATTCAGAAGAAGACGGAGATAACATTACAACGAATCGAGGGATTTCATTTAAAAGTAATCGAGAAGATGTAACAAATGCTTATGGAAAAGCTCCAGTCACAGTTTCAGGTGTTGCAGCAGAAAACGATACTATATACAATTATTACTTACAAAATGAGAGTTCCAGTACTTTTTTAAGATTGGGGCAGGTAAGTTATATCCAATATCCTCTTGAAGCAAGCAGTATGTATGTTGGGGATTGGGCTAACTATGATATAAGATTTTATTTTGACAGCAATGATAAAGTTATCTGCATTGCTTATATGAGAAATACTTCTAGTATCGGTTCTTGACAGAATACCAGATAGGGCATAAAAAGCTGCTGGCAGTAAATCGCCAGTGGCTTTTTTATGAGAGACAGGCCGGAGCCTGGAATCCCATCACCAAAAATAACCTGGTGCAGAGCACCTTGGCAGACAGCGATATCCCGCCGATTGTCCTGCTCAAAGACAAGTCAGACGTGGATGACGGAGGAAAGGACACCTTCCTTTCAGGTCGAAAAAATTCGACAAAACTATGGGAAAAGTGGTTGACAAATCTTGGGAAAGTAGTTATAACCCGTTTTCGACACTTAAATGATAAAAAAGGCCAACAATCCGCATAAATACAGGG
>CAJUGD010000031.1 GCA_910586205.1 uncultured Lachnospiraceae bacterium | reverse complement strand
TATAAAATTGCGATATGCAAATGAGGAATATTTTGATTCTTTGCTGGCTGTTGTGTCAAAGGCATGCGAGTCTGCTGGAAACAAGTCCAGAGAGTTCTTGAACATGGCAATGAAAGAGGCCGTAATACAGGAATATATCAGGGTTAATCCGATTCCTGCAACGAAGCCGTATCCGAGAAGAAAGCCAACAATCGTTATTTTAAACAAAGCAAATGTGAAAAAACTCCTGAAAGCTGCCTGCGATAGTGGATGGTATCTGGAAATTCTTCTTGGGCTGTTCTGTGGATTGAGAAAAGGTGAGATTTCAGGCTTGAAATTTGGAGATTTTGATGCTGAAAACAGAACAATTTACATTCAACGGCAGATTACATCAAACCCTGTTATCCCAAAGGGTGGAAGTAAAATTCAGACATATAAGGTCATAGAGAAACCGCCAAAGACGGATAATAGCTATCGCCTGCTGCGGATACCAGAGGCTGTTGCGAAGGAAATTGAAAAAAGAAGAACTGTGATTGATGCAAATAAGCTGCAGTACGGTGAACAATATTTTGACCACGATTATATTTCGTGTCAGGAAAATGGCCTGCCCCACTCAACTGCTGCTATGAACAGTGCTTTGACAAAATTATGTTCCAGAAATGGCCTGCCCCACATTACGGTTCATGGTCTGAGGCATATGTATGCCACTATATTGGTAGAGCAGAAAGTTCCTTTGATTAAAATATCTGCCCTTTTGGGACATGCAAGTGTCAATACAACCTTTGAATATTATTGTGAGGTCATGGATGAGAATGAGCAGATTATCACATTTATGAATCATACGTTTGTTCCGGAAGGGAGTGTTGCAACATGCTAGATTTGAGCTTAAAAAATTATGTCGATTGGAGAGTGTCACAGGTAATACCTGTGCGCTCCGGCTTCGGCTACAGAGTATTCTTGAAATATCCGGATGGAAGCGAAAAACCACAGCAGAAGTCCGGATTCAAAACAGAGAAAGAAGCAAGTAAGGCAAGAGAGAAGACCATCGCAGAATTATATAATGGTACGTTTGTTGTGTACGCAAAAGTTAATGTGGCTGATTATATGATATTCTGGCTTGAAACGGATCTTAAAAAGCGCACAGACAGTCATGAAACGTACTATAATTATTGCGGAATAGTAAAGAATCATATCATTCCCATCCTGGGTAAGAAAAAAATGATGGATGTTACTCGCGGAGACGTTCAAAAATTGTTTAATATCAAGGCAGACTATTCGAGGCCGATAGCAGAGCTGGTAAAAACAATCATGAATGTCTCTTTTCGTTATGCGGTAACGGCCAAAGTGATCCCGACCAGTCCGGTGGATGGAATAGGGCTTCCCAAAGCAGAAAAACCGCAGTCCAAATCAGGCTTCAGGACCCGAAATATTGATACGCAGAAAACACTGACTATGGAGCAGATCCAGGTTCTGCTGGAAAAGAGCAAAGATACCCCGATCCATATGCAGGTGTTGTTGAATGTGCTTATGGGGCTCCGCAGGTCCGAGATCAATGGTGTAAAATATTCGGATGTAGATTATATCAACCGCACCTTAAAGGTGGAACGCCAGCTGGGGAAGATACATAATGCAGTAAAGGAAGATTTTGCCCCGAAAACTTTTACGAAACAGGAAGTGGGATTAAAAACAAAATCCAGTTACAGAGAGATTCCGATTCCTGATTATGTCTTTGAGGCAATCTTAAAGGAACGGCAGGTTTATGAGAGAAACAAAAACCGTAGAAAGAGAGAATTTCAGGATTTGGGATATATCTGTTGTTCCACCCTTGGCAGGGCAAGGAGCAAAGGATTTCATTGCAGGTATTACAAGCAGCTTCTTGCCGAAAACGGCTTACCGGATATTCGCTGGCACGATTTGCGCAGCACATACTGTACACTCCTGCTAAAAGAGGCATTCAACCCAAAGGCGGTATCAAAACTTATGGGACATGCAAAAGAACTCATAACAATGGATGTTTATGCTGATAATAGAGGTATCATAGCGGATGGTGTACCAGAAATAGAAGAGTATATGAAGGAAGTATTACCAAACAAGGAAGAGATAGAAAGCTTTAAAAAGGAATTGTTGGAGATTGTAGTAGATGTAACAGAGTTTCTTCAGGATACAGGATAAAAAGAACAAAAGTTCGATTTTCTATCTATACAAATTTAGTGATTTGTGGTAAGATAAAAAAGCTCTTTCAGTGCTGTTTTGTCCATATGGAATTACAGAGGTACGCTGAGTTGCAAAAACAGCAAATTGTGAACGGGATTCGTCAAGGGCTTGTTTTGCTCCGATTTGAGTAAACGCCATGACGAAAATGAAATATTCCTTGACGAATTTGTGGCATATACGCATCTTTTTTTACTATGAATTTTGGAGGTGGTATTTGTGCAAACTGCACAAAAATTATTCGAACTTCACAGCGAATACAAGCCCACCGGCGACCAGCCCCAGGCCATAGAAGCCCTGGTGGGTGGGTTCCGGGAAGGCAATCAATTCCAGACTTTACTGGGTGTTACGGGCTCCGGCAAGACCTTTACCATGGCCAACGTGATCGCACAGCTTAACAAGCCGACTTTGGTAATAGCGCACAATAAGACATTAGCGGCACAGCTCTATGGTGAGTTCAAAGAGTATTTTCCGAGTAACGCGGTGGAATATTTTGTGTCCTACTACGACTACTACCAACCAGAAGCCTACGTCCCTTCCACAGACACCTACATCGAAAAAGACTCCGCTATCAACGACGAGATTGACAAACTCCGCCACTCTGCTACGGCGGCGCTCTCGGAACGCAGGGATGTGATTATTGTGGCGTCAGTATCCTGCATCTATGGTTTGGGAAGCCCGATTGATTATAAGGAGATGGTGATTTCCCTTCGTCCGGGTATGATGCGGGATCGGGATGAGATTATTCACAAGCTGATTGATATCCAGTACACGCGCAATGATATGGATTTTCATCGTGGAACCTTTCGAGTGAGAGGGGATGTGCTGGAGGTGTTTCCAGCTTATTCCGGGAGTGAGGCATATCGGATTGAATTTTTTGGAGACGAAGTGGAGCGGATCACAGAGATTGACGGGCTGACTGGTGAGGGAAAGCTTCAGCTGGGGCATATTGCCATTTTCCCGGCCTCCCATTATGTTGTTCCTAAGGAAAAGATGATGATGGCCACAGAAAACATTCTGGAAGAAATGAAAGAGCAGGTGGCTTATTTTAAGAGTGAAGACAAGCTTTTAGAGGCCCAGAGGATTTCGGAGCGAACCAATTTTGATGTGGAGATGATGAGAGAGACCGGGTTTTGCTCAGGGATTGAGAATTATTCCCGTCATTTGACTTTTGGTAAACCTGGGGAGCCGCCGTGGACATTAATAGATTATTTTCCGGAGGAGTTTTTGATTATTATTGATGAATCTCATATTACGCTGCCTCAGGTAAGAGGGATGTATGCAGGGGATCGTTCCAGGAAGACAACTTTGGTTGATTTTGGATTTCGCCTGCCGTCGGCGCTGGATAACCGCCCTTTGAATTTTGGAGAGTTTGAGAGTAAGATCGATCAGATGATGTTTGTGTCAGCCACGCCCAATGTATATGAGGCAGAGCACGAGTTTCTGCGGGTGGAGCAGATTATTCGTCCTACAGGGCTTCTTGACCCAGAGATATCTGTGCGTCCGGTAGACGGGCAGATCGATGATCTGGTTTCTGAGGTCAACAAAGAGGTGGAAAGGCACAATAAAGTGTTGATCACTACTTTGACAAAGCGGATGGCTGAGGATTTGACTGATTATATGCGTGAGGTGGGGATTAGGGTAAAATATCTGCATTCGGATATTGATACATTGGAGAGAGCGGAGATTATCCGGGACATGCGCATGGATGTGTTTGATGTGTTGGTGGGAATCAACCTGCTGCGGGAAGGGCTGGATATTCCAGAGATTACGCTGGTGGCGATTCTGGATGCAGATAAGGAAGGATTTCTGCGCTCAGAGACTTCTTTGATACAAACCGTGGGCCGGGCGGCGAGAAACTCAGAAGGGCACGTGATCATGTATGCGGATGTGATTACGGATTCTATGAGAAGCGCTATTGAGGAGACCAACCGCCGCCGTCAGATTCAGCAAAAGTACAATGAGGAGCACGGAATTACCCCAACTACCATCAAGAAAGCGATTCGCGATTTGATTGCCATTTCTAAGGCAGCCCAGGCAGATTCCAAGACCTTTGAGAAGGATCCGGAATCTATGAATGCAAAGGAGCTTGGCAAGCTGGCTAAGGAGTTGCAAAAGAAGATGAATCAGGCGGCTGCAGAATTGAATTTTGAGGAAGCGGCTGTACTTCGTGATCGGATGCTGAAAGTAAAGAAAATGCTGCTGGAGGCAGAAGATGATTGATTTTTGGAATCCGTTTAAAAATCCGGAAGAAACGAACAGGAAAGGATAGGATCCTTTAAAATCGGGAGGAGGGAGAGCAAATGGATGGAATCCTTTCGGGATTAGGAGAGGGGAAGGCAGAAGGTGCTTTCGGACGTCAGGAAAACACAAGGTATAAGCTGGCTGATTCTGTAAAAAGATGTATGAAGTATACTCCTGTGGATCGGATTACCGTGAAGGATATTGCGGAAGGGTGCGGTCTTACCCGCCAGACCTTTTACCGGAACTTTAAAGATAAGTATGATCTGATTAACTGGTATTTTGATAAGCTGGTTCAACAGTCTTTAGGACAGATTGAGACGGGAAGCAGAGTGGGAGAGAGCCTGGCCAGAAAGCTTGCCTTTATTCAGGAGGAAAAGGCTTTTTTCTGTGGGGCTTTCCGGTCAGATGACCACAATTCTTTGAAAGAACATGATTTTGAGCTGATTTTGCAGTTTTATCATCAACTGCTTGATCGCAGAGCCAGCAAGCCATTGGATGAGGAGCTGCAGTTTCAGTTGGAAATGTATTGCAGAGGATCTGTCTATATGACTGTAAAATGGGTATTGGGAGGAATGAAGGATACACCGCAGCAGATGTCAGACAAATTAGTGGATGCCATGCCGCCAAGATTGGCCAGGGTATTTGATGAATTGGGATTGCTTTGAAGTTGGGCTTAAAGGTTTTATGGGGTGTTTTTGTGAATATTTACAATTTATATTAGCACATATGCACAAAAATTAAAGGAAGTGACAGAATGAGTAGATTGTCACTTTCTTTTTTTGTCTTTCTTCGTTAAAATCATAACATACACGTTGGTTTTTTAGCACTATCAAGGAGGAGAGATAGACATGGCAAACAGAATTGTATTAAATGAAACCTCTTATCACGGAGCAGGCGCTGTGAAGGAAATTCCGGCAGAGGTTAAGGTGCGGGGATTTCAGAAAGCATTTGTATGTTCGGATCCAGATCTGATCAAATTCGGGGTGACAAAAAAAGTAACAGATGTGCTGGACGCGGCTGGTCTGGTTTATGAGATTTATTCTGACATAAAGCCGAATCCCACGATTGAGAATGTACAGTCCGGTGTGGCGGCATATAAGGCTTGCGGCGCTGATTATATCATTGCCATTGGAGGAGGATCTTCTATGGATACAGCCAAGGCAGTGGGCATTATTATTGCCAACCCGGAATTTGCTGATGTAAGGAGCTTAGAGGGAGTGGCTCCTACAAAGAATCCCTGTGTGCCCATTATTGCGGTTCCCACGACAGCAGGTACGGCGGCTGAGGTTACTATTAATTATGTAATCACGGATGTGGAGAAAAAGCGGAAATTTGTGTGTGTGGATACTCATGATATTCCTGTGATTGCAGTGGTGGATCCGGACATGATGTCTAGTATGCCGAAAGGGCTGACAGCGGCTACCGGGATGGATGCTCTTACTCATGCCATTGAAGGCTACATTACCAAAGGGGCATGGGAAATGACGGATATGTTTCATTTAAAGGCTATTGAGATCATTTCTAATTCCCTGCGCGGTGCAGTGGACAATACACCGGAAGGCAGAGAGGGAATGGCTCTTGGCCAATATGTGGCAGGCATGGGATTTTCTAATGTGGGATTGGGAATCGTTCATTCTATGGCTCATTCTCTGGGCGCAGTCTATGATACGCCTCACGGAGTTGCCAATGCGATTCTTTTGCCTGCTGTCATGGAGTACAATGCGCCCTGTACAGGAGAGAAGTATCGGGAGATTGCCAGGGCCATGGGAGTTTTGGGCGTGGACGACATGAGCCAGGAGGAGTATCGGAAGGCAGCCGTGGAGGCAGTGAAAAAGTTGTCTTTTGATGTGGGGATTCCGGCAGATTTAAAGGAGATTGTTAAGGCAGAGGATTTAGATTTTCTGTCAGAGTCTGCATTTGCAGATGCATGCCGTCCGGGGAATCCGCGGGAAACTTCCGTGGAGGAGATTAAAGGACTCTACAAATCTTTGATGTAAAGTCTTAAAACAGATACAAAGAAAGAGCCGACACGGATATGTGATATGGGGCATATCAGGTGTGTCGGCTCTGCCCTTTTCTTTTACTTTCTGCTTTCAAAGAAGGGAAAGGATTCAATGGCATCTAAGATATCCTGGAAATCTTTTCGGGGCGCTAAGTCAATATATTTTTTGAGCAGTTCTGTTTCCTGCTGTTTAAACGGCCCGTAAAAAATATCATACAGATTATGTCCCCGTATATAAATTTTAAAATCTTCGAAATGGGTTTTCAGATCATCTTCTGTTTCAATTTCTTTTCCTAAGATTTCTATTAGGTGCCGGCCGCTGGACAGACGGTGAAGGTATTCTTTCCATTTACAAAGGAGAATATGCCAAAACGCTTCCTGGCTTTGGACAATTCCTAGTGTTGTCATGACAGCAGGATTGAGAAAATAGTTTTCAAAGGAATAGTACTTTAAAATCAGCACATTGCGGCGGCGGACTCGGGGAAGCTTATCCACATCTTCTAAGTTCCGTTCATCATAGTATTGGCATAGCTGTGCAGCCAGATTTTCCGGATCTTTACCGTCCCCATCCCGTATCATCAGAAACTGATCCCGAAGATAGACCTGGTTCATGTATTTTAGGTTGGCATAGGTTTTGATATTGGTGCAGCTATTGGTGGTTAAAATGGAGATCCTGGAAAGTCTTCCATCAGAATCCCTCAGTTCAGGATAATATTTTTCCAGAAGCAGAGGAAGGCGGTTTTTATCCTGCTTTCCTTCTACAATAAATACAAAACTGACATTTAAAAGATCATTAGCGCCATAGCCTAAATCGTCTAAGATCTGGTCAATGTCCGTATGTTCTCTTACTATAGAGTAATCTTCCGGATCCATCACAATCTGACAGAGCTGACGCTTGGTAAAGTTTGCAACCAGATTAGGCGAGTGAGTGGAAAAAATAACTTGGTTTTTCCTGGACAGGCGGTATAAGACAGCGCCTGCGGTTTTCTGAAGGGATGGGTGTAAAAACAGTTCCGGATACTCTACCATAATAATGCTGGGAAGCTGTTTCTCGCTTTCAATATAGGTTTCTAGCAGGGACAACATGTAGATGCTTTTCATGCCGTTGCTTAAGTTTTCTACAGGGCAGGGGCACTGTTGTCCGTCGCGCAGGGTTTGGACTGTTATGGAAAACAGGGAATCCGGATTACAGGACAGGGTGTAAAGAATTTCCTCAACTCCTCCGTTTTTCCAATAGTTTTCATTTACCTTCTTGGAAAAGCCGCTGAGATTTAAGCAGTACATTTTGTATTCTAAAAGCTTGGCAGTCTCCACAAGAAGAAGTTCTTCAGGTGTTTTTTGGTTGATTAGGCCAATGCAGCGGAAACATTGGCTGCAAAGCTTTGCCGGATCAAACATACAGGTATCAGAGCGAAGGCGGATGAGCTGTTCTTCTTCTTGGAACAAAAGCAGATCTTCCTGGAATGCAGCCAGGTGGCGATTGGTGTCAATTACATACAAGCGAGGAAGAACTTCGGGAATAAAGGGATTGTGCTTGCGGAAGGTATCGCTGTAACGGGGAGCGCGGCTTCGGCTGATAACACAGGTGAAGGTGAGCTGGCTGCCGTCAAAGGAAGGGAGCTTTGCCATAAAGGCTTTTTGCCAGACAGAAAACCTTTTGTACTGGCTGACAGCTCCATGGGCATGAAGACTCTCAAGATCTTCCTGGGTAATGTTTAACGTCATGGTAATCTCAATGTTTTGGTTTTTTTCATTAAAGTCTGTCTCCGTTACAGAGTAGCTTCCGAGGGCAGCGCGGATGGCTTTTAAAACGCCGGTTTTTCCGGTGTTGTTTTTGCCTACCAGGATGAGGGCGTTTTCAATGTGCCGGATTTCCAGATTGCGGATGGATTTAAAGTTGCGGACAGAAAGGTAGGTTATTTGCATGGCAGCATCTCCTTTTGAATACAGGGACAGGGCGTGGATATCATTTGTAATCAGTATAGACAAGAACAAGGGAAAAAGCAAGTGCCGGGTTTGCAAACGCATAGCAATAATGGTCCTACTTGATAAATAGAACTGTCTGTGTTACACTCAATCCATGGTTTTTAGGATTTATTGCAGAAATGGAGACAGACATGGAGATTGCAGAAAAGCTGATCCGGACCCATACGTTGACCAAAGAAGAAGCCTTGGAGCTGTTTGCACAGATGGGAGAAAGGGATATGGCAGCGCGGTTGGCACAGGAGGCTGTAAAGCTCAGGCAAAGCCATTATGGAAATAAAGTATTTATCAGGGGATTGATTGAGTTTACCAACTACTGTAAAAATAACTGTTATTATTGCGGCATCCGGCGGGGAAATGGCAAGGTAAAGCGTTACCGGCTCACAGAGGATGAGATTCTGGAGTGCTGTGACAGCGGCTATGAGCTGGGATTTCGCACATTTGTGCTGCAGGGGGGAGAGGATCCTTTTTATACGGATAACCGGATGACAACTTTAATAAAAAGGATAAAGGAAAAATATCCGGATTGTGCGCTGACGCTTTCTGCCGGGGAGAAAAGCAGGGAAGCATATGAGCGGTTTAGGAAGGCAGGAGCAGATCGGTATTTGCTTCGCCATGAGACGGCAGATGAAAAGCATTATAGAATCCTGCATCCTGAGGAGATGAGCCTGGCGGCAAGAAAACAGTGCCTCTATGAGCTTAAGGAGCTTGGATATCAGGTGGGGGCTGGATTTATGGTGGGAAGTCCGGGACAGACCTGGGAATGCCTGGCAGAAGACCTGGTTTTTTTACAAAATTTAAAGCCGCAGATGGTGGGTATCGGGCCGTTTGTGCCGCATCATGAGACCCGGTTTGCCGGGGAACCGGCAGGCAGTGTGGAGCTGACCTTATTTTTACTGTCTGTGATCCGGATCTTGCTTCCCAAAGTGCTTTTGCCTGCCACTACGGCTCTCGGGACTATGGATTCAGACGGGAGGGAAAAGGGGCTGGCAGCAGGGGCAAATGTAATCATGCCTAATTTGTCCCCCATGAAGAACAGAAAGCAGTATGATCTGTATGACAATAAGATCTCTACCGGGGAGGAAGCTGCGGAGTGCGTGGACAGCTTAAAAAGCCGGGTAGAGTCAGTCGGGTATCGTTTGGTATGTGAACGCGGGGACTTTGCAGGTGAATAAATATGAACGCGCTGCGCAGCAGGAAAGCGTTCTGCCAGGAGGATATGGTATGAATCAGGAGGAGTTAAAGAAAAGGCTGAAGGGCTGTGAAAAGGTTCTGATTGGACTGGGGGAAGAATGGAGGCTTTTGCCGGAGCAGCCTGATGAGAGGAGAGAGCAGATCAGCAGAGCATATCAGGCTCTATATGATCTGATCAAGGATAAGGATTATTTTATTATTACCATGGCTACGGATGCAAAGATCTATGATACATCTCTTGGCAGCAGCCAGGAACTGGCAGAGACTTCTGACCAGGAAGAACAGATTGTGCTTTCCTGCCAGGGGACGGACGAGGAGATGCTTGCCAGGCTGGAGCGCGTGTTTCCTAAAAAGGAAGTTCATAGAGACAGCCGCAGGGAGCGCATTGTAGCTCCCTGCGGCAATGAGACCTGGAGGCAGTGCTCGCTGGCATGTACAAAGGACATCTGGGAGCCAGGGGAAATACCGGATGATATATGTCCGCATTGCGGCGCTCCCCTTACCGGGAATACTATTAAAGCACAGGTATATATTGAGGAAGGATATCTCCCTCAGTGGGAACGGTATACCCGGTGGCTGGCAGGAACTTTGAACCGGGAAACAATGATTTTAGAGTTGGGAGCAGGGTTTGGAAGTCCCGGCATAATTCGGTTCCCCTTTGAGAAGACAGCATATTTGAATCAAAAAGCATTTTTCTGTCGGGTTCATAGAAAATTTCCTCAGATTATAGAAGAACTTGCAGGGCGCAGTGCAGGAATTTTACAGGATTCGGTGGAATGGATGGCTGCTTACTGCTTGCAGGGCATCTGTGAGCAGTAACAATGGCTGAAGAAAAGCAGGATATTTCTTTTCTAATACATTGTGAAAAGTATGTATTTATGGTAAACTGATGAAGCGAAGGGGTGTCGTCCTGACAGGGCAGGGGATTTTATAAAGGACTTTGTACGGAGGGTGATCATGACAGCAATTATTGATTACGATGCAGGGAACTTGCGAAGCGTGGAGAAGGCATTGGAGGCACTTGGCGAGGCTGCGGAAGTTACTCGTGATAAGGAGAAAATCTTAGCAGCAGACAGGGTTATTTTGCCGGGTGTGGGTTCTTTTGGTGATGCTATGGGGCGGCTTTGCCGGTACGGGCTGGTGGAAACGATCCGCCAGGTGGCGGCAGACGGCACGCCCTTTTTAGGAATTTGCCTGGGACTGCAGCTTCTGTTTGAGCACAGTGAAGAAAGCCAGGGTGTGGAAGGGCTTGGCATTTTAAAAGGGGAGATTCTTCGGATACCCAAGGGAGAGGGGCGCAAGATTCCTCACATGGGATGGAATTCCTTAAAGCTGAATCCCAAAAGCCGGCTGTTTAGCGGAATCCGAGACGGGGTGTATGTGTATTTTGTTCATTCTTTTTATCTGAGAGCAGAAGAAGAAACCCAGGTAGCGGCAACTACAGAATACGGTGTACCGATTCATGCAGCCGTGGAAAAGGACAATGTGTATGCCTGCCAGTTTCACCCGGAAAAAAGCGGCAGTGCAGGGCTTGATATGCTAAGGAACTTTATAGCAGCAGACAGAATACGCAGATAAGGAGCAGCATAATGTTTACGAAGCGGATTATTCCCTGTCTGGATGTGCACAACGGACGGGTGGTTAAGGGTGTTAATTTTGTGAACCTGCGGGATGCAGGGGATCCGGTAGAGATTGGCGCTGCCTATGATAAGGCAGGTGCTGATGAGCTGGTGTTTCTGGATATTACGGCCTCCTCAGACAATCGGGAGACAGTAGTGGATATGGTGCGCCGGGTGGCTGAGACTGTGTTTATTCCGTTTACTGTGGGCGGCGGAATACGGACTGTGGAGGATTTTCGCAGGCTTCTTCGGGAAGGCGCAGACAAAATTTCCATTAATTCTTCAGCGATCAATACTCCGGAACTGATTGCACAGGCAGCAGATAAGTTTGGCAGACAGTGTGTGGTGGTGGCTATTGATGCAAGGCGCCGGACAGATGGTGCTGGATGGAATGTGTATAAGAACGGAGGCCGGATTGATACCGGATTAGATGCAGTAGAATGGGCCATAAGGGCGGATCGGATGGGCGCCGGGGAGATTCTTCTGACCAGTATGGATTGTGATGGGACAAAGGCGGGATATGATACCGGGCTGACAGCTCTTATTGCTGAGAATGTGTCAGTGCCGGTCATTGCTTCCGGAGGCGCCGGGACGATGGAGCATTTTTATGATGCCCTGACTGTCGGACGGGCGGATGCAGCTTTGGCCGCGTCATTGTTTCATTACAAAGAACTGGAGATTGGGGAACTTAAGAGGTATCTTCACAGCCGGGGAGTGCCTGTGAGAATTATGGAATAGGTCAAAGGCAGTACACTAGTTGCTTGAATATTCAGCAGTGAATTATAAAAGCTGTCTATTTTTAAGAAAGGGGACTTTATTTTATGGGAGCAATTACAAATGATTGGCTGGAGCCGATGGGAGAGGAATTTAAAAAGCCTTATTACAAAAAGCTGTATGAAAAGGTTAAGGAGGAATATCAGACAAGATTAATATTTCCTGATGCAAATGATATTTTTAATGCTTTTGAGTTTACTCCTCTTTCCAAGGTAAAAGTGGTGATTTTAGGACAGGACCCCTATCATGATGTAGGGCAGGCTCATGGGCTTTGCTTTTCCGTGAAGCCGGATGTGAAGATTCCGCCGTCTCTGGTTAATATTTATAAGGAGCTTCACGATGATGTGGGATGTGTGATTCCTAACAACGGATATTTGGTTAAATGGGCAGCGCAGGGAGTGCTGATGCTGAACACAGTGCTGACTGTCCGGGCTCATGCGGCTAATTCCCATAGAGGAATCGGTTGGGAGGAATTTACAGATGCCGCCATTCGGGTGCTGAATGAACAGGACCGCCCTATTGTATTTATTTTATGGGGACGTCCGGCACAAAGGAAAAAACTGATGCTGAACAATCCGATGCACCTGATTTTAGAATCTCCCCATCCTAGCCCCTTATCTGCCAAAGGGGGATTTTTCGGCAGCAGGCCATTTAGCAAGACCAATGCTTTTTTGGAGAAAAACGGCTTGGAGCCGATTGACTGGCAGATCGAAAACGTGTAGGAGAGTAGATATACCATGAACATCATTGAGTTTTTAAAGATTGTTGTGTTTGGAATTGTGGAGGGATTTACAGAATGGCTTCCCATCAGCAGTACCGGACATATGATTTTGCTGGAGGAGATTATTCCTTTACGGGTAACAGAGGATTTTTGGAATGTGTTTAAGGTGGTGATTCAGCTTGGTGCCATATTGGCAGTTGTGGTTCTGTACTTTCGCAAGCTGAATCCATTCAGCAGGACAAAGACGAACCGTCAGAGGCAGGATACGATTATTTTGTGGATTAAGATTGCTGCTGCCTGTGTTCCTGTGGTATTAGTGGGGCTGCCTTTGGATGACTGGATGGATGCCCATCTGCACAATGGCTTTGTAGTGGCTGCTATGCTGATTGTTTATGGTATCCTGTTCATTATGGTGGAGAACCGGAATCATGAAATGGATTTTCCTGTGCAGAAGGTATCCCAGGTAGATCTTCGGACTGCCATTTATATTGGCTGCTTTCAGCTTCTTGCACTGGTGCCGGGTACGTCCCGTTCCGGAGTGACGATTATCGGGGCCATGCTCTTAGGATGTTCCAGAGCTGCTTCAGCAGAATTTACATTTTTCCTGGGGATCCCGGTGATGTTTGGGGCCAGTCTGCTGAAAATCGTAAAGTTTATTTTTAAATCCCAAGAAATGTTTTCTGGGACAGAGGTTTTTTACCTGGTGTCTGCCATGGTGATCGCATTCATTGTTTCTGTATATTCTATCAAGTTTTTGATGGGATACATTAAGAGGAATGATTTTAAGCTGTTTGGATACTACCGGATTATATTAGGCGTGATTGTGCTGGCTTATTTTACAATGGCATCGCTGATGGCAGCATAAAATATACAGTGTTCCCTGAGCCGGATTTTCAGCTTCATTATGAATGCATAGGTGTACAAAATAGGAGTGGAAGATAAGTTCAGCGCTTTAGCGCTGAACTTTTACAATATAACGTATAGTTGAATTTTAAAAGGAAAAGAGGCAGCATGATCAGTTTAAAGCCGATTCGAGAAAATGCAGGTTCTCCGGCATATACACGAGGGAATCAGATTTATAAAAAAGATAGGATCCGGAATTTCCATTGCCAGAATCAGGGAAGTCTGATTGAGACGGAGGCATTGGTAGAGGGAAGCTATGACAGGATATATCGTGTGGAACTTGTATATGACCGTGTGGAGGATGATTTCCTGGAGTATAGCTGTGAATGTGAGGCATATTTTAACTATAGTGGTATGTGCAAGCATTGTGTTGGGGTGGCGCTGAAGCTTTTGGAACATGAGCAGGGGCTGACAAACCAATACGGCGAGAAGAACCAGCCAGGCTGGAAGTCAGACAAAAAACTTCGGGCGACAGATCAGCAGGTGTCAAAATGGATCCGCTCTCGGTCCATGAAGGAGAAATCCCGTTTTTTTCAGGCAGAGATAACTGGCAGGATTGAGTTGATCCCTACCCTGCATTTTGAAGAACCTGGGGGATGGAAACTGGATTTTCGGATTGGAGCGGAAAATGTATATGTGGTAAAGAATATTTCGGCTATGGTGGAGGCTGTGCGGGAGCAGGCTCAGGTAGAGTATGGAAAAAAACTGAAATTTTATCATCAGCCGGAGGTATTTTCTCCTGAGAGCCGGAAGATTCTGAAGTTTTTGGAGGAATGTGTGGAGCAGGAGCAGGTGATTCTGCGCCAATATTACAGACAGGCAGGATATTCTTTTTACGGAAATTATCAGGCAAGGGTAAACCTGACGGGAAGGATGCTGTCATTAGACGACTATAAAATGGTAAGGTTTGCAGCTTTGTATGCAGGGAAGGATTGTGCTTTAGGAGAGTACAAAGGTACAGACAGGGTAAAGTTTTTAGAGGAAGATCCAGTGCTTTCTTTTGAGGTGGAAGATACGGAGGAAGGGGCATGCAGGATCAAGATCCCGGAGGCAGAGAGCTTTTTTGGAGTGGACAGGCTTTGTATCCTTAAGGAAAAGGTGTTCTATCTATGCAGCCATGAATATTCGGCAGATATGTGGGAGACAGCAAAGCTGCTGACCGGGAAACAGCACGTTTATTGGATACATCCTGATGATTTGAGCGGATTTTGTGCGTCGGCGCTTCCTGTGCTGGAGCGCCGTGTGGAATTGAAGAAATCAGAGCTTTTAACTCAATACGAGCCAAAACCTTGTATGCTGAAGTTTTATCTGGACCGCCAGGCAGGAGAGATTACGGCAGCCGTCTATGGTGAGTATGGAGAAGATAAATACAATCTGGTGGAACCAGCTTCTGCAGAACAGGGATTTCGGGATGTAGAACGGGAAAACGTGACAGCAGATGTGCTCAGACGGTATTTTTCCGTGGTGGACAGGATGCGGGGCATGTATGTTTTGCCGGAGAAGGATGAGGATTTAGTCTATAATCTGATCAATGAGGGGATTTTTGTATTCCAGCAGATGGGGGATGTGTACATTTCGGAAGCATTGAAGATTATAAAGGTTTACCGGTCTCCGCGTGTGGCTGTGGGGGTGTCCTTAAATCAGGGGATGCTGGATATTACTTTGCAGTCAGAACGTTTTTCGCCTAAAGAGCTGGCAGACATTCTGCTTGGGTACCAGAGAAAAAAGAAATTTTACCGATTGAAAGACGGAAGCTTTCTGTCCATGGAGGACAATGCATTAGCAGCTATGGCAGAGATGGCAGAAGGATTGGAGCTGGAGGCTGAAGCGATTTCAAAAGGCATGGTCAGGGTGCCGGAATACAGGGCGTTTTACCTGGATCAGCTTTTGCGGGAGCAAAGTAAAGACATTGAGGTTAACCGAAATCGGGAGTACAGGGCTTTGCTGCGGGAATTTAAGAATGTGGAGGATTGTGACTTTGAAGTCCCGGATTCTTTGTGTGCAGATTTGCGGCCTTATCAGAAATTTGGTTTTCAGTGGATGTGCACCTTGGACAAGCTGGGATTTGGAGGAATCTTGGCAGATGATATGGGATTGGGAAAAACGATTCAAGCTATTGCATTTTTGATGGCAGGGAGAGAGGAGAAGAAAAGGCAGAAAGAGGAGCAATATGCTTTGATTGTCTGCCCTGCCTCTCTGGTTTATAACTGGGAAAATGAGATTCATCGTTTTGCGCCGGGACTTTCTGTAGTTTCTGTGGTGGGTACGGCTGCAGTCCGGGAAATGCTGGTTGAATCCAGCAGCAGTGAAGATGTGCTTTTAACCTCCTATGATCTTCTCAAAAGAGATGTGGAAAAATATCAGAAATATTCCTTTACTTATATGATTCTTGATGAGGCGCAGAATATTAAGAATCATCTGACGCAGGCGGCAAAGACTGTCAAACAGATTTCCAGCAGAAGGCGGTTTGCTTTAACCGGAACGCCTATTGAAAATTCCTTAAGTGAGCTTTGGAGTATTTTTGATTACCTGATGCCGGGGATATTAAATTCCTATAAAAAGTTTAAGAATCATTATGAGCAGCCTATTGTATGTTCTCAGGATGAGCAGGCTGCTGTACGGCTGCGAAGGATGATCCGTCCGTTTATTCTTCGCCGGTTAAAGTCAGAGGTGCTGAAAGAACTGCCGGATAAGTTAGAGAAGGTAGTCTATTCCAGGATGGAGGAGGAACAGCAAAAGATATATGATGCCAATGCCCAGCAGCTTTTAGATTCTCTGAAAAATCAGAGCCAGGAGGAATTTAAGACAGGAAAGCTTGAAATTCTTGCAGGTTTGGTCAGATTGAGACAGATATGCTGTGATCCTGGATTGGTCTATGAGAATTACAGCAAAAAAGCAGCTAAGGTAGAAACCTGTATGGAGATTATCCGCAATGCCAGGGCAGCAAAAAGCCAGGTTCTTTTATTTTCTCAGTTTACCCGGGTCCTGGAGGTAATTCAGGAGCATTTGGAACAGGAGAAAATCGGATATTACCTTCTGACAGGTTCCACGTCAAAAGAAAAGCGGGCTAAGATGGTGGAGGATTTTAATCAGGACAAAACGCCGGTATTTTTGATCTCCTTAAAAGCAGGGGGGACAGGGCTCAATCTGACAGCCGCATCCATTGTGATTCATTTTGATCCATGGTGGAATGTGGCGGCGCAGAATCAGGCTACAGACCGGGCTCATCGAATCGGGCAGAAGCAGGTGGTGACGGTGTATAAGCTGATTATGAAGAATACCTTGGAGGAAAAGATTCTGAGGCTGCAGGAGAGAAAGGCACAGCTTTCCGACGATATTATTTCCGAGGGAAGCCTTCGGGACGTGTTAGCGACAAAAGAGGAATTTATGGAGATTTTGGGGTGAAAAAATCATCAGATCCTTATTGACAAAGATTCTCAATAAGAGTATAGTTTTCACGGATACGAAAATTTTCAGACACGCTCTAGTACTAGAGGGATGGAGGATAAAATGAAGCTAAATGAAGGGGAGGTAGGAGAGACCTATCTGGTTATAAATGTGACTGCAGATGCTGCCATTACACGGCGTCTGGAGGCACTGGGGGTTAATGAAATGACACCTGTCAGTGTGCTGAATAAAAAGGGAAGCGGCTCTGTTATATTTAAAGTACGTGGCACCAGACTGGCAGTGGGACAAAAAATCAGCGATGGCATTCTTGTGGAGAAGATTCCAGGCAGCCAGAAAGGAGGCATTTAAGCATGCAAGACAAAAAAAATGAAATCTGTGTAGGCTTTGTGGGTAATCCTAACTGTGGGAAGACTACATTGTTCAATGCTTTTACAGGTGCCAATTTAAAGGTTGCCAACTGGCCGGGAGTAACAGTGGAGCGGGTGGAGGGAAGAACCAGCTATAAGGGGCGGTCTATTCGGGTTATTGATTTGCCGGGAATCTACAGTCTGACCTCCTACACGATTGAGGAGATTGTTACCAGGAGATGCATTGAGGAGGGAGAGGTGGATGTTATCATCAATGTAGTGGATGCATCCTCATTGGAGAGAAATCTGTATCTGACTCTGCAGCTTCTGGAGCTGAAAAAGCCGGTTATTCTGGCGCTGAATATGATGGATATTGTGGAGGAGCGGGGAATGGAGATTGACCTGCACCGTCTTCCGGAGATGATGGGATATATTCCGGTGGTACCGGTTTCAGCGCGGAAGCGGACAGGACTGGATGTACTGATGCATGCGGTGGTTCATCATTATGAGGAGGAGCCTCAGGGTGTGGTGGTTCAGTATGACGGAATGATTGAAGAAAAAATCCGCCAGATTGAGGAAATATTATATGCCAAATATGGCGAGATGGAAAATATGCGGTGGCATGCCGTTAAAATGCTTGAGAAGGACAAGGAAGTTCAGAATGATCATCCAGTAGATGTAGATCATATAGTGGGAGATGGTTTTGAAAAAAAGATCATTAATGAAAAGTATGATTACATTGAAGAAGTCATAGAGGAATGTCTGTTTAACAAGGAAGAACGGGCGGCTGTCACAGACAGGATTGATAGCTGGCTGACCCATCCAATATGGGGCATTCCTTTGTTTTTGGGGATAATGGCCGTGGTTTTTTTTCTGACCTTTACTGTGGGAGACTTTTTAAAGGGGTATTTTGAGGTAGGATTGGACTGGTGTTCTTCTGCAATCTTTTCTTTTCTTACCCATATTCACGCATCAGAAGGAATGACATCCTTAGTGGTAAACGGAATCGTGGCAGGAGTAGGGGGGATCCTGACGTTTCTTCCCAATATTTTTATCTTGTTTTTAGCGCTGGCATTTTTGGAGGATAGCGGCTATATGGCCAGGGTAGCATATGTGATGAATGAGATCATGGGACGGGTGGGACTGTCAGGAAAAGCATTTCTGCCAATGCTGCTTGGATTTGGATGCACTGTGCCGGCTGTGATGGCTTCGCGGGCCCTTTCTAGTGAGAGAGACAGAAAAAGAACAATTCTGATCACGCCATTCATGTCCTGTTCGGCAAAGCTTCCGATCTATGTGTTGTTTGCGGGGATGTTTTTTCCGAAGCATTCGTTGATTGTGGCATATTCCTTATATTTGATCGGTTTGGGGGCAGCTATCTTGATTGCTTATGGTGTGAACCGATTGGATAAAGATGGCTCAGAGGATACGCTTTTAATTGAGCTTCCGGAATATAAGACGCCAAATGCCAGGACGGTTTGGATCTATGTGTGGGATAAGGTGAAAGATTATCTTTCTAAGGCAGGAACTACGATTTTTGTGGCATCTATTGTGCTGTGGTTTGTGCTGAATTTCGGTCCCAAAGGGTATATTTTAGATGTGACCGGAAGCTTTGCAGCTATGTTTGGCAGATTATTGGCTCCGCTTCTGGCTCCGGCAGGTCTTGGCTATTGGCAGGCAGCAGTAGCGCTGATCTCAGGGCTGTCAGCCAAAGAGGTGGTAGTATCCAGCTTTTCTGTGCTTTTTGGAATCAGCAATATTAATTCGGCAGGCGGTATGAATGAGCTGATGATGAGACTGTCAGACATGGGTTTTGGAGCTGTCAATGCTTATGCACTGATGGTGTTCTGTCTGATGTATACACCCTGTGTGGCGGCAATCGGATCGATCCGCCGGGAGACCCGATCCTGGAGCTTTACCCTTAAGATGATAGGTTTTCAGATTCTGGCTGCATGGATGGCTGCAGTGGCAGTGTTTCAGATCGGAAGATGGATCTTTTAGAAAACCAGAACGTGTTTGAAAATCGTTTTCCGCCAAATGTTCCTTCTGCTTTGTGGGAGATACAGATGGCGGGAATGAATTTTCAGACACGCTCTAGGGAACGATAATGTGAATTCGGTCATCGGCCCGTGTGTAAAGATAAATATGGTTGGAGAGCTGATCCTCTGTGGGAACCTCGGAACCATTAACATTCGTTACCATGGAATTAAGAAAATCATGGGAGATTCCTGCTGTATTGGGGGTAAGAAGGACTTCGTGGATGCTGGAGGGGATGATGATCAGGTCATTTCCCAAAGATTCCGCGAAGCTTTTTAATACATTCTGATACAGCATACAACATGCTCCGTAGATGCCGGTCTGATTGGAGAGAACATAAAGAGGAGCTTTCTGATCTTCTTTATCGAATATCTGGTCAACATATTTTTCATTAAAGTCACTGCCAAGATTCTGGCGGGCAATCTCCTTCATTACCTCAGACATGCTTTTAACCTCTGCCGGATAGGACAGGGGGGTATTTTTCAAGGCAAGACCCAAAAGCTTTTTGGGGGATTGATTCCAATGATTGGAAAGCTCATTGTGAATCAGTACAGTCATCTGTCCTGAAGCGCTTTGTTCAAGAAAAAGATAGAACACAATGGACAGATCCAAATAAGGAATATGCGGGATATCGGACAGCAGCTCCTGGTTGGAGTCTGTGTGAATGAGCCGCATCATAATTCTGGGCTTCATGGCATCAAAATTAAGCAGACTGTCTTCATCGATACACTCTGGTGGTTGATTTTGGGAAAACAAGTTTAAAATATCCATAGAAATTGCCTCAATGGACATACCCTCCTGGTATTGATCATAGTAAGGATCCAGGTAAACAGTGGGGGAAAAGGTCGAATCGGGTGATCCGATACTCAAACCATCCAGCAGGATCCCGTTGTTTCTTGGTACAGGGCGGATGATAAGCTCTTGTCCATCCTTTAAATGCGCTGTAAGAGCCTGTTTTAAGGTTTCCAGAAATGCTGCGTAATCCATAAAGATACCTCCTAGAATAATTATAGAAATTGCTTGATGTTATCAGAGAAAGAATTCCGACAGGAACGACAGATCTCCGATGGAAAAGGATAAAACGAAAAACTTTGAAATACCAGATTTTGACTAAATTCATTATAATGGATTCATAAAAATTTTACAAGAAAAATAAAAGAAAAAAGAGAAATAAAAAATAAACGAATTATGAAAAATTATGAAATCAGGAAAGAACGACTTGTAGTTTGGCAGAAAAACAGATAAAATATGAATGACATGAAAAGAAAAAAATCTAAGGAAAGAATATATATGAATCGTATGATAAAAAAAGCAGGGATTCTTTTGGGGATTTTTGCGGCGGCAGTGGCTGTATATATAGTGGGAAACCAGAGGCTGCGGGTGAAGATGCAGGAACAAGTGATATATACAGCTTTTGGAGAGACGACTCTTCCGGTGGTATATGTGGAGATGTTTGGCCGGGAGATGAATCCCATGTATGGATACCGGCAGGATATGGGAAACACGGCAGCCAGAGACAGTCTTACCATCCTTCCCCCGGATCGTGGGCTTCCCATCCATATTACAGAGGGAACAGAAGCGGTTGTGGGAATCCGGTATGAGATCAGAAGCTTGGATTTGCAGAGATTGGTGGAGCAGACCAGCCTGGATTCCTGGGACAAGACAGAGGAGGGAATCCGTGTGGTTCTTCCCATTCAGAATCTGCTGGCACAGGATAGGGAATATCTGCTGAGACTGGAGCTTGATACGCCTTCTATGGGAACGGTTTGTTATTATACCCGCATCATGTGGACAGAGGATTCAAAGGCTCAGTCCATGATAGACCTGGCTGTGGATTTTTCATCCAAAACCTTTTTCTATGATCAGGCACAGGAGCTGGTGACTTATATGGAGCCTACCAGCAGTGAGGACAACAGTTCTTTTGGCCATACATGTATCCATTCCAGCTTTTCTCATTTGACATGGGGCGGGCTCAAGATGACACAGGGCGGGCAGGTCCGGATTAGACTGAAGGAAATGGATGGGGTGATGGGGTGTGTGACTCTTACCTATATGGCAACCCGGGAAGGGACAAACGGCAGGGAGGTGTATCAGGTAGAGGAAAGCTTTACCATGAAATGGAATGAGCTCCGCACGTATTTGATGGATTATGAACGGACAGTGGATCAGATTTTTACCGGTGATCAGGAGGACTATGCGGGTAAACGTATTTTTTTAGGGATCACCAACGATGAACGGGTGGGAGTAAGACACAGCCCTGACGGCAATGTGGTTGCATATCAGGCGAACCGGGAGCTTTGGAGTTATGATCAGAAGGAGCATCAGGGGGTTCAGGTGTTTTCTTTTCGGGGAAGTGACCGGCTGGATATGCGGAATAATTATAGTAAGCACGACATTTATATCTTGCAGGTTAAAGATACAGGAGATGTGGAGTTTCTTGTTTATGGATATCAGAACCGGGGAAATCATGAAGGGCAGTTCGGTATAGTGGGGTATCGGTATGAGAGGGAGAAGAATGCCCTTCAGGAGATCTTCTATATTCCGGTTACAGCTTCTTTTGAGCAGCTTGCAGCGGATTTAGAGCAGATGGTGTACCGGTCACAGTCTAATATGCTTTATTTGTATTTGAACCATGCAGTTTATGGAATTGACCTAGAAAGCAATGAGGCTATGGTGGTGGCAGACAGCCTGGAAGAAGGAAGCTATGCTGTCAGCGCGGATAACGCCAGGTTTGCCTGGCATGAGGGGGGAAAGAGATTCGAGGCATCCATACTGCATCTTTTGGACTTGGAGACCGGGGAAAAATATGATATCCGAGGTGGAGAGGGGGAGTATATCAGAGTTTTGGGCTTTGTGGGAAGAGATATGGTATATGGTATGGCAAAAGCTGGAGAAGAATGGATATCTAATGGCCGGATGGAGGGATTTCCCATGTATGCAGTGGAAATCATCAACGATGAGATGCAGGTGGAAACGCGCTATGAAAGGGAAGGCTATTATGTGGATGAGGTAATGGTGGACGAGAGCCGGATCCATTTAAAACGGATGACAAAGCTGGGAGAAAATAAGTATGCAGAGGCTCAGGAGGATACCATAGTGTGCAACGCAGATATAAGTTTCGGAAGGCTGGACGGTATAGGATGGTTTGCTTCTCAAGAGAGGGGGCGTGTTTATTTTGTACAATTAGATCAGGAAATTCGCGGCGGCAAGAGAATCCATATCCGAACGCCGGATAAGGTGGGAACAGAGCTTTCCGGGGCTTTGGAGCTGAAGTCAGGAACAGAGTATGAGGAGCTAAGCTTTTATGCATATGGCGGCGGACGCCTGCTAGGTATTACAACCGACTTTTTCGATGCCATGAATCTTGCTTATGAGAGAATGGGAATTGTGACAAATCAAAACCAGCAGATTGTCTGGAGCAGGGTTAATCGGGGAGCCGTCAGAAATATTTCAGATCCTTTGACAGAATTTGCTCCTTTAGAGCGTCGTTTAGACAGTTTTTCTGTAAGCAGGACCTACAATGAGGAGCTGATGGTCTTAGATGCCAGGGGATGTACCATGATGCAGATGCTTTACTTTGTCGATCAGGGGATTCCGGTGGTCGGGTATACGGGAGAAAATGCTTATCTGCTTTTGTGCGGCTATGATCAATATAATGTGACGATTTATGATCCGATTACAAGAGAGACCTATAAGGCAGGACTTAATGACAGTACCGAGTACTTTCAAGCCAAGGGGAATGATTTTGTTTGTGCAGTAAAGATACAGTAGGGAGAATGCTGTTATCAGCGTTTTTTTGTGAAACAGGAACCCTGGAACTGCCATGAAAGCCTTGCATATTTCTGGAAATCCATTATAATAAATAGAGACTGTTTTTTAATAGCTTAAACTTGGAGGAGATAGAAAATGGAAATTCGTTACTCTGCAAACCAGAAGGATTTTAAGCGTTATACCACGGAGGAAACCAGAAAGGAATTTTTGATTGAGAACCTTTATGTGGCTGACCAGATAGTGGCGGTATATTCTCATGTGGATCGGATGGTTACATTGGGCTGTATGCCTGTTTCAGAGACAGTAGCTATTGATAAGGGAATTGATGTCTGGAAAAACTTTGGAACCCATTATTTTCTGGAGAGAAGGGAAATAGGGATTTTCAATATTGGAGGGGCTGGAACGATCACTGCAGACGGACAAGCCTTCCACATGGGCTATAAGGACTGTCTGTATATTACCAAGGGGACAAAGAAGGTTGCTTTTGCCAGTGACGATTCGTCCAAGCCCGCCAAATTTTATATGGTAAGCGCACCGGCACACAAAGAGTGCAGAACTACGTTTATTCCAATCGAGAAGGCTGCCAAGAAGCCTCTTGGCGCCACGGAAACATCCAATAAGAGGGTGATCAACCAGTTTATTCATCCGGATGTGCTTGAGACCTGCCAGCTTTCTATGGGGATGACTGTGCTGGATTCGGGAAGTGTGTGGAACACCATGCCTGCTCACACTCATGAGCGGCGCATGGAGGTATATATGTATTTTGAAATTCCGGAGGATCATGTAGTATTTCATATGATGGGGGAGGCAGGAGAGACACGTCATATTGTGATGCAGAATGAACAGGCGGTTATCAGCCCGTCCTGGAGTATCCATGCAGGAGCCGGCACCAGTAATTACACTTTTATCTGGGCTATGGGCGGCGAAAACCAGGCGTTTGATGACATGGATACCATACCGGTCACAGAGCTTCGGTAGACAGGACTGATATGGGCTGTGCTGATAAATGATAATATGGCTTTATGCCATGTATATAGGAAAAGGAGAACAAGCATATGATTTTGGATCAGGCAAAGAATCTGGATTTTTACAAGAGTCTTGGAGTGGAAGGGCGCTACGCAAAGGCTATTGAATGGCTGAAGGCCAATGATCTGGCGGCCTTGGAAAATGGAAAGTATGAGATCGACGGGAAGAACGTATACGCAAATGTGATGACTTACACCACGCTGCCTTGGGAAGAAGCCAAATATGAGGCTCATGAAAATTACACAGATATTCAGTATGTGATTGACGGGACAGAGATTATGACGTATGCTCCTGCTGATTCCCTGAATGCTGTGGGGGAGTATAATCCGGAAAAAGATGTAATTAAGTTTGATAATGAGAATCTTGGCCTTCAGGTAGTCTGTAATGAAGGGGATTTTATGATTTTCTTCCCTTGGGACGGCCACAAGCCAAAGGCAGCTAACGGGGCGCCCTCTTTTGTGAAGAAGGTAGTAGTGAAAATTTTAGAAAAATAAAAACATCAGTGTGGGTTACAGCTTGCAGGAATGGTTTTTGGTAAGGCACAGGAAGCCTGTGAGCTGTAACCGGTAAAAGTGTGAAGATTCGGCAGATATTTCGTAATATCTGGACAACTGTCAGGAAATACTATATAATAATTTTGAATTTTTTGTCTGAAAAGAGGGATGGGCATGTATTCATTTAATGCCCGGGTACGTTACAGTGAGGTGGGAGGAGACCGGAGACTGTCAGTGCCGGGAGTAGTCAATTATCTGCAGGATTGTTCGACCTTTCAGTCAGAAGACTTAAAGATGGGTATTGATTATCTGGAGCAGAGTCATCGGGCGTGGTGGCTGTCATCGTGGCAGATTGTGATTAACAGATATCCGCGTCTGGGGGAGGAGATTGTGGTTAGTACCTGGCCTTATGATTTTAAAGGCATTTATGGGTACAGGAATTTTACGATTTGTGATAAGCAGGGAGAATATTTGGTAAAGGCAAATTCCATATGGTTTCTGTTTGATACGAAAGCCGGACGTCCGGCCAAAGTGGAGAGTGAAGATATTCGAGGGTATCAGACAGAGGGGGATAAAAAGCTGGATATGGAATATGCGCCCAGGCGGATTGCACTGTCTGGGGAGTATGAGGCAGGTGAGCCGGTAACAGTGACACTGCATCATATAGATACCAACCGTCACGTGAACAATGCGCAGTATGTGGCGGTGGCAAGGGAGGCGATTCCGGAAAGCTTTCAGATCCGGGAGATAAGAGTGGAGTATAAGAAAGCAGCAGTATTAGGCGATGTGATGATTCCCAGAATCAGTCGGGAGAAAGAAGCCTGTACGGTTGCACTGTGCAGTCAGGACGGTACGGCGTATGCCGTAGTATGGATGAAGACAGCAGGGTAAGGAACAAAAGGCTCCGATAGCACAGAAGCACTGTGAGATGACATAGAGCGGGGAGGAAGATAGAACCGCCAGGCGGATGGCAGGAAAGAGGGAAAAGAGGCTGCAAAGCTGCAGATACCGATAGAGTAGGGAAAGAGAGAGTTTCATGATTGAGTTGGGTAAGATTCAAAAGCTGGTTGTTCAGAGGGTAAAGAGTTTTGGTGTATATTTGGGAGAGGAGGGCGATCCGGCCAGTTCAGTGCTTCTTCCGAAAAAGCAGGTTCCGGATGGGACAAGACCTGGAGATACGCTGGAGGTTTTTATCTATAAGGATTCAGAGGACCGGCTGATTGCAACAACCGGGACGCCAAAGCTGCAGGTGGGGGAGGTAGCAGTACTGCAGGTAAAGGATGTTGCAAGGGTAGGAGCATTTCTGGATATGGGATTAGAGAAAGATTTGCTGCTTCCTTTTAAGGAACAGAATCATAAAGTACAGGAAGGAGAGCTGTGCCTGGTGGCGCTTTATGTGGACAAGAGCCGGCGTCTTGCCGCTACCATGAACGTTTATTCTTATATGAGCGCAGAGTCTCCTTACAAAAAGGATGACAGGGTAAGCGGTACTATTTATGAAATTAATGAGAACCTGGGAGCCTTTGTAGCAGTGGATAATCAGTATTATGGCCTGATCCCCAAGCGGGAGATGTATGGAGAGTTTCGTCCCGGAGATAAGGTGGAGGCGCGGGTGGTTAAAGTCCGTGATGACGGCAAGCTGGATTTAAGTCCGCGGCAGAAGGCTTACAAGCAGATGGACACAGACGCAGAGCTGGTGATGAAAGCTGTGGAGGAGTTCGGCGGGGTATTGCCTTTTAATGATAAGGCAAGGCCGGAGACCATTCTCAGGGAAATGAAAATGAGTAAAAATGCTTTCAAGCGCGCTGTGGGAAGGCTTTTAAAGGAAGGAAGGATCCGGATTACGGAGAAAACCATTGAACGGGCATAACAGGAGGATTGCTTTGGATACGATTGAGTATTATAATAAGTATGCAGCAAAGATTTTTGAAGATACTGCGGAGCTGGACATGGAGGATCTGCACCGGAGATTTCTTAAATATTTGGAGGAGGGAGATACCATTTTGGATTTGGGCTGCGGCTCAGGCAGGGATAGTCTGGCATTTTATGAGCTGGGATATGATGTAACGCCGCTGGATGCCTCTGAGGAGATGTGCAAGCTGGCCGAAATACATACAGGCATCGAGGTGCTGCAGATGGCCTATGAGGACATGGAGTTTGACGAGGTATTTGACGGCATATGGGGATGCGGAGCCTTGATTCATGTGCCGGAAAAGGAGCTGAAGGGAATTTTGGAAAGGCTCATTGACGCTATGTGTCAAAAGGGTGTCTTGTTCCTGTCGTTTAAGGAAGGAGATTTTGAAGGCTTTCGGGGGGAACAGTATATTTGTGAGTATACAGAGGAGAAGCTGGAACGGATATTGCGGGAGACAGGGCGGCTTGAGATTAAGAAGCTATGGATTGGTGACAATGAAAGCCGTAATAGTGAGGAACGCTGGGTGAATATCCTGGCCAGAAAGATATCTTAAGAATTTTAAGAATTGTCTGAAATTCAGAGGAATTTATACAAGAAGAACAGACAGGCGTTGGGCAGGATTCACAAGTTTTTATGATGATAAAAAAACAGGCAGTATTTTTTTGTGGAGAATTATGAAGTTATACATGAAAAGCGGGTTCTTTTGAATCCGCTTTTGTGATTTTTAGCATTTTTTTTATGACATGGGCAGAATCTACAAATTTGAAAATGGGTTTTTGGTAATTTGCCACATGGCGAAAATATTCTGAATATTGTATAGTAAAGAAAGCAACAAATGCAGGGGCAATTTGGGAATGCCCGATCAATCACAAGACAAGAACTTAGGATCAGGAGGAAAGAAGAATATGGCTAGTCTGTCATTAAGAAATGTTACAAAGTCTTATCCGAATGGATACGTAGCAGTTAAGGATTTCAACCTGGAGATTGCAGATAAGGAATTTATTATTTTTGTAGGACCGTCAGGATGTGGTAAGTCCACTACTTTGCGTATGGTTGCCGGTTTGGAAGATATTTCTTCCGGCGAGCTGTATATCGACGGAAAGCTGGTTAATGACGTAGAGCCAAAGGACAGAGATATTGCAATGGTATTCCAGAACTATGCTCTGTATCCTCATATGTCTGTATATGACAATATGGCATTTGGACTGAAGCTGAGAAAGGTTCCTAAAGATGAGATTGATAAGCTGGTGCAGGAGGCTGCAAGAATCCTGGATCTGTCCCATTTATTAGATCGTAAGCCTAAGGCTCTGTCTGGTGGTCAGAGACAGCGTGTGGCTATGGGTCGTGCCATTGTCCGCAGCCCCAAAGTATTCCTTATGGACGAGCCGCTGTCCAACCTGGATGCAAAGCTGAGAGGACAGATGCGTATTGAGATTTCCAAGCTGCATCAAAGACTGCAGGCTACTATCATTTACGTAACCCATGACCAGACAGAGGCTATGACTCTGGGTACCAGAATCGTTGTCATGAAGGACGGTATTGTTCAGCAGGTAGATTCTCCTCAGAATCTGTATGACAAGCCCTGCAATAAGTTCGTAGCCGGATTTATCGGCGCTCCTCAGATGAATCTGGTGGATGCTACGGTAGGCAAAACCGGCAGCGGTGTAACCCTGACCTTTGACGGAAATACTATTACTCTGCCGGAGGAAAAAGGAAAGATTCTGGATCAGAAGGGTTATGTAGGAAAGGTTGTTACCTTAGGTATCCGTCCTGAGGATCTTCATGATGAGGAAGCGTATCTGAAAGCTTCTCCTGACAGCGTGTTCTCTGCTACGGTTCGTGTATACGAGCTGTTGGGCGCTGAGGTTTATCTGTACTTTGATTTGCAGGAGACCAACTGCACCGCAAGAGTGAATCCGAGAACTACCGCACGGCCAGGTGACACCATCAGACTTGCTATGGATTTGAGCAAGGTGCATGTATTTGATAAGGAAACCGAGCAGGTTGTTACCAACTAATATGCTGTCCGTATAAATAAAATATGTGAAAAAATGGTGAAAAGGGCAGGCGAGTACTCATACTCGCTTGCTTTTTTTTCCACTTTGCATTAAGATATAAAAAAAGGACAAAATTTCGAAGAAGAGGAGCGTAGACCATGATTTCAAATCAGATTCTTCAAACAACTATTGAAGGTTTAAAGGGAATTACAAGAATTGACCTTTGTATCTGCGACACCGAGGGAAAGGTGCTTGCCTCAACATTTCCAGAGGCGGAAGAATATGAAAGCTCCATCCTGTCTTTTGTGGATTCACCGGCAGACAGTCAGGTGATTCAGGGGTATCAGTTTTTTAAGGTATTTGACGAGCACCAGCTAGAGTATATTTTGCTGGCCAGAGGCGGCAGTGATGATGTGTATATGGTAGGTAAGCTGGCAGCTTTTCAGGTGCAGAACCTTTTGGTAGCTTACAAGGAGCGGTTTGATAAGGATAACTTTATAAAGAACCTGTTGTTAGACAATTTGCTGCTGGTGGATATTTACAACAGGGCCAAGAAGCTGCATATTGAGACCAATGTGCGCCGGGTAGTGTTTTTGATTGAGACTAAGCACGAGAAGGACGTGAACGCATTAGAGACTGTGCGCAGCCTGTTTGCCGCTAAAACCAAGGATTTTATCACTGCGGTGGATGAGAAGAACATTATCCTGGTAAAAGAGGTAAAGCCTGCGGAAGATTATGAAGATTTGGAAAAGACTGCTAATATGGTGCTGGATATGCTGAATACAGAGGCCATGACCAAGGTTCATGTGTCCTTCGGCACCATTGTGGGAGATATTAAGGAAGTGTCCCGGTCTTACAAGGAAGCGAAGATGGCTCTGGATGTGGGAAAGATCTTCTACAGCGGCAAGAATGTGGTGGCATACAGTAATTTGGGCATAGGCCGCCTGATCTATCAGCTTCCCCTTCCACTGTGCCGGATGTTTATCCGGGAGGTGTTTGAGAATAAGTCACCAGATGATTTTGACGAGGAGACTCTGGCCACCATTAATAAGTTTTTTGAGAACAGCCTGAATGTGTCTGAGACATCCAGACAGCTTTATATTCACAGAAATACTCTGGTGTACCGGTTGGACAAACTGCAGAAGAGTACAGGCCTTGACCTGCGGGTGTTTGAGGATGCCATTACCTTTAAGATTGCCTTAATGGTAGTAAAATACATGAAATATATGGAAAATCAGGACTTTTAAGGACATTTATGATAGAAATTTTAGATGTTAGCAAGACATATGGAACCGGGAACCGGGCCTTGCGGGATGTGAATATCACCATTGAAGACGGGGAATTTGTGTTTATTATGGGGCGCAGCGGATCCGGCAAGACGACGCTTCTGCGTCTGATAATCAAGGAAGAAGAACCTACCTCTGGAGAGATCATTGTTAATGATATTATGCTGCAGAACATGCGGAGGCGTCATATTCCAAAATATCGAAGGACCCTGGGAATTGTATTTCAGGATTTCCGACTTCTGAATGATCGGAATGTGTTTGAAAATGTGGCTTTTGCCCAGAGAGTGGTGGGAGTCCCTTTTCGGGCGATTCGGGAGTCTGTGCCGGAGATGCTGAAGCTGGTGGGACTTTCTTCCAAGTATAAGGCCATGCCTCAGCATTTGTCCGGCGGGGAGCAGCAGCGGGTAGCGATTGCCCGTGCGCTGATCAACCAGCCGGAGGTGCTTTTGGCGGATGAGCCTACGGGCAATCTGGATCACCAGAATGCGGTGGAGATCATGAAGCTTCTGCTGGATATTAACCAGATGGGGACCACCGTAGTGGTAGTTACCCATAGTCAGGAGATTGTAGAGCAGATTAGAGGACGGGTGATTACCATGGATCGAGGGAGGGTTATTAGTGATGAGATAAAGGATGGGAGCAGCCATGCGGATTAGCGTGTTCTGGTATTGTTTGAAGCAGGGAATAAAAAATATATGCAGAAATATCTGGTTTTCTCTGGCTTCTATTGCCACGATTTCTGCCTGTGTATTTTTATTCTGTCTGTTTTTTTCTATTATCACCAATATTCAGTTTATGATAAAAAATATGGAGAGTACCGTGGGAATCACCGTCTTATTTGAGGAGAATCTGAGTGAGACGGATATTCTCGCGTTGGGGGCTGCCATTGGAGGGCGCAGTGAGGTGAAGGAGATGGTCTATGTGTCTCCTCAGGAAGCATGGGAAACCTTTAGGATGGATTATTTTGCCGGTCATGAGGATTTAGCAGAAGGATTTGCCCAGGATAATCCGTTAGCAGGCTCTGCAAGTTATGAAATCCATCTATATGATATTGCGGCCCAGGACAGGTTTGTGGCGTACTTGCAGGGACTTGAGGGAGTGCGTCAGGTAAATTATTCCAATACAGTAGCAGCCGGATTTGCGGGATTTAACCGAATGGTGGGGATTTTGTCGCTGGTAATTACAGGGGTCCTGCTGTTGGTAGCCATGTTTTTGATTGGAAATACGATTTCTGTGACAGCTGCTTTTAGAAAACAAGAGAGTCAGATTATGCGTCTGATCGGCGCTACAAATTACATGATTCGGGCGCCTTTTCTGGTGGAGGGACTATTGATCGGACTCATTGGAGCCGGAATTCCGCTGGCTGGGATTTATGTGCTGTATACTCGTTCGGTTTCTTACCTGGCAGGCCGGTTTCAGATTCTGTCAGGAATTTTGATGTTTCTTCCCATGGAGGAGATTTTTCCGGTCATGATTGTGGTGGCTATGAGTCTTGGCGTGGGTATCGGTTTTTTCGGAAGCTTTTTTACTATACGAAAATATCTGAGGGTGTAGGCTATGAGATGGAAAAAAGCCAGAGGCTTAAAGCGGTTTGGGCTGTTTTTGTGGGCAGCGGCTGCTGCAGCATTGATTCTGATCAGTCCGGCTTATGGCACGAAAAAGGATGTGGAGGATGCCAAAAGAAAAGCCAGCAGCCTGGAAGAAGAAAAAAAGAAGGTGGAGGCTACCTTAAAGGGGCTGGAAAGCTTAAAAAAGGATGCTGCGGCTTATGTTCGGGAGTTAGACGGCAGCCTGGCTGTGCTGAATGAGGAGCTGCAGGAGCTGTCAGATAAGATTGTGCACAAAGAGGCAGACATTGAGACGGCTAAGCAGGAGCTTGAGGCGGCAAAAGCAGTGGAGGCAGATCAGTATGAAGCCATGAAGCTCCGCATAAAATATATGTACGAGAGAGGGCAGACCAATTATCTTGATATGCTGCTTCAGTCTAAGGATCTGGTACAGCTTATGAACCGAGCGGAATATGTTCAGCAGATTGCCGAATATGACCGGAAAAAGCTTTATGAGTATGAGGATACCAGAAGGGAAGTGGCTGCTCATGAACAGCAGTTGAATCAGGAGCATGAGGCGCTTCTTTCTCTCCAGGAGCAGACAGAAGCAAAACAGCAGTCTGTGGAGACGCTGCTGGCCCAGAAGAATCAGGAGCTTAAGAATTTTGAAAGCCAGATTCATGTGGCTGAGGGGCAAATCAGTGCATACGAAAAAGATATTCAGGCACAGGAAAACAAAGTAAAGCAGCTTGAGGCGGAGATCAAGAGAAAAGAGGAAGAAGCAAGGAAGGCAGCAGAAGCAGCCGGGAAAAAGTATAATACGGTAAGTCTTGGGAATATTAAGTTTATATGGCCCTGTCCTGCCAGCAGCCGAATTACCTCTGAATTCGGGTCAAGGACCTCCCCAACAGCAGGGGCTTCTTCTAATCATCAGGGGATTGACATTGGAGCGGCTTCCGGCAGCGGGATATTGGCAGCAGCTTCCGGGACTGTGGTGATTGCTACATACAGCTATTCGGCGGGGAATTATATTATGATTAATCACGGCGGAGGGGTGTACACCGTCTATATGCATTGCTCCCAGCTTTTAGCATCAGAGGGTCAGGATGTGATCCAGGGACAGACCATAGCAAAGGTTGGATCCACAGGATACTCTACAGGACCTCATCTGCATTTTGGGATCCGCGCCAATGGACAGTATGTGAATCCAAGTAACTATGTCAGCCCGTAGAGTGTGTTTGAAAAATGCTCTGGTATTGCATTGGTTGATAAATAATCATAGAGAGTAGGAGTTAAGAGTGGAAAACGAAGTGAGAACAAAGGGGAAGTTCTGGAAAGGCGTGCTGGTAGGTTCTCTGGTGACTGCCTTTGCCGGGCTGATTATTGTAGGAATTGCGGCAGGTATTAACCTGATTGGGCAGACAGTTATGGATAATCAAGCTCAGGTTCAGATGGAGGAGGATTCCCAAGGAACAGAACAAATAGATATGGAGCAGGTAAATCAGAAGATTGAAACCCTGCAGCAGTTAGTGGATCGATATTTTCTGTTTGAAGATGATATTGACAAGGAGCAGATGGAGGCAGGGATCTACAAAGGGCTTCTGTCTGGTTTAGAGGATCCTTATACGGTGTATTATACACAGGAGGAATATGAGACTCTGACAGAGGAGACAGAAGGAGTCTACTGTGGAATCGGTGTTTTGGTAAGCCAGAACATTTCCTCAGGATTAATTACAGCCCTGCGGGTATTTCAGGGCTCTCCGGCAGAGGAAGCCGGGATGAAAAAGGGCGATATTCTCTATAAAGTAGGGGAAGCCCTGGCATCGGATTTTGAGTTGGATGTGCTGGTACAGCAGGAAATCCGGGGGGCAGAAAACACTTATGTGGACATTACCGTGCTGCGGGACGGTGAGGAAGTAAAGCTTCATATCCAGCGTAGAATTGTAGAAGTGACGACAGTGGAATCTAAGATGCTGGAGAATAATATTGGTTATATTCTGGTGACTCAGTTTGAGCTTGTGACAGGGGATCAGTTTAAGGATGCCATCAATTCTTTAGAGGAACAAGGTATGGAACGGCTGATCATTGATCTGCGGGATAATCCAGGCGGTGTATTGGATGCAGTGGTAGAGATGGCTGCCTATATTCTGCCAGAGGATAAGCTGAAAGGGACGATTGTGGCTACCTCGGATAAAAACGGCAGGGGAGACAGGTATTTCAGCAAAGGCGGGGAGATCTGCTTTGAGTCTGACACAGGCCAGAGGGATCCCAGGTATCCCAAAAAAGACGGACATGAGCTGAACATTCCCATGGTGGTGCTGATAAACGGCAACTCAGCCAGTGCATCCGAGGTGTTTGCCGGTGCGGTACGGGATTATGGCTATGCTAAGCTGGTAGGAACCACATCCTTTGGAAAAGGGATTGTCCAGAGTCTGGTCCAGTTAGAGGACGGGTCGGCTGTAAAAATGACGGTTTCTCATTATTATACTCCCGGAGGCGTAGATTTGCATAAAAAAGGATTGGAGCCGGATGTGGAAGTGGAGCAGGAGATTCCAGAGGATTTGAAAGGGGCATTTGAGATTCCTTTAGAGAGGGATAATCAGGTTTTGCGGGCTATTGAGGTGCTGATGGAAGAATAAGGGTATTGTATAAAAAAGGAGCCATTCCTGGTTTTTAGAGGAAGGGCTCCTTTTTGAAGTTTGTGTTTCTGACAGTGTTTTTGCTCTGCTGTTTATAGATCCAGTTTTAAGTCTTCAGGATGAATCCATTGAAGACGAAAAAGTATTTTGCCGAAGATCCAGGTGAGGATGGCAGGAAGCAGGAAACATACCAGCAGGATTCCGAGCCACATCTGGCTGCCACCATCCATGGCAGTATATACGCCAATGGGGCCTACCAGTCCGCAGGTGCCCATGCCGGAGCCGGCAGGGATATTTTCCATTTTAAAAAGACAGGTAGCTACAGGGCCGGTGATTATGGAGGCTAAGGTGGGGGGAAGCCAGATCCGGGGATTTTTCACAATGTTGCCCATCTGCAGCATGGAGGTGCCAAGTCCCTGAGCCAAAAGTCCGCCTACGCCGTTGACTTGAAAGCTCAGGACGGCAAATCCTATCATCTGTGCACAGCATCCGGCTGTAGCAGCTCCTCCGGCAAGGCCATCCAGACTTAACATAATGCAGATGGCAGCACTGCTGATCGGAAGTGTCAGGGCAATGCCTATTAGGGCGGATACCAGGATGCCCATAAAGAAGGGCTGCATTTCAGTGGCAGTTTTTACCAGATTGCCGAAAGCAGTCATAAAGGCAGATACTCCAGGCCCTACAAATTGTGCCGTCAGAACACCGCAGATGATGGTAATGCCAGGAGTGACTAAAATATCTATGCGTGTTTCTTTAGACACCAGTTTGCCTGCCTCTGCAGCAATGACAGTGGAAACAAGGGCGCCGACCGGTCCGCCTAAGGCGTTGCCGGCAATGCCTGCTGTGGCGGCGGAAAAGAGTACAAGCTGAGGCGCTTTTAAGGCATGGGCAATGGATACGCCCAATGCGGCTCCTGTGGCGCTTTTACAGTATTCTGCTATTGTGTTGAAAAGGGGAATCTGGGTTTTCTCTCCCAAGGTTCCGAAGATGGTTCCGATAAGCAGGGAAGCGAACAGGCCGAAGGCCATGGCGCCTAATGCGTCGATGAGATAGGTTTTGACAGTAATGTTGACATTTTTCTTTTTCAGAAATTCTTTTACGGTTATGTGTGCCATGTCAGGGTCTCCTTTTTGATTGTCCCGGCGGTTTGCCGGATAGTATTCCTGCAGGCAGCGTAAGAAGCAGTTTATAGCAGTTCCGGATGGTATATTGATTTACCGGAATTTCTAAGGCACTGCAGCGCAGGATAGGCGGGAAACGGCACACATTTGACATCCCAAGTCAAAGCAGTTATTTTAATGATGTCAGGCTCGTGAAGCTCACCATAAAGGAAAGCAGGTTTACTTTGAGAGCCTTTGACGGATGTACACAAAATGCCAAAAACGGGCATTTCGGCGCGTCATACGATCAGCGCAGCAAGTGCGCAGTCCTACAACAAGAATTCGAGACTTTCACAGTATACCACAGGAATGGAAAAATGCAAGGAAAAAGTGGAAAAAGGAACAACTTTGTTAAAAATATATCAAATAGAAAATTTGGAGGAAGTATGGTATACTTGGAGAAGATTTGGGAGGAAGCCTAAGGAGGGATTCAAAATGCTGCAAAAGATATGTCCGATCTGTGATCATGTGATGAAGTATCCTCATTATTGCAGGAATTGTAAAAGCTGGGTGAAGGGCCGTGAGGTGCAGAGTGCAGCTTATTATTTGAATGAGAGCCATCCTAAAGGGGAGAAGCAATGCAGCTATCATGGTATAGGGGAAAGCAGCCGGGAGCGGGATTTTACTGAAAGAGAAAAACAAAAACAGCCTTTTCCTGAAGATGTAAATACAGCAGGGTGGATTTCGCAGGATGCCCTTGTGCCGCCGGTTTTGAATGAAACGTCTGGCCCGGGGAGAGAACTGCGCAGGGAGCCGAAAGAGATTCTATGGGTATTTGTGGCCATGACAGTGGTGGTTACGGCTGCTTTTCTCGTAAAGTCTTTTGTGGGAGCAGCCCGCAACAAGACGATATCTAATTTGTATTCTCATTTAGAACAGGCTGAAGAAAGGGCTGATCTGTATGGGGAGGAGGAATGGGAATATGAGGAGGAGTGGGAATATGGAGATGATTGGGGATATGAGGAAGACTGGGAATATGGAGAAGACTGGGACTTTGAGGATGATCAGTATTTTAAATATGTGGAAGACGAGGATGTGATTGCCGCAGGGACAGCCTGCAATGAGCTGGGACATTTTAATATTTCTCAGTTGGAAATGAAGGAGAGGGCCAGCCGGGTTTTGGAAAAACATGGTTATTCTGCAGCCCAGATCAGACAGGATTCATATAATGTGGAAACGCTGGATGATGATGGGAATGTGGTGTCATCGGAATATTCCACATATTTCCGCTATGTTTTGGGGGACTCGGATGGCTGGTGGGGGGATAAAGAATATGTGGAGCTGGATTATGACACTGCCACCGAAAAGCTTCATGGCATAGAGCTGATGGTAAGGGATAAGGAGGAACTGGTCAGTTTGTCTGTGGAGCTTTTGGAGCAGCTTGAGGAAGGAAGCGGTTTACCAGAAGGAATGTGGTCGTTTTCCGTAAAAAGGAATATGCCGGATGTTTTAAATATCGGAGATGGCTATCGGCTGATAGCAGGAAATGTTTCTATCTGGGGCTATTGCTTTGAGGATGAATATTATTTTTCTATCAGCCTGTGGGGGGATGACCAAGGGGATGCGGATTTGTTCACTGATTGGGAACTGTCCTGAAATAGCAGGAGTATGTCAGCAAAGCATCAGGTTTATGGGGGTATGGGTATATGATCAGGATTTATGGATGGAGAGATTTATACAATACAGCAGGTGTATGAGATAAAGAAGAAAAAGGCTATACTAAAGGAGGTAAAGTCAGTTGAAAATCAGAGAGATCCTTTCCAAAGGGGAGCCTACCCTGTCTTTTGAGGTATTTCCGCCTAAGACAGAGGATAGATATGAATCAGTGGAACATGCTGCCATAGAGATTGCTAAGTTAAAGCCGGCATTCATGAGTGTGACCTATGGGGCAGGTGGGGGAACCAGCCGCTATACAGTGGATATTGCAGCTACCGTGCAGGCTCAGGGGGTGACGCCGCTGGCTCATTTGACCTGTGTGTCGTCCACCAGGGAAAAAGTTGTTTCTGTTTTGGAGGAATTAAAAGCCAGGGGCATTGAAAATGTGCTTGCACTGCGGGGAGATATTCCTGGTGACGGGCAGGTGGAGAAAGATTATCATTATGCTTCTGAGCTGATTGGAGAGATCCGCAGAATAGGGGATTTCTGTATTGGGGCAGCATGCTATCCAGAGGGACATGTGGAGTCTGTGAATAAGGCGCAGGATATTCATTATCTCAAAGAAAAGGTGGAGGCGGGCTGTGATTTTGTCACAACCCAAATGTTTTTTGATAATAATATTTTATATAATTATCTGTATCGGATTCGGGAGGCAGGAGTAACTGTTCCGGTGATTGCCGGGATTATGCCGGTAACAAACAAGGCGCAGATCAAGAGAATCTGTTCTATGTCAGGGACTTATCTGCCTGCCCGATTTAAGGCCATTGTGGATCGGTTCGGGGATAATCCGGCAGCTATGAAGCAGGCGGGAATTGCATATGCTGCGGAGCAGATCATAGACCTGATTGCCAATGGGGTCAATGGAATTCATATTTATTCTATGAATAAGCCGGATGTTGCGGCAAGGATTCAGGAGAATTTGTCAGAAATACTGCGGTAAGGAATGGTAGTTTAAATCAATGGACAGGATGGAAAAATGGCTCGGCACAGGGAAGTGCTTTCCCTGGAACGACAAGGAGATTCTGCGCTACCTGGGACATCGGGGACAGGAAATTCCAGAAAATGTTGACAAGCTGATACAGGAGTGCAAAAGAGAGCTGGAACAGGCGGCAGCGGCAAGATCCGTTTGGAGGGAGTATCCGCTTAACATTCAGGATCATGTGCTGGATATGACTTTTGTACAGACAAGGAGCAAAAATCTGGAAAAGAATTTAAAGGACTGCCAGCAAATCCTTGTATTTGGAGCTACATTAGGCAGTGGGGTGGATATACTTCTGCATCGATACGGGCGGCTTAAGATGAGCAGGGCAGTGGTTCTGCAGGCAGCGTCAGCCGCCATGTTGGAAACCTATTGTGACTGGAAAAATGAAGCGCTGCGGCAGGAATATCAGGAGAAGGGATGGTATATGCGTCCCCGGTTCAGCCCGGGTTATGGGGATTTCCCGCTGAAATGTCAGAAAGAGATCGGAGCAGCGTTAGAGATGAGTAAAAGGATTGGAGTTACCTTGACGGACAGCCTTTTGATGGCCCCGTCTAAGTCTGTGACAGCGGTGATGGGGCTGAGCAGAAAGCCCAGGATTTGCAGTGTCCAAGGATGTGAGGCGTGTGGGAAAGAGGATTGCGCATACCGCAGGTAGAGAGGAGACGATTATGAACATCAGAGAGGCGATACAGGAGAGGATATTATTCTGCGACGGTGGTATGGGAAGTCTTCTGCAGGCCAGAGGATTAAAGCCGGGAGAGCTGCCCGGGACCTGGAATATCACACACCCGGAAGTTTTAGTGGAGATTCACAGGGCCTATTTGGAGGCAGGGGCGGATATTGTGACCACCAATACCTTTGGGGTAGATGGAATTAAGTATCATGAAGGGTCAGGATTTTTGGTGGAGGATGTAATCAGGGCAGCAGTGCGAAACGGTCGGGAGGCTATCCGGTTAAGCGGAAGGGATGGGTTTATTGCACTGGATATGGGCCCTACAGGGAAGCTTTTAAAGCCTTTGGGGGACCTTGATTTTGAGGATGCGGTTCGGCTGTTTGGGCAGATAGCGTCAGCAGGTGCTAAGGAAGGGGCAGATCTGATTCTGATCGAGACCATGAGTGACAGTTATGAGGCAAAGGCTGCTGTGCTCGGGGCAAAGGAAAGCTGTGATCTTCCGATTTTTGTGACCATGACCTTTGATGAAAAGGGAAAGCTTCTGACAGGAGGAACCCCAGCCTCGGTGATTGCCATGTTAGAGGGGCTGGGAGTGGATGCTCTGGGAATCAACTGCGGCTTAGGGCCAGTGCAGATGAAGGGAATCGTAAAGGAGATACTAAGTCTTGCGTCAATCCCTGTGATCGTGAATCCCAATGCAGGCTTGCCCCGCAGTGAAAACGGACAGACAGTATATGACATTGATGCAGACACCTTTGCAGATCGGATGAAGGAGATGGCCTGCATGGGTGCAAGAGTGGTGGGAGGCTGCTGCGGAACTACGCCGGAGCATATTCGCCGGACTGTTGAATGCTGTAAGGGGATAGAGCCGGTTCCGATAAAAAGAAAAGGCAGGACCGTAGTCTCGTCTTTTGCCCAGGCAGTGGAGATTGACAGAGATCCTGTGATTATCGGGGAGAGGATCAATCCCACCGGCAAATCAAAGTTTAAACAGGCATTACGGGATCATAATCTGGAATATATTCTTCAGGAAGGGGTTTCCCAGCAGGAACATGGGGCCCATGTGCTGGATGTAAATGTGGGATTGCCGGAGATCGATGAGCCGTCTATGATGGAGGAGGTTGTAAAGGAGCTTCAGAGTATTATTGAGCTGCCTCTGCAGATCGATACCTCGGATCTGAAAGCCATGGAGCGGGCGATGCGGGTGTACAACGGAAAGCCTTTGATTAATTCAGTCAACGGCAAAGAGGAGTCTATGAGGGAAGTTTTTCCTCTGGTGAAAAAATACGGTGGTGTGGTGGTGGCCCTGGCTCTGGACGAAGATGGTATTCCGGAGACGGCTGAGGCACGGCTCCAGGTGGCTGAGAAGATTTACCGTACAGCGGCTGAATATGGCATCGGGCCAGAGGATATTGTAATTGATGCTTTGTGTATGACCATCAGTTCAGACAGCCAGGGGGCAGTAACTACCTTGGAGACTGTGCGCAGGGTGCGCGGGGAACTGGGGGGAAAGACGATTCTTGGAGTGTCTAATATTTCCTTTGGACTTCCGGTGAGGGAAAATATTAATGGGACCTTTTTTGCCATGGCGCTGGAGAATGGATTGAATGCTGCCATTATTAACCCAAATTCTGATGCCATGATGAGGGTGTATCACAGCTTTAGGGCGCTGAGGGGATTCGATGATCGGTGCGGGGATTACATTCAGGCATATGCGGATGAGGCGGCCAGACGGAAGGCGGCTGCTGAGACCAAAAAGGCAGGCGGTGCAGAGAGCGGCAAGAGCAATGAAAGCTCTCCTTTGGCGTCCGGCATTGAGCGGGGATTAAAGGAGCAGGCAGTTCGGGCGGTTCGGGAGCTTTTGGAAGTTCGGGAGCCTATGGACTTGATCAATCAGGAGATGATTCCTGCCCTGGATCGAGTGGGAAAAGGCTTTGAGGCAGGGACGATTTTTCTTCCTCAGCTTCTCATGAGCGCAGAGGCAGCCAAGGCAGCGTTTGAGCTTGTTCGGGAAAGTCTGCAGGCATCAGGCGGGGAACAGGAGAAAAAGGGGGAAATTATCCTGGCCACGGTGAAAGGGGATATTCATGATATCGGCAAAAATATTGTGAAAGTTCTTCTGGAGAATTATGGATATGAGGTGTTGGATTTAGGAAAGGATGTGCCGCCCAAAAGGATTGTGGATCTGGCAGAGGAGAGACAGGTAAAGCTTGTGGGCCTCAGTGCGCTGATGACAACAACCGTACCCAGCATGGAAGAAACAATTCGGCTGCTTCACAAAAGGACGCCCTGGGTAAAGGTGATGGTGGGAGGAGCTGTACTGACGAAGGAATATGCAGATTCCATGGGAGCGGATCAGTACTGCAGGGATGCCATGGCTTCGGTGAATTATGCGGAAGGGATTTTTGCAGGTTGAAAGTAAAAAATACAATATCTTAAGAAAGGACAAATGGGAGAGCATATTTCATGGAGTGGAAGGATAAGAAGATAAGATGCTGGTGGGCTAACCCGAAGAATGAGACGTATATCCATTACCATGACAAGGAGTGGGGAGTTCCTGTATATGATGACCGCCTGCTGTTTGAAATGCTTGTGCTGGAGGGCTTTCAAGCCGGATTGTCATGGGAGTGTGTTCTGAATAAAAGAGAGGCGTTCCGGTTGGCTTTTGATAATTTTGATTTGGAGATGGTGTGCGGGTATCAGGAAGATGATGTGGAAAAGCTGATGAAGAATCCTGGAATAATCCGCAACAGGAGGAAAATCCAGGCAGCAGTAAAAAATGCCTGGGTGTTTCGTGAGATTCAGAGGGAGTTTCAGAGCTTTTCGAATTATCTCTGGCAATGGACAGAGGGAGAAGTGATTTATGAGAAAGGAAAAACCTGTTCAGAGCTTTCGGACAAGGTGTCAAAGGATCTGAAAAAACGTGGGATGAAATTTGTGGGAACTACGATTATTTATGCTTATCTGCAGGCAGTGGGGGTGATCTACTCCCACGAGACGGGATGCTTTTTGGAGAAATAGTTGATTTAACCGAAAATTTGTACTTGTATTTAAGGGTATCTTTCGGTAGAATAGTACTAGGCTGAATTTGGGATTCTCTCGGATAGGAGAGAAGAACATGAATAGAAAGAATAGAAAGAGATATGGTAAAGCGTTAACAATTACTGTGTTTCTGGCCGCAGCCGGATTTTCTCATAGCTGCGGTGCGGCTGGAAAAGGAGAGATCATTTTAACAGCAGAGGAAGATAGGCAAAGAAAAATCGGGGCAGGAATGCAGGCAGGACAGGAAGAACTGGATGTATCAGAAGCTTTGACAGAACAGAATGCCCTGAATGCATCAGTAGCTTTGGCAGGTGATGAAGCTTTGGGAAGGTCAGAGCATTTGAAAGACCAGAGTATTTTGGGTGAGTCAGAGGCTTTCACAGAGCAGGGAATGCCGTCCGTACAGGAGAAGCCGGAGAGTTCTTGTTTTGTCCATGTATGCGGACAAGTGGAAAATCCTGGAGTTTATGAGCTGAAAGAGGGCCAGAGGGTTTTTGAAGCCATTAAAATGGCAGGAGGCTTCACTGATAAGGCGGCTGAGGATTATCTGAATTTGGCAGAGCCGGTTTGGGATGGTATGAGACTGGAAGTACCAGACCAAGAGCAGGTGCCGGATACAGAGTGGACAGCCAGAACCGGCGTTCAGGCTGGAAGTCATGGAGAAAGCGGGCAGCCGGGAAACCGTACAGATACAGGTATGCTGCCAGGAAGCAGAGGTTTACCATCTTCCGAAAAAGTGAATCTGAATACAGCGACAAAAGAAGAACTGATGACCCTTCGCGGAATCGGGGAAGCCAGGGCTGAAGACATTATCCGTTATCGGGAAGAACGGGGCGGGTTTGGACGCATTGAGGATATTATGGAGATTTCCGGTATCAAGGATGCGGCATTTCAGAAAATAAAAGACGACATCATTGTGTGACAGCAGAGTGTTCCCAAGGATAAATCTGCATTAGGAAATAATTCCATTCCGAACAGTTGCTTACAGAGTGGGATTGGGGCAGATAAAGAAAGGGATTCAGACAGAGAATGGGGGAGGTAAGGGAAGTCATGGCAAAGATTTTGGTAGTGGATGATGAGAAGCTGATTGTAAAGGGTATCCGTTTCAGTCTGGAGCAGGATGGAATGGAAGTAGATTGTGCATATGACGGGGAGGAAGCGATCCATCTGGCAAAGCAGAATGAATATGATGTGGTATTGCTGGATGTGATGCTTCCTAAGTTTGATGGGTTTGAGGTATGTCAGGCTATTCGGGAATTTTCTGAGATGCCGATCATTATGCTTACGGCCAAAGGCGGTGATATGGATAAAATCTTAGGGCTGGAATATGGCGCGGATGATTATATTACAAAGCCTTTTAATATTTTGGAAGTCAAAGCGCGGATCAAGGCTATCATGCGCCGGAATGCCAGAAAGTCCGGTAAGGGAGGAAAGCAGGAAAACCGAATGATCACAGCAGGAGATTTGAAGCTGGATCAGGAGGGAAGACGGGTATTTATCGGAGAAAGGGAGATTAATCTGACAGCTAAGGAATTTGACCTTTTGGATCTTTTTGTAAGCAATCCTAATAAGGTGTACAGCCGGGAGATGCTGTTATCTCTTGTGTGGGGGAATAAGGCCAGCGAGTCAGGAGATGTGCGCACAGTAGATGTGCATGTGCGGCGGCTGCGGGAAAAGATAGAGCCCAGCCCCAGTGAGCCCAGATATGTACATACCAAATGGGGGGTGGGATATTATTTTAGGATTTTGGAGCAGGGAAAGTGAAAGGAAGCCGTTTAGGAGGTATTTGAACGGCTATAATGAAAGAAACAATAAGGAGTAGAATGGCATGGATATTATCATCAGGCAGGTAGTGCCGGAAGATCTGGATGCCGTGGCCCGGGTGGAGGCAGTCTGTTTTCCAGAAGCAGAGGCTGCGGCCCGGGCTTCTTTTGCGCAAAGAATACAGGTATTTCCAGAGAGTTTTTTTGTGGCAGAGAAAGACGGGCAAATTGTAGGTTTTATCAACGGATGTGTAACGAATGCCAGAACCATTCATGATGAGATGTTTGAGGATACAGGATATCATGAGCCGGACGGAGCTTATCAGAGTATTTTTGGCCTGGATGTAGTGCCGGAGTGGCAGCATAAAGGATTAGCAGGACAGTTGATGGAGCATCTGATTGAGGAGGCAAGGAACAAGGGACGCAAAGGGCTGATATTGACCTGTAAGGAGCGGCTGATCGGCTTTTATGAGAGATTCGGGTACCGGAACTTAGGAATTTCCAATTCGGTTCATGGAGGGGCTGTGTGGTATGATATGATTTTAGAGTTTTGAGATAGTATTGAACTGGGGAAATAGGGAACGTTATAGAATGAAGATGATACTGTTTAGTAAGAAATCCGTAAGCAGTGATGAGGAGAGGAAGGTTAAAAAAGGGAGATAGCAGGGATTTGACTAAGTATTCAAAACATGTTTGTATCCTGGAAAGGAATGGGCAAAATGATGAATAAGAAGGTATTAAATGGTCAGTGGAGAAGATTGGACAATACGGCGAAGATTTTCCCTGTGATTGCCAATGAAAATATGAGCCAGGTGTTTCGGCTTTCTGTAACATTAAAGGAGCAGGTGAAGCCGGAGGTATTGCAGCAGGCTTTGGAGGATATTCTGCCCCATATCCGGAATTTTCGGGTAAGACTTAGAAAGGGGCTTTTCTGGTATTATTTTGAGGAGAATAAGAAGGTTCCCCAAGTACAGAGGGAGAGTACGTATCCCTGCCGGTATATAGATCCTCATGGGAACCGGAAATTTTTATTTCGGGTAACGTATTATGAAAAGAGAATTAATCTGGAGGTTTTTCATGCCTTGACAGACGGCCTTGGGGCAGTGAATATGTTAAAGGATCTGACAGGGCGGTATCTGCAGTTGATTCATGGGGAAGATGATGGTTTTTGGAAGGCTGAGGATGAAAAGACGCCTATGGAACAGGAATTTTCCGTTGTGGACAGTTATCTGGAGAATTACCGGGAGGTTCCGCGGCGCAGGTATAGTTCTCATCCGGCATACCGTCTGGAGGGGAATTATCTGCCCCTTGGGACAGGACAGGTGCTTCATGGATATGTAAATACCAATGAGCTGAAGAAAGTATGCCATGGGTATGGGGTTAGTATTACAAAATATCTGGCAGCAGTGTTGGTGTGGTCCATTTGGCAGGAATATCTGGACGGAAAGCCTTGGACTGAACCGGTAGTATTGAATCTGCCCATTAACCTGCGGGCATTTTTCGCCTCGGAGACCATGGCCAACTTTTTTGCAGTTACCATGATCGGACATTTGTTCCGGAATCCGGATATAAGCTTTGAGACGCTTCTTGGAAAGATTTCCCGGCAGATGGACAGAAAGATTGATAAGAAGCGGTTGGAGGAGAGCATTTCTTATAATGTATCACGGGAAAAGAAATGGTATCTGCGGGTGATTCCTCTGGTACTTAAAAGTCTGGCCTTAAATCTGGTATTTTGGATGAAGGATCGGGCTTATACTATGACGTTATCCAATATCGGAGTGATTAAGGTGGAGCCGGAGCAGGAAAAAGAAATCGAACGCTTCCATCTGATGATAGGAGTATCCAGGAGACAGCCTGTAAAATGCGCCGTCTGTGCCTATGATCAGGAGGTGGTGATTACTTTTACCTCTGTATTTTCAGACAGTCATTTACAGAGAACATTTTTTGACAAGCTGAAGGAAGATGGAGTCCGGATACAGTTGGAGGGAAACGGGCCGTCTTCAGCGAAAAAACGGGATATGTATCCCCGCGTCCGGAAGGTGCTGATTCTGCAGAAAGGCGGGGAGGCCAAAGCATCCCGGATGGTAAAGCAGGTAGGGCATACAGGGGGAGAGGCGGCCCGAGAGATTAAGAATTATTTGGCCGGAGAGAGGAATTGGAGAGATGAGCTGTTAAGACGGCTGCATGTGTGAGAGAGGCAGAATCAGAGAAGATGATCAGTTGGGAGAACTTATGAGGACAGATAAAGTAAGCCTGCGGGGCAAGCTGATGCGGGACATGATGAAGAATATGATGGATTCGGCCATGGGACACCGGATTCAGACAGGAGAGCTTCGGAAAAATCCTGTGGAGCCTGCGTGGATTTGTCCGGCAGAGTATGAGTATGAGATCGTAGAAATGGAAAAATTTTCTATGGAGTATCTGCGTCCGGCGCAGGTATGCACAGGGCGGGTGATTTTGCAGCTTCACGGAGGCGGATATATCGGGCCGATGAAAAATATTTACAGAGATTTTGCGGTCTATTATTCCAAGAGAAGTATGGGGGGCGATGTGCTGACCATTGATTACCGGGTGGCTCCGGAATATCCTTATCCAGCGGCTCTTATGGATGCAGTGGAGGCGTACCGATGGCTGTTGGAGGAAAAACAGTATGCACCGGAAAAGATTGTGGTGGCTGGGGATTCGGCCGGCGGAGGACTGACCCTGGCGTTAGCCATGTATCTGCGGGATCACCATATGCCTATGCCGGCTGGCCTGGTGTTAATGTCACCTTGGACAGACTTAACCTGCAGCGGGGAGAGCCATGAGACCAATTTTAACAGGGATCCCCAGTTTGGAGGCACTACGGAAAATCTTCTTCACAACAGTGTGTATATTGGTGAGGCGGATCCTTCAGATCCTTATTTATCCCCGGCATTTGGACATTTTGAAAAAATGCCTCCGGTTCTGATTCAAGTGGGAAGTGAGGAGGTTTTGCTTAGTGATACGCTGACCGTGGCAAACAAGCTTCGGGCAGCAAAAGGGAGACTACGGGTGTCTGTTTATGACGGTATGTTTCATGAGTTTCAGATGGCGCTGCGACTCATTCCGGAAAGCCGGGAGGCGTGGGAGGAAATAGGAACATTTCTGGAAATTATCTATGGAATACGCAGAAAGCCGGATGGGAAGGTTGTGAAGCGGGTAAAATCAGGGAGACGGCAGCAGAGGAAAACAGATGAAGATTACTGTGGTGGCAGTGGGGAAAATTAAGGAAAAATTTTTTGCAGATGCTGTCTCAGAATATAGAAAGCGGCTGGGACGGTACTGCAAACTGGAGATTCTTCAGGTGGCAGATGAAAAGACGCCGGACGGGGTCAGTGAGGCTTTGGAAAAGCAGATTAAAGACAGGGAGGGGGAGAGGATTCTTTCCCATATCCGAGACGGGGAGTATGTGTTTGCCCTTGCCATTGAAGGAAAGATGATGAGTTCTGAGGAAATGGCACAGAAGATGGAAAGGCTGGGGGTAGAGGGAAGGAGCCAGGTAGTGTTTGTGATTGGAGGTTCTTTGGGACTGTCTGAGGCTGTGATCCGGCGGGCTGACGAGCATTTGAGCTTTTCGAAGATGACGTTTCCTCATCAATTAATGCGGGTGATTCTGCTGGAGCAGATTTATAGAAGTTATCGGATCATGACAGGAGGGCCATATCATAAGTAAAGGCGAAAAGGAACAGATGTTCTTGGAAATGGAA
>CAJUGD010000030.1 GCA_910586205.1 uncultured Lachnospiraceae bacterium | reverse complement strand
ACAAACAGGGCGATTATAGCATGAAACAATAATTAAACTTCACGGATTAAGGATATACTGAATGTGCGGGAGGGAATTGACCCTTATATCCGTCTGGGCTTTCAGCACACGCCGGGGCGGGAGGAATGGAAACGGATTGTAGAGAATCAGGACAAGGAGAAAATGGATGCATGCTTTGAAAAGATTCCGGTAAAGCCCGGGGAGGTTTGGTACATACCAGGCGGAATGCCCCATGCAATCGGTGAGGGCATTACCATGCTGGAGATCATGGAGCCGTCGGATCTGGTGGTGCGCTGTGAATTTGAGCGGGAAGGAGTTGTGGTGCCAGAGGAGGCCCGCTATATGGGCAGAGATCTGGATTTCTGCCTGGATGTGTTTGATTATCAGGAATATTCCAGGGAGGAGATCATTAGGAAATGCCGGATTGAGCCTCAGACTGTGGAAAAGACAGTATCCCATGAGCGATGGAGGCTGGTGGACGAGACTTTGACCCCCTGCTTTTTCGTGGAGACATTAAAGGTTTGGAGTGAGGACGAAATCTGCCATAACAGACGGTTTACTTTAGGTGTGGTGTGCAGCGGAAAATGCAGCATCCACATCCATGAACAGCCAGAGGGTGAGACAGAGGATGGTTTGAGCAGAGACGATCTGTCATATGAGGCAATCCGAGTGGAGCGGGGAGACAGCTTTGTGATAGCTGCTGCAGTAAAGGGGTATCGGATTGTCCCGGAAGGAACCGTGGAGCTTGCATTGGTTTATCCGGGAGAGGATATGGAACGGTAAGGGTGTATAACCGTTCAGAGGGCGAAGAGTCTGACATGAATTTTGGCTTATAAGCAAGCTTGGCATCCAAAATTCATGTCAGATTCTTTGCTGTCTGCGTTGTTACGATATGGTTAAGTTTTTTACGGAATTGCGGATCACTAAAGAGGCGTTCACAGAAGGAAGCTCCTTTATGGTTTTGGTCTGAATATGGTGATGGATAAAGTCCACGGCTATGGAAGACATCTGCTTTGCAGGCACAGAAACCGTGGACAGGGGCGGCGTCACAAAGCTTGCCATGATACAGTCGTCAAATCCGAATACTGACAGATGGTCCGGAATACGCAGGCCCAAAATATAAGCGGCCCGGTAGATATTAAAGGCCATCATGTCATTACAGGCAAAGATGGCTTCCGGCCGTTCTGGCTGCTGAAGCAGATTCAAGATCTGATTGGGAGTGGAACCCATATCCTCCGGGGTAACATCAAACAGAAAAAAGTCAGGGCGGTAAGACAGTCCGCAGGCATTGAAGGCATCCATCATACCTTCATAGCGTTCACGATGAGTGCCATTGGAAAAACTTTGGAATACGCCGCCGATTTTTTGATGTCCAAGACGGATCATATAATTGACCGCCTCATAGGCGGCTTTTTTGTTGTTCAGCCGCAGGCAATGTTCCATATCGTCCTCAAAACAGCGATTCATGTAAACATAGGGGATTCCGAACTTGGAGAGGCTTTTGATATGTTCATGCTCTCCGCTGGTGGTGAAAATAATGACTCCGGCAATATCCATACCGATCAGATTCTCCAATACCTGTTTTTCTTTTTCCAGGCTGTATTCCGTATTGCTTAAGTATAGTAAGTACCCTTTCTCGGAAGCAAAGGACTCCATGTATTGTTCTAATTTGGTATAAAAAATATTGGTCAGGGAGGGCAAAATCAGCGCCAGGGTCTGACGGCGACCAGTCTTTAAATTGACGGCCAGGGTGTTGGGGCGGTAATTGAGTTCCTCCACAGCCTCCATGATTTTTTTGCGGGTTTCCTCTTTTAAGTAGCCTTTCCCGGAGAGGGCGCGGGATACGGTACACACAGAAAAGCCGCATTTTTTTGCAACATCCTTGATCGTCACCATGACCGGATACTCCTTTTGTTCTAAGTATTGTCCACTGAGGGTAGTATGTGAAAATGATGAAAATTTTGTGATATTGATATATGGAATCATTTTATCAGTTAGAGAGGCTGATGTCAAAGTAAATTTGTACTTATGAGATAAATGATATGTCAAAAGCCGGAAGGTAAAACAGATTTATTATAGAGAGATAAAATAAGAATAAAATAAATATAAAAAATTGCTTGCTTTCTTTTGTGTAATCGTTTATATTAATAATGTAAACGTTTAGCGAAACGGATTTGTTAAACAAAATTACTAAGAAAAGGGGAAAGAACATGAGAAAAAGAGCATTGACAGCAGGAATTTTGACGGCGGCAATGGCAGTTTTAAGTGCATGCAGCGGTATGCCGGGAATGGGGAACGCACAGCCGGCTCCCGCACAGGATGCAAAAGCTGAGGGAGGAGCAGAAGCAGCAGATACAGACAAGGTCTATGAGCTGAAGATCTCTACCTCACAGACAGAGCAGGCGCTTATTACCAGGAATTATCAGAAACTGGCAGACACCTTGAATGAAAAGTCCAACGGCAGGCTGAAGGTGACGGTATTTCCGGCAGGACAGTTAGGAAGCGATGAGGACGTGTTGGAGCAGGCCATACAGGGAGCCAATGTGGCCGTGAACACAGACGCTTCTCGTATGGGACAGTATGTAAAGGATTTTTCGATTTTGATGATGGGATATTTTGCAGATAATTATGAAGAATGCTATAAGGTAACCCAGACCGATACCTTTAATGGCTGGTGTGACACCCTTTCCAGTGATCATGGCATCAAGATTCTGTCCTTTACGTTCTATGATGGTCCCCGTGAGTTTATGACCAATAAGCCGATCAATACTCCGGAGGATTTGAAGGGACTGCGGATTCGTACTATCGGACAGGAAGTATGTACCGAGACGATCCAGGCTATGGGCGGCACTCCGATCTCCATGTCCTGGGGCGAGGTTTACAACGGAATCCAGTCCAAAGCCTTAGAAGGCTGCGAGGTGCAGAATACTTCCAGCTATCCGTCCAGAATCTATGAGGTTTGCGAATATCAGTCAAAGACCCATCATTTCCAGCTTATGCAGGGACTGATCTGCGGCCAGAAGTGGTTTGACAGCCTGCCGGAAGATCTGCAGACCTTGCTGGTTGAGACTTCCGTGGAGATAGGCAAGACAACGGCTGCAGATGTTATGGCTGAGGTAGAGGATGCTGAGAAGAAGATGGCAGAAGCAGGCATGACCATCGTGGAACCGGATGTTGCTCCCTTTAAGGCACTGGTAGATCCGGTTTATGAGAAGCTGGGATATGCAGAATTGAGAGAGCAGCTTTACAAAGAGATCGGTAAGACAAATTAAGGGTCCTTGAGGAGCTTGATGCGGAAAGACTGCGGTTCTTGTTTGGAACTGCTGCAGGGAAAGGAAGCTTTCAGATGAAGAAAATATCGGATTTGATTTTGAAGAGTGAAGAAGTCCTTGCCGGTATTATGTTATGTATGATTGCTGTTTTGGTGTTCTGGTCCGCAGTGGCCAGAACGATCGGAATGCCGGTGAACTGGGCGCAGGATGTGTCTTTGCTGGCATTTGCATGGCTGACATTTATCGGCTCTGACATTATCATTAAAGGCGGAGGGCTGATCCGGATTGATATGCTGGTGAATAAATTCCCAAAGCCGGTGCAGAAGATTCTGACAATGATTTTTGACGCACTTATGCTTTTGTTTCTGCTGATTCTGATTGTATATGGATTCCTTCTGGTATCCCAAAGCTGGAACAGAACCTTTAATACACTGAAGTTAAGCTATGCCTGGTGTACACTGGCTGTTCCCGTCGGCTCATTGCTGATGTTTTTCAGTGCGATTGGAAAGACGGCAGGAGATTTCAAAAAACCTGTAAAGGAATGGGGGGCTGAATAATGTTAAGTGCAATAGGATTCTTTCTGGTACTCCTGTTTTTAGGTATGCCGGTGGCGTTTGCCATTGCGGTATCGGGATTTGCCTTCTTTCTGATGCGCCCGGAGATTCCCTGGACAATCCTGGTTCAGAAGTCTCTGTCCACCACCCAGTCCTTTACCATGCTGGCGATTCCGCTGTTCATCTTTGCAGGCAATCTGATGAACAATACCGGTATTACCTCGCGCCTGGTAAAGCTGGCCAATGTTATGACAGGCCATATGTACGGTTCCATCGGCCAGGTATCGGTTGTGCTGTCTACTTTGATGGGCGGTGTGTCTGGTTCTGCGGTGGCGGATGCGGCCATGGAGTGCCGGATTTTGGGCCCGGAAATGACAAAGCGGGGATATGCGCCGGGCTGGGCAGCAGCAGTAAACTGTCTGTCAGGACTGATCGTGGCTACAATTCCGCCGTCCATGGGCCTGATCCTTTACGGTACGGTGGGAGAGGTGTCCATCGGACGTCTGTTTGTGGCTGGTTTTCTTCCAGGAATTATTATGTGTATCCTGATGATGGCGGCCACGGCATGGTCTGCGCGCCATCATGGATATAAGCCGGATCATGAGAAGCCTTCACCGCCCGGCGTGATTTTAAAAGCATGTATTGAGAGTATTTGGGCGCTGCTGTTCCCTATACTTCTGATTGTGCTGATTCGTTTTGGGGTGATGACTCCGTCCGAGTCCGGGGCATTTGCAGTATTCTATGCTCTGGTGGTAGGGGCTTTTATCTATAAGGAGCTGACTTTAGAGAAGTTTAAGAAGTGTGTAATTGACAGTGTAAAGGATCTTTCTGTGATTACCATGATCCTGGCATTTTCAGGAATCTTCAGCTATGGCGTTGTGTTTGACCAGCTTCCCAAGACATTGACAACCATGCTGGTCAGCTTAACAAGTAATAAGTATATTTTGCTGCTGCTGATTCTGATTATGCTTACGGTCTTCGGCATGTTTATGGAGACTACGGTAATCACGCTGATCGTCACCCCGATTCTGATTCCGATTATTACCCAGTACGGGATCGATCCGGTACATTTCGGAATTATTATGATGACGATTGTCACCATGGGGTGCTCCACCCCGCCGGTGGGGGTGGCCCTTTATACGTGTTCCAATATTATGGGCTGCTCGGTGGAGGAGACCACGCGATATTCGATTCCGCTGTTTGTCGCAATTCTGATAACAGTGGCAATGTGTGTGTTCTTCCCCAAGATGGTACTGTTTTTGCCGAATCTGATTTATGGGGCGGCGGTTTAGGTGACTGGAAGTGCTGCAGGACAGGGAAAGCTTTAAGATGGTTAGACCCCTGTCCTGCGGCATCTTTTTTTCAATACCCTCTTGACATTTTCCGCAATTTATTATATCCTATCTGCAAGTCAATTAGTTACAAACCATTGACCGGGACGAGTAGCTGTTTGAAATATGCCCAGAGAGCTGCAGATGGTGGGATTGCAGCCATAGGAAGAACAGGGAATGGACCCGAGAGGGCGAACTGAAAGGAAGGAGACTTTCGAGTAGGCGAGACGTGACTGCACGTTACAGCAGAACCTGTATGTCAGTACAGGGTATGAGTGCATTCGTAAGAATGAATTTAGGTGGCACCGCAGAAGTGAAAGCTCCTGTCCTATGGTTAGTTGTAGGATAAGAGTTTTTTTGTTTTTGGGAGGCTGCCTTTTAATTAAGGAAAAAACTCCTGAGTTTGCAGCTAATTGGGAATAAAACCATTTATGGAGAAAGGAAAACAGTATGGAACAGAATATCCCTTACAAAATTTATCTGGAAGAACAGGAGATGCCGAAGCAGTGGTATAACGTCCGCGCGGATATGAAAAAGAAGCCTGCGCCCATCCTTAATCCGGGGACTTTAAAGCCCATAACCTTACAGGAGCTGTCAGGAATCTTCTGTGAGGAGCTGGCAAAGCAGGAGCTTAATGACACAACGCCATATTTTGATATTCCCCAGGAGATTCGGGATTTTTACCGGATGTACCGTCCGTCGCCATTGGTTCGGGCTTACTGCCTGGAGAAAAAGCTGGATACCCCAGCACACATTTATTATAAGTTTGAGGGAAACAATACTTCCGGCAGCCATAAGCTCAATTCTGCCATTGCCCAGGCCTATTATGCGAAAAAGCAGGGATTAAAGGGCGTGACCACGGAAACCGGCGCAGGGCAGTGGGGCACCGCTCTTTCCATGGCATGTGCCTACCTGGATCTGGACTGCCAGGTATATATGGTTAAATGCTCTTATGAGCAGAAACCTTTCCGCCGGGAGGTAATGCGCACCTATGGGGCCAAGGTAACTCCCTCCCCGTCCATGAATACAGAGGTAGGCCGGAAGATGAACGCTCAGTTTCCGGGAACAACAGGAAGCCTAGGGTGCGCTATCTCAGAGGCAGTGGAGGCAGCCGTGAGCCAGGAGGGATACCGCTATGTGCTGGGGTCTGTGCTTGCCCAGGTATTGCTGCATCAGTCGGTTATCGGCCTTGAGACCAAAGCGGCTCTTGATAAGTACGGTATTAAGGCAGATATGATTATCGGCTGTGCCGGAGGAGGATCGAACTTAGGCGGTTTGATTTCGCCCTTTGCAGGGCAGATGCTGCGGGGCGAGGCAGATTATGAGATGATTGCCGTTGAGCCGGCGTCCTGTCCCAGCCTGACAAGAGGCGTGTATGCCTATGATTTCTGCGACACCGGAAAGGTGTGCCCGTTGGCAAAGATGTATACATTAGGCAGCGGATTTATTCCATCGGCTAATCATGCAGGAGGCCTGCGTTATCACGGCATGAGTTCTGTGGTGTCTGAGCTGTATGATCAGGGGCTTTTAAAGGCCAGGAGCGTGGAGCAGACGGAAGTGTTTAAGGCGGCTCAGATCTTTGCCAAAGTGGAGGGGATCCTTCCGGCGCCGGAGAGCAGCCATGCCATCAAGGCAGCCATGGATGAGGCTATAAAGTGTAAAGAGACAGGAGAAGCAAAGAATATTGTCTTTGGTCTGACAGGAACCGGATATTTTGATATGATGGCATACCAGAAGTTTAATGACGGACAGATGCAGGATTATATTCCGTCAGACGAGGATTTGGCAAAAGCTATTGGGGAATTGCCCAAGGTGCAGTAAAGGCGGATGTTTCCTTAAAGGCTGGATTTAGAAAGGGTTTTCTAAATCCAGCCTTTTTTATGCCTCCAGAAACAAAATGGTCAAATTGAATGAAATTTTTTGCGGGGGGGGGTACTTGTCAGATAATAGAATAATTGATATAATAAAGGTCGGAAATTATCCATAATTACTAAGTAAAGGAGAAAATGAAATGAAAAAACAAGGATTGACGGTTTTGCTGACAGCATCCATGGTTCTGGCTATGGGAAGCACTGCTTTTGGCGCAGAGTGGAAGCAGGACGGAAACGGCTGGTGGTGGCAGGAGGATCAAGGAAGCTATCCGGTGAGCACCTGGCAGTGGATTGACGGAAACGGGGATGGTGTGGCAGAATGTTACTATTTCAACGAAAAAGGGTATTGCCTGCAGAATACGGCTGCTCCTGACGGATACATGACCAATGAAAGCGGGGCATGGGTAGCAGACGGGGTGGTTCAGACAAAGACCGTGGAGACGTCTGCTGCAGCAGAGACAGGGGCTTCCCAGTATCAGGATAATTACAGCGGAACATATGAGGTTCCTTTCTATGAGGCAGACGGAAGTGTTGTCATGGACTCCATATCCGTGGTCTATGATGGTTCTGCTAATGCGGTTACGGTTACCTATCCGTATTACGGCATTACAAGGACTTATACATACTCAGGATTGGATTACAGGGGAATCCCTTTCTTTGAACTGATTTCGGAAGAAGAAAAGGACGCGGTCTTTTTCCTTGCGCCGGGTGTGGTAGAATGGCCTACGGATAGCGGCTCAAAAGCCTTTACCAGAAAGTAAAACAAAAACCGCAGCCGTTTTCAGAAAAGACGGCTGCGGTAAAGGACAAAAGAAGATGAATAGGAGAACAGAAACAATCAGGCTTTTTCTGCTTGCGGCAGGGCTTGGTGCAGTTATGGCAATTCCTGCTTTTGGGGCCCAAGGCGGGCCTGGAGAGGTGGGGAAATGGAGACAGGATGAAAAGGGCTGGTGGCTTTTAAATTGGGACGGGACGTATCCGGCAGAACAGTGGCAGAAGGTTGGAGGAGAATGGTATTATTTTGATGAAGAAGGATATATGATGGAGGACTGCTGGCTGGAGAAGGACGGGAAAGTTTATCGTCTGGGTGCGGACGGGGCAATGCTCAGCGACCGGGAGACAGAGATTGACGGGGTGGTATATCAGTTCAATGAAAGCGGAGAGGCGGCAGGAGAGAATCTTGTATTAATGACAGAGGAGGAACGGGCAGCCAGGGCATTTGCCCAGGATGTAGTATCCCAGATAACCAATGAGGGCATGTCCAAACCGGAGAAGGCTGCCGCAATCTATCACTGGGTGCGGAAAACGATGACCTATACCACCAGCGGACCTAAAAGCGGGGAGGCTAATGCCGCCCTCTATGGTTTCCGCAGACATTCCGGCTGCTGCTATGAGTATTATGCCATGTCTCATTATCTGTTAGAGGCAGCAGGGATGCCGAATATTTTGGTAGTACGGGCAAGTGACGGGGATCATTTTTGGAATCTTGTGGATGTGGACGGAATGTGGTATCATTTTGATACAACACCAAGAAGGAGGGGCGGCACCTGGTGCCTGGTGACTACAGAGGAGCTTAAAAAGACCTGGGGCGCCCACAACTTTCATGTGGAAGCTTATCCACAGACGCCATGAAAGGTTTAAGGATGAAAAGGCAGGAAGAAAACAGGAACCGGCGCAGGATGGTTTTAGGATCTTTTTTCGTCTTTCTCGGCATAATGTTTCTGGCACAGAAGATTCTCTCGCCTAAATATATGGGGAAAGTGGCAGAGGGGAATTTTACGGAGGAGTATTATCGGGATGATTCAAAACATGAGCTGCTGATTATTGGAAACTGTGAGGCTTATGAGAATATTTCCCCCATGAAGCTGTGGGAGGAGTATGGGATTACCAGCTATATCCGGGGCAATGCCAATCAGCTTATCTCACAATCTTATTATCTTTTAAAAGAGGCTTTAAGATATGAAAAACCGAAGGTGGTTCTGCTGAGCATCCAGGCAATGACCGTGGCGGAGCAAAGTTCGGAGGAGTACAACCGGATGGTTTTTGACGGGATGAAGTGGTCAGCAGATAAGCTGTGGGGAATCTTAAGCAGCAGGATGGAGGGGGAAGCTTTGACGGAATATGTATTTCCGGTGCTTCGGTATCACAGCCGGTGGAAGGAGCTGACCAGGGAGGATTTTTTATATGCATTTCAAGAAAAACCATTGAAAAGCTACAATGGATATTATCTCCGGGCGGATATCCGGCCTTTTACCGGTTTTCCCTCGGAGCGGAGGAAAAGCGATTATTCATTTTCTGAGAAAAATGCCGTGTATTTGGAGAAAATAGCTGATTTGTGCCGGGAAAACGGTGTGGAGCTGGCGCTTATGAAAGGACCTGGCATGTATCCGGAGTGGGGGGAGCCTTATGAGGAACAGATCAGGGAATTTGCCGACGAGCGAGGGCTTGTCTATATGAATACCCTGCTTCACATGGAAGAAATAGGGCTTGATTTGTCTGAGGATACCTATGACGAGGGGCTGCATTTAAATGTCTATGGGGCGGAAAAGCTGTCTGTGTGGCTGGGGAAGCAGCTAAAGGAACAGTATGATTTTACGGATTTCAGGGAGCAGGAAAAACTGGCCAAAGCATATGGACATCGGCTTGAGGAATATCGCAGGGAGATAGAGGAACAGAAAGAGGAGTTTGAACGTCTGGGGTATATCCGTAAATTCCGGTGAATAATGTGACAGGCAGGAACAAATTGGCAAGAGAAGGAGGAGAAACAGAATATATGAAGAAACAGGGAAGAACAGGCATAAAGATGGCGGCAGCGGCAGTCTTGGCAGGATTTATCACGATGAACATGGCGTCAGGCACAGCGGCGGCAGAGAAAAAGAATCAGTATGCTTTTTCCTATCAGGAGCAGCAGTTGGAGGTAGGAATGACGGTGGATGCCGCCAAAAAGGTTTTGGGCAGGGAAAAAGATGTGAAGGCTCTGAGCAACTGTGCTGACGATGGAGGCAGGGACAAAGCGTATCTTTACGAAGAACTGGAGCTTGTCACCACAAAGGACGGGAAAAAAGAGATCGTAAAGGAGATTACTTTAAAGACCGGGGCAGTCAGCACGGCAGAGGGCGTGAAGGTGGGAGACCTTCCGGATGCCGTGAAAAAGGCGTATCCGGATGCAAAGGCAGAGGCAGGGCTTTACACAGCCGTTTTGGGGGAAACTCAGATTGTGATTGACTGTGGTTTTAAGGATGATAAAGTGGTTTCCATCACTTATATGGCGGCGGAGAAGAAATGATAAGCTATACGTCCTATGGATTTTTTCTGCTCGTGTCAGCAGGGCTGATTTTGTCAGGATTTGTCCGGCCAAAACGGAAAAAATGGATTCTGCTGGCTATGAGTCTTATTTTTCTGGTATTGGCAGGCGGGGCCTTAAGCATATGGATTTGGATGATCAGTACGGCGGCGGGATTTGCCGCCGCGTTTTTGCTTGAACGGGATTTGGCAGGAAGGCGGCTGATCCTGGCTTTGGCGGCAGTCTTTCAGCTTGGACTTCTGGCTTATTTTAAGTATGCAAACCTGCCCTTTTATACAATGGAAGCATTGTGTGACATTACAGGCCGGTCTTATGAGTTTGAGCCGGTCAGACGGCCAGCGGTTTTGGGAATCTCTTTCTATACCTTGATGATTATTGGCTATGATCTGGATGTTTACCGGGGAGAGAGGCAGGCGGTTCGTTCCGCTGCAGACTTTTCTTTGTTTACCGGATACTTTGGCCATCTGGTTCAAGGGCCTGTGGATTCTTATGAGGTGACAGGAACAAGTCTTGCAAAGCCTGACTCTGTGTCTTTTGAAGGATTCCGGGACGGATGCCTGGAGATTCTGACAGGGCTTTTTAAAAAGCTGATCATCTCGGAGAGACTGGCAATTATGGTAAATACGATTTATGGAGAATATACATCCTATAAAGGATGGTATCTTGCCTTGGCAGCAGGGGCTTTTTCTCTGCAGCTTTACACGGATTTTTCCGGATGCATGGATCTGATGTCAGGAATATCGCGGCTTTTTGGCGTGAGACTTTGCAGGAATTTCCGGCAGCCGTTTTTTGCAGAGTCTGTTTCAGAGTTCTGGAGGAGATGGCATATTACCCTGGGAGGGTTTCTGCGGAAAAATATCTATATTCCCCTGGGAGGAAATCGGAAAGGGCTGCTTCGGAAATATGTGAATGTGATGGCGGTATTTCTCATAAGCGGGCTTTGGCATGGGGGAAAGTGGACTTTTATTATCGGAACCGGTATTCTGCAGGGAATCTATATGATTGGGGAGGAGCTTTTTCGGCCTGCAGCCCAGCGGATTGGCAGGGCAGCAGGGGTAAAGACTGACACACCTTTCTTTTCATGGATAAGGAGGCTTCGGACCTTTATCCTGGTTTCCGTTGGTTTTGTATTGTTCCGGGCAGATTCTCTGGCCATGGCCGGACAGGTGCTTGGGGGTATAATGCAGAAAGGACAGCATTCAGAGTATGGAGAAGGGGTGTTTTATTCCGGGCTCGGGACAGGAGATTTTGCAGTGCTGGTTATTGGTTTGGCTGTTTTGTTTTTTCTGTCCGTCTGGCGGGAGAATCATGGGGAAGAAAAGATTATTAAGGGGGATGGAGCGCGGACAGGGACTTGTTTTGCGGTTCTGTTTTTGATTCTTTTGTTTGGATGGTACGGGAAAGGGTATGATATGGGAGCGTTTATTTATTCCCGGTTTTGAAAAAGCTGTGGGGAAAGAAACATGAATTGTCTGTTTTTTAAGAGTATGGGAGGTGGAAAGATGCTGCTTCAGATTCGGGATGGGAGTGTTTCGGCAGGCAGTAAGCTGGTTTTGAGCCATTTTGATTTTGAGATCCGAGGAAATGAGAAGCTTGCAGTGACGGGCAGAAATGGGGCGGGAAAAAGTACGCTTCTGCGTCTGCTTGCAGGGGAGCTGAGTCTGGATAGGGATGATAAGCGGGACGGACCGGGACTTAAGCTTTCCCGTCAGATTACAGTGGGGATGCTGGGGCAGCAGGTGTTTGAGGACGGGGAACGGACTGTGGAGGAGGAGCTTTTAAGAGGATGCCCGGCAGGAGACGGCTTTGATCAGGAACGATTGGAGTATGAGCGCAGATATAATGTGATGTTTACAGGGTTTGGGTTTTGCCTGGAGGATAAGAAAAGACGTCTGAAGGAATTTTCCGGCGGGGAGCAGACAAGAATCGGGCTTATTGGCCTGCTTTTGAAAAAGCCGGATCTTCTGCTGCTGGATGAACCTACCAATCATTTGGATATGGAAATGACAGAGTGGCTGGAGAAATATCTTCAGGAGTATGAAAATGCAGTGGTAATGGTGTCTCATGATCGCTTTTTCCTTGACAGGACGGCAAAGACTGTATGGGAGCTGGAGGGAGGCAAGGCTGTCCGGTATCCGGGAAATTACAGTGAATTTCGTCAGGAAAAGAGAAAGCGTATGGCCATAGGGCAGAAAGCATGGGAACAGCAGCAAAAGGAGATTGCCCGTCTAAAGGAGGTAATCCGGCGTTTTCAGCATAAACCCACCAAGGCTTCCTTTGTGCGGGCCAAGAAAAAACAGATTGAGAGAATGGAGCAGGTAAAACCGCCGTCAAGGGAGGATCCCGGCATATTTGTGGGGAAAATATCTCCAAAGACAGCAGGCGGGCGTCTGGTGTTTGAGGCAGAGCATTTAAAGCTGGGATATGACAGAGCGATTTTGGAGCTTTCGCTGCGGATCCGCAGGGGACAGAAGATCGGAATTTTGGGATCCAACGGAGTGGGGAAAAGTACATTTTTAAAGACTGCGGCAGGAATCCTTCCGGCGCTGGGAGGAAAAATGAGCCTGGGACACAATGTGTCTGTAGGGTATTTTGACCAAAATTCGGCTGAGATTGATTCTGAAAAAAGCGTGCTGGAACATTTTACGGATCATTTTCCCGTGCTGACCCAAAAAGAAGCAAGAGGAATTTTAGGATCTTATCTGTTTAGGGGGAAGGAGGCAGCCAAAAAAGTCTGTAATTTATCCGGCGGGGAAAAGGCTCGTCTGGTCTTAGCGGAGCTTTTGCAGGCAGGCCATAATTTCCTGATCCTGGACGAGCCTACCAATCATATGGATATTCCTGCCAAGGAAACTCTGGAGGCGGCTTTTCAGGCCTATGAGGGGACGATTTTGTTTGTGTCCCATGACCGGTATTTTATCCGTCAGGTGGCAGAGTCTATTCTGATTTTCGAGAATGGGAAGGCTTATTATCATCCTTTTGGGTATGAGCATTATCTGGAGAGGGTGAAAAGGCTCAGGCAAGAGGGAGGAAAAGCCTTGGCGCCTGGAGCATTGAAGGGAAAAGAAGAACTTTCCTGTCGTATTTCAGCGGAGGATCAGGCTCTGATTGAGTCTCTGAGAAGCGTGCCTAAAGGGGAACGCCGCAGGCTGCGTGAGAATTTGGAGGAGGAGATTTATGAGGACTGGCAGATGAAGCCGGTGAGAGAAAGGATGGTAAAGGCAGGGGAAGACTATGAACAGAAGGCCATGCAGGCTTTGGAACTTCTGAGGCAGTGGAAGGAGTCAGAGGAGTTCTGGAAAGAGTCAGGGGATGAGAACAAAGAGTATTTAAGCAGCAGGGCGGACAGAGGGGAGGAACAAAAAGAAAGTCCCGGCAGTCAGAGCATGGAGGTATATGAAAGGGCGGCAGCAAAAGCAGAAGCTGCCTGGGAGGAATGGCATGAAAGCTGCCTTAAATGGTATGAAGGCTTTATGCCTTTTCTTTAGTAGAAGCAGAAGGAAGAAGGTTTGGTATAAAAAAACAGTTGAAAATTAAAGTTTGATGTGGTATTATTTGGACATTAAGGCAAAGCCTTGGCTATATCTTATACATGTGCGCGATGGTGCAAACCCCTGGGTGGAATTGCACCGTTTTTTTGAATGAGGAGGAATGATTATGAAAAGAAGGATGGGTTTGGTTTTGGCCGGTACACTGGCTTTCAGCCTGGCGCTGTCAGGCTGCGGCGGTTCAAAGGGGGACGGGACAGGCAGTGAAAGCTCTGCTGTGCAGGCAGGAACCGGGGAGACCACAGGCGCTTCACAGGCAGATTCCGGCGTGGATACAGCAGGCTTTATGATGGATGTGCTCAATGCAGATATTCAGACTGCAGATGTGCAGAAGACCTCAAAAGATTACACGGTTCCTACCAATATTTATGATCGTCTGGTGGAGATTGAGGTGGATGATCAGGGCACATCCAAGATTGTGCCCAGTCTGGCAGAAGATTGGGATATTTCGGGAGATGGTCTGGAATATACCTTTCATCTGCGTCAGGGGGTAAAGTTCCAGAACGGAAATGATTTTACGGCTGAGGATGTGGTCTATACCTTTAACCGGCTTCTGACTGTGCAGGGCGGTGTAAACACAGAGCTTTTGGACCAGGTAAAGGGGGCGGCGGAACTGATTGAGGGAAGCGCCGATACCTTAGAGGGCGTGGAGGCAGTGGATGATTATACGGTGAAGGTTACGTTAAAGGAACCCTTTGCGGCGTTTTTATCCTGTCTGACAGCGCCGGGACTTTCTATCTATGACAGCGAGGCTACGGAGGCAGCGGGAGATCAGTTCGGAATGGATCCGGCGGTGACAGTGGGGACCGGCCCCTTTAAGTTTGCAGGATGGACTTTTAATGATCAGCTGGTTCTGGAGAAAAATGAGGATTACTGGAAGGGCGCTCCCGAATTGCCGGGGGTAGTGATCAAGATCATTCCGGATACAGAAACGCAGACCATGATGTTTGAGAGCGGAGAGCTGGATTTGATTGACCTGGATTTTGTGACGGATGCGGCAGATCGTTTCTTAGAGACTTATCCGGATCAGATCGTACAGGGTCCCAGGGTGGGAATCACATACTTTACCATGAATTTTAATATAGAACCGTTTCAGGATGTGAAGGTCCGTCAGGCAGTGCAGATGGCTATTGACCGTCAGGCCATATTGGATGCTTTGTATGGCGGGAGAGGGCAGGTGGAGCATGGGATCTATCCCTTTGGCCTGATCGGATTTAATGACGGAAAGAACAAGATCAGCTATGACCCGGAGGGGGCAAAGGCGCTTCTTACGGAGGCAGGATATGGTTCCGGCTTTACCATGGAGCTGGCGGCAGATGCATCGGCCTCTGATACCGTGACCATGGCTCTGGAGATCATCAAGGAGCAGCTTGCAGAAGCAGGCATTCATGCAGAGATTAAGAATTACGACGAGTCTACCTGGCTGGAGACCAGAAAGGCCGGGGAGCTGGGTTCCTTTATGTCCACCTGGACTGCAGATTTTAATGACCCGGAGAATTTTATCTATACGTTCTTTGGAAATGAAGAAAAGACCAGGATTCGTTCCATCAATTACCCGGATACGGCAGTGATGAGCCGGGTCAGCAAAGCGAGAGGGATTGTCAATGAGGACGAGAGGCTGGCAGAGTATCAGGCCCTGGAAGAAAAGCTGATTCATGAGGATGCAGCCTGGGTGCCTATGTATTCCCGGATGCATCTGTGGGCAGTGAGCAAGCGGGTGCAGAACTTTAAGCCGGTGTGGAGCGGAGTCAGCGACCGGATGTACTATGGAGTTTCGCTTAGTGAATAGATTCTGCTGGTGAAAAGAGCCGGGCAAGGGGAACGGTAAATCATAAGGAATGCCGCAGAATGGAGAAATCTGTTTTGCGGCTTTTTTATCAGATTGTTTGTCTGTTGTGGAAAAATGCAGAGGGGAGATTATTTTTCGTGTTGAACAGAGTACTGAAGCGTATTGTGATTTCGGTTCCGGTGCTGATCGGTGTGGTGCTTGCCATATTTATCATGCTGAGGATCGTGCCGGGGGACCCGGTCACAACAATGATGGGGGAGCATGTGAATCCGGCGGTTATTGAGAAGATCAGCCGGGAGATGGGGCTGGATCAGCCGGTTATTGTCCAGTTTTTTAAATATGTATTCAATGCGTTAAGGGGGGATTTTGGAACCTCTTACCGTTTGAACAGGAATGTGACCCAGATTATTCTGGATGCATTTCCCAATACGGTGAGACTGTCGCTGATGGCAGCCGCAGTGGCGTGGCTGATTGGGATTGTGGCGGGAGTCGTGGCTGCGGTCCGTCAGAATAAGCTGCTGGACCGGATGTTTATGGGCTGCGCCCTGATGGGAGTGTCTATGCCGGTTTTCATGACAGCTCTGATTCTTCAGTATGTGTTTGCCTTTAAACTGAAATGGTTTCCGGTGTCAGGGTATGATTCCTGGAAGGCCATGGTGCTGCCGGCCATTGCTTTGGGCTGGAACTCAGCAGGAAGCATTGCCCGGATGACCCGTTCTAATCTGGTGGAGATCATGCAGAATGATTTTATCCGGACTGCCCGGGCAAAGGGGCTTATGGAAAAGGGAGTGATCCTAAAGCATGCGTTAAAAAACGCTATGCTGCCGGTGGTTACGATGATGGCGCTGCAGTTTTCCAGTATGCTTTCCGGAGCCGTGCTGACAGAGAGCGTGTTCGGTGTGCCGGGAATCGGAAGACTGGCAGTCAATGGCATTGAGACACGGGACATGCCGCTTTTGCAGGGAACGGTGGTGTTTACGACTATACTGATTATTGCGGGAAACCTGATTGCGGATCTGCTGTATAATGTGCTGGATCCCAGGATTCGGGAGGGCGCTTAGTGTTTTGGCCGAATTACAGATATGAACATATTTCAGGGGAATGGAGAAAACCATGAAAGAGGATAAGAACCAAGTTGTGGGCAGTGAGAATATGAATGGAGGACAGGCCCGGGGGAAGAACCATGAGGATTTGGACTTTTTGGCGCAGATGGGGGAATCAGACAGCCTGGCAGATAAGCTGAAAATCCTGGCCCGCCAGAATAAGCTGGCGGCATTTTCGGCAGTAATCTTAATCCTGATTTTTCTGGCAGCGGTGTTTGCCCCTGTGGTGGCGCCCTGCGATCATCTGGCACAGAGTCTGACTGACCGGCTGCAGGATCCAAGTGCGGCTCATCTTTTGGGAACCGACGAGCTGGGGAGAGATGTGCTGAGCCGGATTATTTTTGGAGCGAGGATTTCTCTGACCATTGGTTTGGTGCCCACTTTGATTTCCATGGCAATCGGCACGGTACTGGGTCTTTGTGCCGGGTTCTATGGCGGCAAAACAGACTTTATCATTATGCGTCTGGCAGATGTAATGCTGGCCTTTCCATCCCTTTTGCTGGCCATGGTGGTGATGTATACCATGGGCGGCGGGCTGATCAATATTTTTATTGCATTAAGCTTAGTAAACTGGGCAGGGACAGCCAGAATCGTCCGGGCTCAGACATTGTCCTTAAAGGAAAAGGAATTTGTGGAGGCGGCTAAGTCTATCGGGGTGAAGAAATGGACCATTATGTTCCGGCACATTCTGCCCAACTGCCTGCCGTCTTTGATTGTGCTGTTTACCTTAAATATTCCGTCCGCCATATTGTCAGAGGCATCCTTAAGCTTTTTGGGAATCGGCGCCCAGCCGCCGTCAGCAAGCTGGGGGCTGATGGCAGTGAGAGGGAAAAAGTATTTGTTCTCAGAGCCATGGCTTTCCATTGCTCCTAGCGCGGCGATCATGATTGTGGTGATGGCGTTTAATTTCTTAGGCGACGGCCTGCGGGATGTGCTGGATCCATACCTGAAAGAGCAGTAAGCCGCATAACAAAAGCAGGCAAGCGTTCAGACGGGTAAGAAGATAGTAAAGGAAGGCAGAGAAAAGATGAGTGAATCGATTGTATTGGATATTAAAAATCTTCGGTCCCACTTTTTTACGGCAAAGGGCCAGGTCCCGGCAGTGGATGGGGTCAGCATCCAGGTTCCGGAAGGAAAAATCATTGGAATCGTAGGGGAATCCGGCTGCGGCAAAAGCATGACCGCTATGTCGGTTATGGGGCTTTTGCGGTATCCGGGAAGGGTGGTGGGGGGAACCATCACCTTAGATGGGAAAGACATTACCCATCTAAGACCGAAAGAGATTTCAAAGGTGAGAGGAAATGAGATCTCCATGATCTTTCAGGAACCCATGACCTCCTTAAATCCGGTTTACCCGGTGGGAAAGCAGGTCAGGGAGGCTATTTTGCTGCACCAGAAGGTGTCAAAAGAGGAGGCTAAGGAGCGGGTGCTGGACATTTTCCGGGCAGTGGGGATTTCGGAACCGGAAAAGCGGTATTACAGCTACCCTCATCAGCTTTCCGGCGGGCTGCGCCAGCGGGTGATGATCGGTATGGCCATGGTGTGCCGTCCCAAGGTGATGATTGCCGACGAGCCAACCACAGCGCTGGATGTGACCATTGAAGCCCAGATCCTGCGCCTGATGAAAAAGCTGTGCCAGGAGCAGGGCACGTCTATTATTCTTATTACCCACAATATGGGGGTGGTGGCGGAAGTCTGTGATTATGTCTATGTAATGTACGCAGGGAAGGTGATGGAGCAGGCGGAGACTTTTGAGCTGTTTGAGAGAACCAGCCATCCTTATACCCAGGGACTTTTAAGGTCCATTCCCAGGCTGGACGAGAAGGCAGAGCGCCTTTATACCATTGACGGGGTGGTGCCGAACCTGCTGCATCTTCCAAAGGGATGCAGTTTTTGTACCCGGTGCAGTCAGGCAGAGGATAGGTGTTTTGCAGAGAAACCAAGGCTGTATGAAACGTCAGAGGGCCATGGAGTCCGGTGTTTTCTTTATGAGGGAGAAGGGAAGGTATGTCTGGATGAGTGACAAGCTGACAAAAGATACAAAGAGTGGGAATAAAGGGCAGGCAGAAAAGGTGCTTCTTTGGGCAAAAAATCTGGTAAAAGAGTTTCCGGCAGGGGGAACCAGGAAAAATCCTCAGGTAGTTCATGCGGTTAGTGATGTGAATCTGGAAATCTATCAGGGGGAGACTCTTGCCTTAGTAGGAGAGTCCGGGTGCGGAAAAAGTACCTTAGGACGGGTTCTGATCCGGCTTTTGGAGCCTACGGCGGGAGAGATCTATTATGAAGGGGAAAACATTGTGGGTATGAAGGAAAGTGATTTTGCCCGTTTAAGACGGCAGATGCAGATCATTTTCCAGGATCCTTATGCATCCTTAAATCCCAGAATGAGTGTAAAGGAGATTATCGGGGAGCCGCTCCTTACATATGGAATGAAGGATAAGGGGGAGTTAGAGGCCAGGGTCAGAGAGCTGATGAGGGAAGTGGGCATTGCCCAGGAATTTTACAACCGGTATCCCCACCAGTTTTCCGGCGGACAGCGTCAGCGTATCGGTATTGCCCGGGCCATTGCTTTAAATCCTAAGCTGATTATCTGTGATGAGCCGGTGTCAGCCCTGGATGTGTCCATTCAGTCCCAGGTACTCAATCTCTTAAAGGATTTACAGGAACGGTATGGGCTTACTTATTTGTTCATTTCCCATGATCTGAGTGTGGTAAAATTTATTGCGGATCGGGTGTGCGTAATGTTTCTTGGGATGATCTGTGAGATCGGAGACACGGACAGCCTGTATGAGCAGCCGCTTCATCCCTATACCCGGTTTCTCTTAAACGCCATACCCAAGGCTGATCCAAGGCTGCGCAGTCAGGAAAAGGAGCTTCTGACAGGGGAGATCCCTTCCCCGGTGAATCCGCCGTCAGGATGCCGGTTTCACACCAGGTGCCCCTATGCCAAGGAGATCTGCAGCCAGAAGGCGCCGGAAGGAAGAACGGTGGGAGAGAGGAAGGTGTTCTGCCATTTTCCCTTAGGCTGAGGAAAGGGAAAGCCGGGGCAGCAGAAAGGAATGGAAATCATGAACGCATGGGTTTTACAAGGATTGGGACAGATAGGGCTTGAGACAGTAAAAAAACCGATCCCGAAAGAGGGAGAGGCGCTGGTGAAGGTAAAGGCAGCAGGGATCTGCGGATCAGATATTCCGAGAATCTATAGGACCGGCGCATATTCTTATCCTCTTATACCGGGGCATGAATTTTCGGGCATTGTGGAAGAAGTCGGTGAAAATACAGACCAGGCGTGGCTGGGCAGGCGGGTCGGCATCTTTCCTCTGATTCCCTGTATGGACTGTGATCCATGCAGGAAAAAACAGTATGAGCTGTGCAGAAACTACGGCTATCTGGGATCCCGAAGGAATGGGGGATTTGCTGAATATGCGGCAGTTCCGGTAAAGAATCTGCTTAGCCTTCCGGAGCAGGTCAGCTTTGAGGAGGCAGCTATGCTGGAGCCTATGGCAGTGGCAGTCCATGCCATGAGAACCGTGATGCCGGATCTTAAGGATCACACCGTGGTGTGCGGACTGGGGACCATCGGGCTTTTGCTTGTCATGTTTTTGCGGGAGGCAGGCATAGAGAATCTGCTTGTGGTGGGCAACAAAGATTTTCAGAAGCAGATGGTTTTGAACATGGGACTTTCTGAAGATTCTTACTGCAGCGGCAGAAAGCAGGATGTAAACCGCTGGATTCTGGAACACACAGACAAAAAAGGGGCAGATGTGTTTTTTGAAGGTGTGGGACGAATGGAGACCTATGGGCAGGCAGTGGACTGTGCGGCTCCCTCAGGGCGCATTTGCCTGGTGGGAAACCCTTATTCGGACATGACGCTGGAAAGGTCTGTGTACTGGAAGATCCTGCGGAATCAACTGACAGTCTGCGGAACCTGGAATTCTTCTTTTACCGGGGAGAGGGAGGATGACTGGCATTATGTGATAAAGCGGCTCTCAAAGAAACAGATCTGTCCGAAGGACCTGATTTCTCACCGGCTGGAAATGAAGGACATGGAAAAGGGATTTTGTGTGATGCGGGATAAAACAGAGGATTATGGGAAGGTAATGGGGATATTTTAAAAGGGATAGGAAAAAGGCCGGAAGGGGATTGGAATGAGGGATAAAAGCTTTTGGATATTATTGGTTCTTTTGCTGGCAGGGATTGTGGTGGGCGGATTTTTGGGCAGTCTGGCAGAGGGCATTGCCTGGCTGTCCTGGCTCAACTTCGGGCAGTCCTTTGGGTTGGCTGAACCACTGGTTTTAAACCTGGGAGTGCTGGTCATTACTTTTGGATTATCCATTAAGATTACCATGGCCAGTATCTTTGGTGTGGCAGTGGCTTTGGTGATTTACCGGTATATTTAGGGCTTCCTTTTTTTTACAGGATATGGTATACTATTTTAAAAAGTCTGTCTTCCTTTGGTCTGGTTATATCAGGCCGGATTAAAAGGGTTTGGGTGGGCTTTTATTATGTCTCTTGAGGAGATTTTAAAGAAGGAGATAAGTCGTGAAGGAGAGGAAGGGTGATTCCCGTGCCAGGCGGGAGATGAGGAGGAGCCTTAGCGGAAGGATTCTTAGAAGTGCGGCTCTTAATGTCCTGGCAGTAGTGGCAGTGTCCTGTTTAATTATGGTGGTATCCATGCAGTCTCTGGCCAACAGCATTCTTTTGGACAGCTTACAGCCTATGGTCAGGCAGTCGTCAAAGACTGTGGAAGCTAATATTCATATGCTGGCAGATCGGATGATGACCATTGCCGGCGATACCCGCATAAGCGGCGAGGATGGCTTTCAGCTTGGCACAGAGGAACTTGTGCAGATTCGGAATGAGGTTTTGACCGAGGCGGCGGAAATTTATGAATTATATACCATTGCCTTGTATGATCTGGACGGACGGCTGATTCAGGGAATCGGCAATGCGCCGGAAAATCTGGACAGCAGTTTTTTTGGACTTCTTAAGGAAACAGATAATCTGACGACCCATACCTCTACCATTTTCCAGGATAAGCTGGGTATTACCATGGGTATGCCGGTGAAAAAGGACGGGCAGACTTCTCTATATGTGGTAGGGGTCTATAAATATGACACCTTAAATGATGTGATCAGCAGCATTAACATCGGCAAGAACGGTATGGCCTACATGGTGAATAAGGAAGGAGTCATTACCGGTCATCCGGATTCGTCCATGGTGAAGAATAAAGAAACTTTGTACCAGATAGACAAAGGCAATGTGACGGTTCTGAGCCATGTGATCACAGGGGAAACCGGCGGAACAGAATTTTCTGAAGATGGAAAACAGATACTGGTGGCTTTTTCTCCGATTCGGGGAACTCAGTGGTATCTGGTGATACAGGTGCCTAAATCGGATTATAATCATTTGATCAATGCTGCTATAGCAGCGGCAGTTTTGTGCACAATGGCAGTGCTGGCAGTGTCTATTTTTCTGGTTCGCCGCCTGGCAAAGTCTATTTCACATCCGGTAACGGATGTAACCGGCCGGATGGTGGGCTTGTCGGACGGGGATCTGCATACAGAGGTAGTTTTAGTCAGCTCAGGAGATGAACTGCAGGTGCTGACCCAGACTCTGGAGGCTACATTGGAAAGCATAAACCGGTACATATCGGACATCCAGCAGGTGCTGACGCAGGTTGCGCAGGGGAATCTGGAGATTGATCCTCATGTGGATTATAAGGGGGATTTTACTTTGATTCGAGACAGTCTGAGTACGATCATCCACTCCATGAATGAAACCTTATCGGGATTTCGTTCTGCTGCCGGCAGGCTTTCCCATATGGCAGATGATCTGAATGATCAGTCTGCACAGCTTCATCAGGCTTCCTTAGAACAAAATCAGTCTACAGAGGCTCTGGTATGTGAGGTGTCTAATGTAAAGGATCAGTTGGCCAGTGTGACAGAAAGCAGCAGTCAGACCCGGCTGAAGACAGAGGAGATTACCCGCCGCATTGAGGAGGCCAACCGGCAGATGGCTGCGCTCTCTAAATCCATGGACAATATCAGCACCAATGCCCATGAGATCACACAGATTGCCAAAGCCATTGAGGACATTGCATTCCAGACCGGACTTTTGTCTATCAATGCTTCTGTGGAGGCGGCCCGGGCCGGCGCCGCAGGCAAAGGATTTGCCGTGGTGGCCAATGAGGTCAAGCAGCTTGCATCCAGAAGCGCCCAGGCGGCTCAAAGCGCAACGGATGTGGTAAACAAGACCAGGACCATTATCCAGACGGGCGTGGAGCTGACCAAAAATACAGCAGATTCTATTGAGGAGATTTCTGAAGTCTCCGCCCAGATCAGCGATATTTCAGATAAGCTGGTTACGGCAGTGGAGGGGCAAAAGAGCGCCCTGATCATTATGGAGGAGCGGATCGATGCCATTTCTTCCATTGCAGACCGGAATTTGAAGAATGCAGAAGGCACCAGGCAATCCAGCGGCCTGTTGTCAGAAGAAGCAGAGGGTCTTCATAAACAGGTTAAGAAATTTATCTTGAGGAGGGAGCAGACAAGATGAAACTGACGGCAAGGATAAGTCTGATTCTTTTTCTGATGACAGGGATCCTGACAGGCTGCGGCGGCAGTCAGGAACTTCAGGACGGATATTATACAGCGCAGGCTCAGGAGTTCAGTCATGGCTGGAAGGAATATGTAACCATCATGGTAAAAGGGGGAAGCATTGTCTCCGTGGAGTACAATGCTGAAAATGCCAGTGGATTTATTAAAAGCTGGGATAATGCCTACATGCAGAACATGCTTCATTCTAACGGCACTTATCCTAACGAATATACCCGGAATTATGCCGGTCAGCTTTTAGAGGGACAGGGGAAAGGGCAGATTGACGCCATATCAGGGGCATCGTCTTCCCATGATTCTTTCAAAAAGCTGGCAGCGGCTGTGCTGGAGCAGGCCAAGAAGGGAGATTCGGACGTTGTGATTGTGGATACGTCTCATTAGAAAGGCAAAAGGAACAGTACGATGGAAACAGGAAGAAAAGCCGGAAAGGCTTATGAGATGGACATGTGCAGCGGGCCTCTTTTTTCAAAGCTGGTGATGTTTGCAGTTCCGCTGATGCTGTCCGGGATTCTTCAGCTATTGTTTAATGCTGCGGATATTGTGGTGGTGGGAAACTACGCGGGCCATGAGTCCCTGGCAGCAGTGGGTTCTACCAGCTCCCTTATCAATCTTCTGGTGAATGTGTTTATCGGGCTTTCCGTGGGAGCCAATGTGCTGGTGGCTCAGTATTTCGGCGCCCATCGTATGAAGGATCTGGAGGAGACGGTTCACACGGCCATGGTACTGGCAGCGGGAGGCGGTTTGTTTTTGGTGGCAGTGGGAGTGCTGCTTGCAGATCCGCTTCTGACGCTTATGGGTACGCCGGAGGATGTACTTCCTCTGTCAGCCCTTTATATGAAAATCTTCTTTGTGGGAATGCCGGCTACTTTGACGTATAATTTTGGCAGCGCTATTTTAAGAGCCGTGGGAGATACCAAAAGACCTTTGTGGTTTTTGCTGGCTGCAGGAATCATCAATGTGATTTTGAATCTGATTTTTGTGATTGTTCTTCATATGGGAGTAGCCGGAGTGGCCCTTGCCACGGTGATCTCCCAGTGCATTTCGGCAGCGCTGATCATCCGGTGTCTGGTAAAGTCCGATGCGCCTTACCGTCTTAAGTATGATCAATTAAAGCTGGTAAAAAGCAAGCTCTTTGCCATTGCCAGGATTGGACTGCCGGCAGGGCTTCAGGGGGCTATTTTTTCCATTTCCAATGTCCTGATCCAATCGTCGGTAAATTCCTTTGGTTCTGTGGCCATGGCGGGCAATACGGCAGCAGCGAATATTGAAGGATTTGTATATACGGCCATGAATGCGGTGTACCAGACTGCCTTAAGCTTTACCAGCCAGAATTTCGGGGCGAAGAATTATGATAGGATGACGAAAATCCTGTGGTATTGCCAGGGAATGGTGATTGCAGTGGGGATTTTCATGGGAGGCGGGGCAGTGCTTCTTGGCCCGGGGCTTTTGGGAATCTATGGTTCTAACGCTCAGGTAATCCACTATGGCATGAACCGGCTTAGGATCATCAGCGGCCCGTATTTCCTCTGTGGGATCATGGAAGTGATGGTAGGAGGACTGCGGGGAATGGGATGTTCGCTGCTGCCGATGTTTGTGGCATTGACAGGAGCTTGTGTATTCCGGGTGATTTGGATTTATACGATATTTGCTGTGAGCCGGACCTTACAGACTTTGTATATTTCTTATCCGGTATCATGGACAATTACGTTTTTGGCGCATATGGTGTGTTATGGGATTGTGCGGCGGCGGGTAGAGAGAACCGCTTGACGGATAAGGATTTGTCCGGAATCATAAAAAGGCGTTCTGCAGGGAATGATAAAAACAAGGGGGACAAAGTATGGGATTTAAAGAGCTATGTATACAGGCTTTGGATGAGAGAAGGCTGTTTGAGGATTCCGGGCACAGGACCCGGTTTAAGGAGCTGATGGATTGCTATTCCGATTATCCCTTTTTTAATAAGGGCTTGTGCAAGTGTATGTATCTCTCAGCGTGGGATGAAGAACATTTTGCCGTTATGCTGGGGATTCTGACTGAGCTGGCTTTAGGACGGGAGCGGAATACAGAGGAAATGCGGCGGCAGGGGGAGGAACTGGCCATGAAGCATATGGACGGGGATTCCTGTATGTATCAGATGTCCAATGCATTTTTGGACGGAGAGGTGTTTCAGCTTCCTGAAGATACACAGCTTCCGCCGGAGTTTGTGTATATTATGAAAAAGGCTCAGAAGGCGGCAGAGGTTATTGAAGGGATTGAATAACAAGATTAGAAAATTTTTTCGGCAGTGTTTTTTGACCCATCAGGTGTCTGACAGGCGGGCTGATGGGTCTTTTGCTGTATTTTAAAGCATTTTTCGGGAAAGGAGGCAGTGTGTCATATGGAATGGAATAAAGAACATAAAAATGAGAACAGGCAGGAAAGAGGAAAATTATGTCTGCAAAGGATGGAGGCAGAGGAAGTAGTGCAGGTCTATGAGAACTATATGCGGAGGGATTTTCCTAAAAATGAGTTAAAGCCGTTGTCAGCCATCCAAAGGATGCTGGACAGGGGAATGTATGACTGCCTGGGGCTTTATGAGGATAACCGATTGATGGCATATGGTTTTTTCGTGACAGACAAAAAGCGGGGAGTTTTTCTGCTGGATTATCTGGCTGTGAGCGAGCTGTGCCGAGGCATGGGTTATGGGGGAAAATGCCTGGAGAGGATACGGGAATTTTATAAGCGGGAAAAAGGGATTTTGCTGGAATGTGAAAGCCTGGAAAGTGCACAGAGTGAGGAAGAAAAGCTTTTGAGGGAAAGGCGGATCCGGTTTTATCTGGAAAACGGATGTGTGCGGACAAAGCTTCGCTCCCTGCTGTTTGGGGTGGAGTACGAGATATTATATATGCCTTTGACAGAAGAAACGGCGGACGGGGCAAAGGAGCTTGAGAACCTGTACCGGAAAATAATGCCTGGGGATTGGTATGAAAAGTATATGGGCGGGATTTGGAGAGAATAAAGAAGATTGCCTGTCTGACGGATACAATTACAATGGGATGTTTTTAGGGCTGCCGTAATCCGGCAGCCCTGTGTTTTACTTTTTACATGCAGCACAGCCGGCAGGGGTAACGGCACATCCGCCCATGGCGGTTTCGCGGAACTCCGGTGCAAGGCGTCTGCCTACATGGTACATGGCGTCTAACATTTCGTCAAAGGGAATAAGCTGGTTTACCCCGCTTAGGGCCAGCTCTGCTGCGGTCAGTGCATTAGCTACGCCGATGGCGTTCCGGTTCTGGCAAGGATATTCCACTAAGCCGCCTACCGGGTCACAAACCAGCCCCAGAAGATTCATCAGCGCTGTGGATGCGGCATTCAGACACTGTCTGGGGGTGCCGTCCATAAGCTCCACGGCCGCAGAGGCTGCCATGGCAGAAGCCACCCCCACTTCTGCCTGACATCCGCCTACAGCACCGGCAACCGTGGCATTGCGCATGGCAAGATATCCGATGGCGCCGGAGTTATATAATGCCGAGAGCAGCTTTTCTTCAGAAGCTCTATACTCCTCCCGGAGAGCCAGCAAAACACCGGGGACGACTCCTGATGAGCCGGCAGTCGGCGCGGCTACAATAAGACCCATGGAGCTGCTGACTTCCAAAACACCCATGGCATAGGCAATGGCTTTAGAAAGCACATTTCCGCAGATGGATTTGCCCTCCTGCCGGTGAAGCTCAACCAAGCGGGCCTCACCGCCTATCAGCCCGCCCATGGAGCGGCGTGGTTTTACAAGGGGCTCTGCAGAAGATTTTTTCATGATTTCAAGGGCTTTTTTCATCCGCATGTCCAAGGACTCCCTGTCAGTCTCTGCCAGATCACATTCTCTGCGTATCATAATTTCAGAAATCGGGCATTCGTGCTTTTCGCAAAGCATCAGAAGCCCGGCTGCATTTTTAAAATCCATTATTGTCCCTCCTGGATCCGGATTACCATGACTTGCTCCACATCCTCTTTATCTTTGATTTTTTGCTGTACATCCTGGGAAAGAGTTCCGTCAAACTCTACAATGCTGTATGCGATTTCCCCCTTTGCCTCCCGGAAAAGCCGCATAAACGCAATATTGACCCTGCCCTCGCTGAGACAGCGGGTAATGTGGGCCGCCATGCCGATCCGGTCTTTGTGGACTACAATCAAGGTATTGTAATCTCCGGAAAAGTCCACGTCAATTCCGTTAATCCTGGAGATCCGGATTTTGCCGCCGCCGATGGATTCTCCGCGGAGGGAAAAGGAATGTCCGTGAATGTCTGTGAGATGAATATCCACTGTGTTGGGATGAAGCTCTGTCTCTGTGTGATTGTAGAAAAAATCAAAAAGTATTCCCTGCTGTTCGGCTAAGGTGTAGGCCTGGGGGATCCGCTCATCCTCCGTGGAAAAGCCCATGATTCCGCCTAAAAGGGCCCGGTCCGTGCCATGTCCCTGGTAGGTCTTGGCAAAGGAGCCGTAAAGGGTAAATTCTACCTGGCGTACCGGTTCTCCTAACATTTTCCGGGCAATGAGGGCAATGGAGCAGGCTCCGGCCGTATGGGAGCTGGAAGGCCCTATCATGTTGGGCCCCAGAACATCGAAAATGCTGATAAATGACATAAAAAAGTCCTCGTTTCATTTGAATTAAAGGATTAAAAGGAAAAGTGAAACATTTTGATGGACAAATTATACCATTTTCAGATCTTTTTTACAAGAGATCCGAAACATGTCAAAGGTTTTCTTTTGGAAGAAAATGGGATATAATCAAATAGGTATTCTTAAAATCAGGAGGAAAAAGTTATGGGAAGAATTTACATGTCAGCAGATGAGCTGATCGGCAAAACGCCGCTTTTAGAGCTGGTTCACATGGAAAAGCGGGAGGGGTTGAAGGCCCGGATTCTGGCAAAGTTAGAGTATTTAAACCCGGCGGGCAGTGTAAAGGACCGGGTGGCAAAGGCAATGATTGAGGACGCAGAGGCAAAGGGAGCGTTAAAGCCAGGCTCTGTGATCATTGAGCCGACTTCAGGAAATACGGGAATCGGGCTTGCCTGTGTGGCAGCCTCCAGAGGATATCGGACGATCATTGTCATGCCGGATACGATGAGCGCAGAGCGCCGTTATCTTTTGAAGGCTTACGGGGCAGAGCTGGTACTGACAGAGGGCGCACAAGGGATGGCAGGAGCCATTGCCAAGGCAGAGGAGCTGGCAAAGAAGATCCCGGACAGCTTTATTCCCGGACAGTTTGTCAATCCGGCCAATGCTGCTGCCCACAGAGCGTCAACAGGCCCGGAGATATGGGAAGATACAGACGGAAACATTGACATTTTTGTGGCTGGCGTGGGAACCGGAGGGACCATAACCGGAGTGGGAGAATATCTGAAAAGCCAAAATCCGCAAATAAAGGTAATAGCAGTGGAGCCGGCATCTTCCCCGGTGCTGGGAAAAGGAATCTCAGGAAGCCATGGGATCCAGGGAATCGGAGCCGGATTTGTGCCGGAGGTGTTAAACCAAAAGGTGTATGACGAGGTGGTTGCCGTGGAGGATGAGGCTGCCTTTGAGACAGGAAGAATCATGGGAAGAACCGAAGGAATCCTGGTGGGAATATCTTCCGGGGCAGCATTATGGGCAGCAGTCCAGGTTGGCAAACGGCCGGAGAATGAAGGGAAAACGATTGTGGTTTTGCTTCCCGACACAGGGGACCGGTATCTGTCAACACCCATGTTTGCAGAATAATGGTTTGGAAAACAACGAATTATTTTGTACAAACACGCATTTTCCTGTAATCCGATATACTGGATTACAGGGAGGTGCAATATGAGTAATATGGTGATAATGGCATTGATTGCTACACTAGGAACCTGGTCCATAACAGCCTTGGGGGCAGCCACAGTGGTGTTTTTCCGGTCTCCGAATCCGAAATGGCTGAATCTGATGCTTGGGTTTGCTTCCGGGGTTATGATTGCCGCAAGCTTTTGGTCTTTGCTGCAGCCGGCTATTGAGCGGGCAGAGGAAATCTCGGTCATGCCCGCCTATCTGGTGGCTACCCTTGGCTTTCTTTCCGGTGCAGTGTTTATGTGGGGGTCAGATAAAATCGTCTCCTATACCAGAGGAAGGGTAAACCGGACCTCTGACGGTTCGGATGACAGGCTGAACCGGATCATTATGCTGGTGCTCTCGATTACGCTTCATAATATACCGGAGGGCCTTGCAGTGGGGGTGGCTTTTGGGGCCCTGCCGAAAAGCGGCTATGTGGCAGAGAGCCTGATGGGAGCCATTACCATTGCAGTGGGAATCGGGCTTCAGAATTTTCCAGAGGGCGCGGCAGTGTCCATTCCTCTCAGGAGAGAAGGGTATTCCAGGAAAAAAAGCTTTTTTCTAGGGCAGGCGTCCGGGATGGTAGAGCCGGTTGCCGGGGTGATTGGGGCGCTTTTGGTGGTCTATGTGGAAGCAATGCTGCCTTTTGCTTTATCCTTTGCAGCGGGAGCCATGATTCTTGTGGCAGTTCATGAGCTGATTCCTGAGTGCCAGAGAAATCAGAAGGCACAGCCTTACTTTGCCACCATGGGAATTGTAACCGGGTTTGCCACCATGATGCTTCTGGATGTAATGCTGGGATAATCTTGCTATTTTTTATGCCCCATGATACAATCGGCATAGAAACGTAAGAGAAGAAAGGTTGCAGGGCTATGGAGCGTAAGGCAGCAATACAAAAGAATCAGATTACAGAAGGGATCATCTGGAAACAGATTTTACTGTTCTTTTTTCCTATTTTGTTCGGAACGTTTTTCCAGCAGTTCTATAATGCGGTGGATGCGATGATCGTGGGGCGCTTTGTGGGAAAGGAAGCGCTGTCTGCAGTGGCAGGCTCTACAGGAATGCTTACACAGATGGTGGTAGGCTTTTTTGTAGGGCTTTCTTCTGGTGCGGCGGTGCTGGTTTCTCAGTATTACGGCGCAAAGAGAGAAGATATGGTAGGATATGCGGTCCATACCTTCATGGCATTCAGTATCCTGGCAGGCTTGGCAATGACTGTGCTTGGAATCCTTTTGTCTCCCTGGATGTTAAAAGCCATGGGTACGCCGGAAGAAGTGATGGAGATGTCAATCCTTTATATTCGGGTTTATTTCGGCGGGATCATAGGAAATCTTATCTATAACTCCGGGGCCGCCATTCTGCGGGCAGTAGGGGATTCGAAAAGGCCCCTGTATTTTCTGATTACAAGCTGCCTTATGAATATTGTACTGGATGTATTTTTTGTTGTGATCTGTGATTTGGGTGTACTGGGTGCGGCGCTGGCCACTATTTTGTGTCAGGCATTGAGCGCGGGCATGGTGATCAGGGCTTTGATGAAAACAAGGGACATGCACCATCTGGAGTGGAGTAAGGTAAGGCTGGATGGACGGATGCTGCAGAGGATGATTCGGATTGGCTTTCCTTCCGGGCTTCAGTCCGTAATGTACGGTCTTTCCAATGTGATTATCCAGTCTGCCATCAATTCACTGGGAACCAACTATGTGGCAGCCTGGGCGGCATACAGTAAGCTGGACAGTGTTTTCTGGATGATTGTCAGCGCTTTCGGCATTGCGTCCACCACTTTTGTGGGACAGAATTTTGGGGCAGGGAGTATGGAGCGGGTAAGGAGCGGAGTGCGCACCTGTATGGTGATGACCATTTTTTCTTCTGCCATTATGTCTGTGATTATTTACAACTGGGGTATCTATGGATTTGAACTGTTTACCTCGGATCAAGACGTGGTTTCCATCGGCGTGGCCATGATGCGGTATCTGTCTCCTTTGTATGTAACCTATGTGTCTATTGAGATCCTGTCCGGTGCGCTGCGTGGGGTGGGGGACTGCTGGATTCCTATGCTGCTTTGCTGCGGCGGGGTCTGTGTGCTGCGTGTGCTGTGGATTCTGATAGCAGTGCCGGTGCGCAGGGATATTTACACGATTATGTTCAGCTATCCTCTGACCTGGGTGGTGACAACGGTTTTGTTTGTGGTTTATTATCTGTTCTTCAGCAAATTAAAAAGAGAGAGGCAGCGGGGAAGGTTTGAGATTGAGAGGTAAAGGATGATTTCGGTTTTGCTGCTTGTTTTATATCTGTTTACAATCGGGCTTTCTGCCTATAGCTGCGGCTGGCTTCTTTTGAAGGCAGAGAGAAGCGGGGCCGCTGCTGCTTTGGCAGTATGCCAGCTTTTAGTGATTGTCTGGTGTATTCCCCAGCTGTTTTTGGGACTTCCCATGACAAAGGGAATAAAATATCTCATATATGGCATTTCCTACATGGGTATCAGCTTTATCGGGCCTTCCTGGCTGGCCTTTTCTTTTTTATATTGTAAGAAAAAATTGGCAAGGCCGGTCTGGCTGGTTCTGTTTGGTCTGGCTCTGCTGCACTACATGGTATTTTTGACAAATGAGCGCCACCATCTGTTTTACCGGCAGTTTGAGGTAGAAGCCGTGGTGTATGGCCGGATGTTTTACGTCCATATGGCTTATACCTACTGCTGCGTTGCAGGCGGCATGGGGGCAGTGCTTCGGGAGTTCTGGAAGAAGCGTGTGGCTGCAGTCCATCTGGCAGTAATTCTTTTGTCAGCGGCCGTTCCTTTAGCTTTTAATGTTTTGTATCTTTCAGGGTGGGCGAAAACCTCTTTTGATCTGACGCCGCTGGCCTTTTCATTATCTGGATTTCTTATGGTGCTGGCAGTGCTTAGGTATGATTTTCTGGATGTGCGGGGGCTGACGTTTGAACAGATCTTGTCTTCTATCGCAGAGGGTGTGGCTGTATATAATAAGAGAGGGATGATTGTTTACTGCAACAAGGCAGCAAATGACTGGCTTGGAATCTGCGAAGGAGATACTTTTGAAAAAGTGAGGGAAAGGCTTGAAGGTCTGGGAATCCAGGTGGAGAGGGAAAAGGAGAGGATTTTGGAGGATCTGCTGCTTAGCTTGGACGGGGGAGGGAAAATCCGGCTGAAGCAGTATATTCAGCGGGACAAAACCGGGGCAACAGCAGCAGGGATTTTCCTTTTGACGGATGTGGGAGAGTATTATGAGCGGCTGCGACAGAGCAGGGAACTGGCAGTGTCAGCCCAGAAACTTGCCATAGAACAGGAGAGGAACCGGATTGCCCAAAAGGTGCATGATACGGCCGGCCATACTTTAACCATGATCCAGTCCCTTGTGCGTCTGGCACGGGTGGAGTGGGAAAGGAGCCAGTCGGTGAGTGAAGAGGAAATAACACGGTTTGGGGAATTGACTCAGTTAGCGGGTGAGAGGCGTTTTGAGAAGATAAGTGAAAAAGAGGCCGTGAGAGAAGGGGAGACAAGCAGTGGGGAAGGCCGGATAGAAGAATATCTGTCCCAGGCCCAGGAACTGGCAGTAGAGGGAATACGGGAGCTGCGCATTTCGATTAATCAGCTTCGTCAGGGAACGGAAGGAGAGCTGGTGACTCAGGGCGTATATCAGCTTGCACAGCGTGTAAAGGAATTGGATGTGGAGGTAAGTGTCCAGGGAACGGATGGCCTTTCCTATTCTCATTTGTCTACAGTCGTATATGAGTGTTTACGGGAGGCCATAACCAACTGTCTGAAATATGCCCATGCCAGCCACATGGATGTGATTCTCAAATTTGAGGAAAACGGCCTTCGGGTTTATATTTTTGATGACGGACAGGGATGCCAGAGTATTGTGGAGGATAATGGGCTTCGGGGGATCCGGGACCGGGTGACAGAAGCGGGAGGGCAGGTCAGGATTTTGTCGTCAGAGGGAGAAGGATTTCAGATTTATATCTGGCTGCCCATGGAGCAGGAACCCTGATACTTTGGAAACAGGGAAAGGAGAGGAAAAGGATGATTCGCGTTGTGATTGCTGATGATATTCAGATTTTACGAAAAGGGCTGGAGGCGATTCTTGTGCGGACCGGGGAGATTGAGGTGGCAGGGCTTGCGGCTAACGGCAGGGAGGCCTGGGAGCTGTGCAGGGATCAGAGGCCGGATGTGGTTCTTATGGACATGCGGATGCCGGAGTATGACGGAGGCTGGGGAATCAGCCGGATTAAGGAGGATTTTCCTGATGTAAAGATTCTTGTGCTGACCACCTTTGATGATGAAGAAACCGTGCACACAGCAGTGAACAGCGGAGCAGATGGTTATGTCCTAAAGGAAATGGAGGATGACAGGCTGATTCAGTCTGTGAAAGCAGTTTCTGCCGGTATCCGGGTGTTTGGAGACAGTGTGTTTGAGGGAATGAGACGGCAGATGGCTTTGGCAGAGAAAAAGCCGGATCCAGTGGAGGGAATTACAAACAGGGAGAGGGACATCATGCGGTGTGTAGCCAGGGGAATGGACAACAAAGAGATTGCAGCAGAGTTATTTTTGGCAGAGGGGACTGTGCGGAATAATATTTCCCGGCTGTTAGAGAAGCTGAAGCTGAAGGATCGGACACAGCTTGCTGTATTTACAGTGAAGAATCAGCTTGATTAGAAAGGATGAGGCGGACTGGTGAACGATGAGAGAATGAAAATTATGCTGGTGGAGGATGATAAGGCGCTGGCAGGGGAAATCAGCTCTTTTTTAAGGCGATGGGGGTATGAGACCATAGAAGCCTGTCAGTTTGACAAGATACTGGAGGAATTTTCCCAATACATGCCTCAGTTGGTATTGATGGACATTAATCTGCCTTTTTATGACGGATTTTATTGGTGCGGACAGATCCGGCAGGTATCAGATGTGCCTATTCTTTATATCAGCAGCCGCAGCGATGACAGGGATAAGATCATGGCAATGGCTCAGGGAGGGGATGATTATGTGGAAAAGCCCTTTCGGCTGGAGCTTTTAAAAGCAAAAATCCAGGCAATGCTGCGGAGGGCTTATGAATATAAGGTCAGGGAGAGGATCTTTTTGGGAGAAGGGCTGTACTTTGACCAGGAGCAGCAGATGCTTTTCTTTCAGGGAAATGAGATTGAACTGACGAAGTTAGAGCGCCAGGTATTTCAAAAACTGGCAGGCATCAGGCCGGACGTGGCAGCCAGGGAGGAGCTGATGATGGAGCTGTGGAATACAGAGGAATATGTGTCTGACGGAACCCTGACTACGGTAATCTGCCGTCTGAGGGCAAAGCTGAGAGCTGTATGCGGCAGGGAGGTGATTCAGACAAAAAAGGGGCAGGGGTATTGGATGCCTTAAGGGATAAGCCGGCAGGCAGGTCAGAATACGAAAAAAGGAAGTGAAGAAAAAATGAGTCTGATTTGGAGGCATTTTCGGGCTTATGGAAAAAGAAGATGGGGGTATGCGGCATTCTGTGTAGGGATTTCTGCTGCATTTAATCTCTATTTTCTTTTTTTCATTCAGGGTGGGAGGACAGAGTATCTTCTGTATCTGGATGTTCTTGTGCTGTGCTTTTTCATGCTGTGGGGGGCTGTGGATTTTTGGCGGTTTGCAGGGGAGAAGAAGAATCTTGAAAAGCTGCTGGGGCAGAAAGGATTGATCTGCCGGATTTATCATGATTTTGAGAACCAGGAATTGGCTGAGCATGATGTGAGGATTTTGGAGGAGCAGCTAGAGGAACATTTTCGGGAAAACTGTGAATTACAGGATTATGTGGCAAAATGGTGCCATGAGATGAAGCTTCCCTTGTCTGCGGGACTTTTGATGGGGGAGAGGATTTCGGATTACAGGCTTCGGAATGATATGAAGGAGCAGCTTGAGCGGATGAATCAGCAGGTGGGATCCCTGCTTTTAGGGTGCAGGCTTCAGGGGACGCTGTTTGATCTGCAGGTGAGGAAGGTATCGTTAAAAGAATGCGTCCAAATGTCCATTCATAACCATCAGTTCTTTTTGATTCAAAAGAGGTTTGAGATGAAGGTGAATGTGGGAGATGAGATGGTTTATACGGATCCGGCCTGGCTGGTGTATGTTTTGGACCAGTTGATCAGCAATGCAGTCAAGTATGCAAAGACTCGGCCTATCCTTTCTATTTGGGCAGAAAGGGAAAGGGCGGTGATAAGGATATTTGTGGAGGATAATGGACAGGGGATTCAAAAGAGTGAGCTTCCCAGAGTTTTTGAGAAAGGGTTTACCGGGGAAAATCATCATAATGGGAAACACCGGTCTACCGGGATGGGGCTTTATATGGCGGAGAAGATTATGAAAAAGATGGGACATGAGATTGGGGTGGAGAGTGAGTATGGGAAGTACAGCAGGTTTTGGATTGTCTTTAGGGAGAATGATTATTTTGGGAGGTAAATGTAATGTGAGCAGGGATTTTGTAATCTGAATGTAAGGATTTTTTCTTTTATCTGTTTTACAATATTTCTTACAGAGTTGTGCAGGGCACATAGGATGCAGAATACACGAAGAAACATTCCTGCATTTTAGACACGCTCTAGAGGAAAATCTGTAAGGAGGAGACAGAGATGAACGATAACAAGGCTGCAGAGATCAGAAAGCTTGTGAAGGATTACGGAGTCAAAGGATTTCAGACCAAGGTGCTGAGGGGAATTGATCTTACAATCCTGAAAAATGACTTTATTGCAGTGATGGGACCATCAGGGTCAGGAAAGACAACACTTTTAAATATTTTATCAACCATTGATCAGCCAACTCAAGGGACGGTAATACTGGATGGGAAGGATATTTCCAAAATGTCCAATAAGGAGCTGTCCGAATTAAGGCGGGATAAGATCGGATTTATCTTTCAGGATTACAATCTGTTAGATACCATGACCCTTGAAGACAATATTGCGCTGCCTTTATCTTTGAGCAGGATTTCAGGCAGAGAGTGCATCCAAAGGACAAAAGAGCTTGCGGAAATGTTTGGGCTGAAGGAGCATTTGCAAAAATACCCTTATCAGCTTTCCGGGGGACAGAAGCAGCGGGGAGCTGCCTGCCGGGCGCTGATCACAGAGCCGGAGATCATTTTTGCAGACGAACCGACCGGGGCCTTGGATTCTAAGGCAGGGAGAGAGCTTTTAGAATGTCTGAAAAAAGTCCATGAGGATCGCCAGGCAACGATTTTAATGGTGACTCATGACCCGTTTTGTGCGTCTTATGCCCGTGATGTATATATGCTGAGCGATGGCCAGATCCAGTGCCGGATCAGCAGAGGATCAGCCCGGAAAGAATTTTATGATCGGATTATTGACGTACAGACTTCTATGGGAGGTGATTTTTCATGGGAATCATAAGGCTGGCCGTCTTGAACTTTAAAAGTGGCTTTAAAAATTATCTGTCCTTGGTACTGTCTTTGGCATTTACTGTTTTAGTATTCCTGAATTTTCAGAATATTTTGTGCTCGGATGCTTTTGAGGAGCTGGGTACCAGGAATCGGGAATATATTAATATGCTGGTTCAGATGACATCCTTTATTCTGGGATGTTTTATGGTGTTTTTTATCTGGTATTCTACCAATGTTTTTCTGACCCGCAGAAAGAAGGAAATTGGAATCTATGTTTTTATGGGGCTTTCTAATCAAAAAATCGGAAGACTATACCTGGCAGAGATTATTCTGATCGGTTTTTCTGCCCTGGGAGTGGGATTGGTGTTGGGAATGCTGGTTTCAGGTCTGTTCCAGATGATTCTTTTTGCGATTTCGGATCTGGCAGTGGAGATACGGTTTTGGCCTTCCTTAAAGGCTGCTCTTGTGACCGGTGGGGTTTACCTGGCGATCTATATGGTGTTTGCAGGGAAAGGATATGTGAACATTGTGCGCAGCAGTGTGCTGGAAATGATCTCTGCAGCAAAGCAAAATGAATATGTCAGGCAGAAATATCCGGCGCTGCTTATAAAGGCAGTGTTTGGAACCGGGACTTTGACATATGGATATGCATTGGCTATGAAGGAAGGGCGGGCCAATGTAATGGGAAATGCGCTGGGGGCAGTGATTTTGGTAACAGTGGGAGTTTATCTGCTTTTTGGCGGTCTGATTCCTCTGATTTTTCAGACCTTGGCCGGAAGAAAATTATTTCTTTATGGAGGAGGGCATACATTATGGATCAATAGTATGATCTTTAGGATAAAGAAAAATTATCGGACTTATGCCATGGTTTCTGTTTTGATGCTGTGTTCTGTCACGGCCCTTGCCATGGGATTTGCCATGAAAGGCCGGTATGACAATATTGTGCAGTTTGAAAATACCTATACTTTCCAGCTTTTAAGCACCTGGACGGAGATGGATAAGAAGGCCAGAGAACAGATCGAGAAGGAAAGCCCCATCCTGTTAAGCTCCCAAATCCCTATTCTAAGTCTGGATCCATCTTTGGTAAAGACAGAGGATTTTTACAGCCGTCATGCTTTTGTGGCTTATTCTTCTTTAAGGCAGCTTGCATTGGATACCGGGCTGGAGATGGATTTTCCAGAACCCGGAGAGGATGAGGTATATAAAATATCCCATCTGTATCTTTTGTCTCTGATCACAGAACACAACAACATAAAAGTGGAGGTCAACGGGAAAACTTACAGCCAAACCGGAGACTCTGCGGTTCCCTATCTGGGATATCTTCAGGAAAGCATGAGCTTTTATGTGCTGAATGACCGGGAATATGAGCAGCTGCGGCCATTGGGGGAGGAGCTGACTGCTTATAACTACCGGATAGGGGATGAGGAGCGTTTCATGCAGGCCCGTGAAAATCTGGATGTGCTGGTGGAGGATACAAAAGAATATCATACAATGCGTGTTGCCATTGACCCAAAAAGCAATGAAATAGACTGGATCAAGGTTCTTTATTCCATCTGTATTTTTATGTTTTTGGTGTTTATCCTGGCCAGTGGAAGTATTCTTTTTATGAAAGTATATAATGATGCTTTTGAGGAAAAGGAGCGCTATGGGATTCTTAAGAAAATGGGGATTGATAAAAAAATACTGAGGCGATCTGCAGCAATGGAGCTGATGGCAGCCTATGGACTGTCTTTTCTTGTCATGGGAATTTCTTCGCTCTTTTCTGTGGGGGCTTTGGGAAAGATGATGTTTACCAGCCTGCTGGAAGTGAATCTGATCAGTGTGCTGGTGGTATTTGTGATACTGGCTGTGTGGTATTTCTTGTCATTGCAGGCATATGAAAGGAATGCGGGGATTGATGGCTGAGATTTTTTGTGTGGGTAATGAGATAGGAGTTATGATTGAAACTATATTGAACTGAGGAATGGTCCGCCTTCCCATGATACCCTGCGTCGTGTTATGGGGATGGTTTCACCAGAGATTAGACAAGGCGATCTGCTAAAGGAACGTATAGCAAATTGGGTAAACTCAAACAGCAATACAGAATATGAAAATCTTTGCTATGAAACATTCAATTATCTGTTTGATAATGAACTTTCTTTATGGCATAGACAGCAAACTTCCAATGCTGACTTATACAGATTTGCCCTAATATGTAAGATAAAAGACAGCGAAGTAAGCGGCTTATGGTCTACTATATTACAATGTTTCAACTCAAAGTACATTATTTTTGAATTTAAGAACTATACAGAAGAAATAACTCAAAAAAGAAATATACACCACCTCTTAATACTTTTACCTAAAAGCATTAAGAGGTGGTGAAATTATTGTTTCTTGTAAAGGCACTTCCCTAAATGCAGATAAAGCAATCAGAGGTACTCTCCATGAAAACGGTAAATTGATTTTAAGCATTAACAATTCTGATCTCCTTAAAATGATTGATATAAAAATGAGTGAGGGTATTCCCGCTGATTATTTATATACAAAATTTGACAAGTTGTTAATTGACTTAGAGAAATGAACTAATCTGTAATTAAATACTTTTGCTAATAGGCGTTCAAACATGAGCGTCTATTTTTTACCCAAAATTCAGACGAAAGTCGGATAACCCGACAACGGAAAACCCGGTATCGGAAAATCCAATACAATTAAATAAAGAACTATTAAATACCCATTCCATTCCTATCCTTTTCACTTCCTTAACAGAGGGAACGGCTGCGCCGCAGGAACGGAAAGGAAACGGCAACACAAACATGGACGCAGTACGGGCTTAGGAGGAAGTCATAAAGGACAATATCGAATACCGCTATCTGACACAGGACAGCAACATTGACATGGTTATGCTTGAAACCGTCTGTACCCGCCGCAAAGTGATACGCATTGCCGGGGATGACTACACCGCCGAGCTTGTGAAGTCACAATGCCGACTACTACGGAATCCATCTCATACTTATTTTTCCCATATATCGTTTATAAGTATGAGTTGCACTTATAGGTTGCGAAAAAGAACGAGAAAGTTGATAGTCTTAATTATTTATATTTGTTATAATCTACAAGAAAGCAAGGAGGTGTTTCCATGAAACTGTCTGAAAAAATCCAGTTACTTAGAAAAGAAAATAGTTACTCACAAGAAGAACTAGCGGCTATCTGTAAGGTGAGCCGACAATCTATTTCTAAATGGGAAGCTGATATTGCGCTTCCAGAAACAGAAAAATTGATTATATTGAGCAATTTGTTTCAAGTAACAGTTGATGTCTTGCTAAAAGATGAACTTTCAATCAATGGAACAAGAGAAGTCTATACTTGCGGGAATAATGCTATCAGAAAAGAGAGAGCAAAATTATATGAGGGTGCGTTGATTAAAGAAAGCATAGATGATGAAACCCTTTTGGATTATATTCGGGTTCATAAAGTTGAATTATGGAATACTGGTGGAGTTCCCAAATATTGGACTGTTATTTTTTTTACATCCAGCGTTCCAAATTTCCCGGAATTAGCTTCAAGAGCTTTAATAGCAGACCATGAAAAAGGTGTAAATTGGTTTGTTGATTTCAAATGCAATAATACAAAATATATCGTTTTCAAAAACAAAATATTGAAATATACCATCGGAAATGAAGAAGAAAAAGCTATTGTTTGTAATGAATGTAGAATACAAGGAATTTCAGATAATGAAATGAATTGGAGTGAATAAAACAGTTTAATATGAGGAAAAAAATATGTCACGCTATTATGGAGAAGTAATCAATCTAAGCCTTAGAGATATTTCTATGCTCAAAAAGTTTAAAATAGTCTGTATAAAAAAACGTTTCTTAGGGTTAGTTAAAATTTATACTGTAGAACTTCCAAGTGAAAAAATTGAGGAAATAGCAAAGAATTTTCAATCTAATATGAGTACAAATCTAAAAAAAGAATGGTATATTACTTTTCACAATAGGGAAAGAGTTATTGTCATTTTCCGTACAAGAATATTTGATTTATCTGGAAAAGGTATTACACCTATTCATGGAAAAATACTTGATATATCCCATGCAGAAGATAAAGAAAATTGGAATGAACTGATTATCTATGCAAAAAAATTAGGTATTCCAAATAGTCAATGTGATTTTTTACCAGAAGATTTTTCCAAGAGAACATATTAGGTATTGTAAGCAATGCGTTTGATATATTCAAAAGTAATCCTAAGACCATAAATTTGTGAGATTTTACAAATAAGCGTAGAGGGAGGTAATAGTTCAATGAGAGTTTTACAGTGGATATGTTGTCCTGTTTGTGGAAATAAAACACGATTGCAGATACAAGCAGATACAGAATTAAAAAAATTTCTTCTTTATTGCCCTAAGTGCAGGCAAGTTTAATTGACGCAAAGAACTTTCAGATAACAGCTATTAGAGGGTTAAATGTTAAGGGGAAGGATTTATTAACAGAGTCCCCTGTTTGAATTATTCAATCAGGACAATATATCATTAAAGAGCCAGACGTGCAGGCGCAGAGCCGACAAACTTGTGAGAAATCACAGCTTGTTGGCTATTTATTTGAAAATAAAATACTAAAAGTATGCTGGAAGATAATCATGGGGAAGCAATCTAAAACGCTGTCCTTTGAATTATAAAAATCCAACCGTAAACCAAGTGGTCAAAAGGCCATCAGAGAGCAAATTGTATTAATTATGCATGAATTGTACTTGTTTTAAGTATGTTTTACCATTATGAAGTCTGGCAATTTTCTGAATGATTTTCATAAAATTAACACAGTTCCTGCTTGTAAGTAGTTTTGATCCCAACATCGTCAAGATGTCAGGGGCAAAAGATCATGTGCAGGGGAATTTTGTTAATTGGTTTAAATTGTGTATGAAATTATCTCTGTACTGTAAGATAAAATAAGTTTTAAACAGATTTGCAAAGAAACATATTTTAGAAAGAATGAAAACAATGATTCGGATAGATATCTTTTGACTTAGGCATTCTGCCATTGCCTGTGAATAGAAACTCTCAAAAGGGAACGGAAATTTTAAGTTTTCTGTATTGAAAATTCTTCAAGATTCGATATAATAAAAGAGGAAATCTTGAAGAAAATTTACAAAATAAGCAGATGAAGGAGAATCCATCATGAAGCAGGATATGATTGTTATTCTGGATCTTGGCAGTACAGAAAATACAGTGGTTGCCCGTCGTATTCGGGATTTGGGTGTGTATAGTGAAATTCATCCCCACGATATTACCGCAGAGCAGCTTGATCAAATGCAGAATGTAAAGGGTATTATATTGAATGGCGGGAAAAACCGGGTGGTGGATGGTGTGCCGGTGGAAGTGGATCCTGCTATCTATGAATGGGGCTGCCCTGTTCTTTCCATTGATCATCCTACATCCAGATGTGAAAAACAGTTAAAGACGCTTCCTGACGACACGGAACTGAAGCAATTTGTATTTGATACCTGTAAGGCTCAGGCAAACTGGAATATGAAGAATTTTATTGAAGATCAGGTGGAAGCGGTCAGAAAGCAGGTGGGAGATAAGAAAGTGCTTTTGGCCCTCTCGGGCGGCGTGGATTCTTCTGTGGTAGCGGCCCTTTTGATTAAAGCTATCGGCCAGCAGCTTGTATGTGTCCATGTCAATCATGGTCTTATGAGAAAGAACGAGTCGGAAAGCGTGGTGGAGGTATTTAAAAATCAGCTTCACGCCAATCTGATCTATGTAGATGCCACAGAGCGTTTCCTTGGAAAGCTGGAGGGCGTGGCAGACCCGGAACAGAAAAGGAAGATTATCGGCAATGAATTTATCCGGGTATTTGAGGAGGAAGCGAGAAAACTGGAGGGAATTGATTTTCTGGGCCAGGGAACGATCTATCCGGATATTATTGAAAGTGGAACGAAGACGGCAAAGATGGTAAAGTCTCATCACAATGTAGGCGGATTGCCGGAGGATCTGAAGTTTGAACTGGTGGAGCCGTTAAAGCAGCTTTTTAAGGATGAGGTGCGGGCCTGCGGCGTGGAATTAGGACTGCCGGAGTCCATGGTGTACCGTCAGCCGTTTCCGGGGCCTGGGCTGGGTGTGAGATGCTTGGGGGCCATTACCAGAGACAGGCTAAATGCCGTGCGGGAGTCGGATGCAATCTTGAGAGAGGAGTTTGCAAAGGCTGGGCTGGATAAGAAGGTGTGGCAATATTTTACGGTAGTGCCGGACTTTAAGTCTGTGGGTGTGAAGAATAATGCCAGATGTTTTGATTATATGGTAATGATCCGGGCTATCAATACGGTAGATGCTATGAGTGCTACTATTGAACGGATAGATTGGGATGTGCTGGAGAGGATTACGGAGAGGATATTGGCAGAGGTGGAGAATGTGTGTAGGGTTTGCTATGATATGAGCCCGAAGCCGCCGGCTACGATTGAGTTTGAGTAACGCTCTAAAGTCCGGGAAGCCAGTGTTTATGCGGCTTTCCGGGCTTTTTCTCTGCGCCGTGACATTATTATGACATTATTTTTCAGAGCCAGCATAGAGCCAGGGGCATGAAAGCCTGGTTGCCAATTCTGCAGATCTCTGTTATAATTCCCTCATGGAAGAGTACCCATGACAGGGTGGTAGCCTCCCGAGCCAATGAAACCGGCTTGCCGGAATACATAGGAAGGGAGGTGGCGCTTATGACGGCTTATGAGATCATCTCGATCTTTATTGGGATATTGGCTTTGCTAATGTCCTTTGGCAGCTTGATTGTGGCGTTGCTTGCCTTTCTCGACAGAGATAGGAAGAACAGGCGAAAAAAATAATGCCTACCCCGTCGGCAAACGGAGTAGGCGCCTCTCGCTGAGAGGTAAGTAGTCTATTCGGGAGCATCCGCTTTTGGAGTGGGTGCTCTTTCTACGTTCATTATATACTATGCCCCTGGATTTTGCAAGTATTAAAGAAATTTCGCCGGCAGCCCCCGGCTGGCAAGGAAATAGACTATGCCGCACAGTTCCAGGTATCCCGCCTGGAAGATTTCTGCGGAGGCAAGGCCGGCTTCAATCCCTTCGTCAAACTGGGCTTCTTGTTCGAATTCCGCTGCGGTGACAGTGGCCTTTTCTCTTTTTTCCGGGTCCCATCTGATGATTTCCTCACTGTTTATGTCAATAAGAGCTGGCTGTTCTTTTAGATGGTTTTGGAACTGAGCCATGAACTTTGCGAGCTGATCTTCGATTGTCAGGTTGGCCGTAATGCCCTGGACTTTTACAGTATCCAGTTGGGCGGCCAGCATTTTTTCTTTATCCGGATACAGATGGGCATAGGTCTGCCAGGTTGTTTCAATCTTTTCATGTCCCAGGCGCTGCGATACCATCAGGATATTAAAGCCCATCTCGATCAGCAGAGAGGCGTGGGAGTGCCTTAAGAAATCCAAATGTTTGGATTTTATTCGTTATCCAAACTTAAATAAAATCCAAACCTTTCAGAAAAAAGACGTAAACCGCAACAAATACCGTCTGAAAAGGTTTGGATTTTATTTTTGGTGTATGATTCCTTTATAACAAAAAAAGGGAGGTCATACCATGGATTTACAAAACCTAAAGGAACACCATGAAGAACTTCTTTCCTTCATGGAAAACAATGGCTATTGCAGTACCTACATACACCGGTTCAGAGATGAAATCAACCGTATACTGGCGGATGCAGACAGCCACCGCTGGCAGTCATACCAGGATATTTACCTTGAATACTTAAAGGTACCGCATTCCAAGGACTATCTCCGCAACAAGAGGACGATCATCGGAGCCCTGGAGCAATTCGATCTCTTCGGCCACTTTCCGGACGGCAGACACCGCCATACCCTTTTTGAAAGGGGCTCCTACCACCTGCTGGTGCCGGAATTCCAGGAACTGATTGATTTCTACCGTGCGTATGAAGTTCAGCGCGGCAAAAAAGAATCAACCATCCGGGGTGAGTCCCTTAACACGGCATCTTTTTTATACCGGATGCAGGAGCAGGGAGCCCGGAGCCTGGATGAAGTGACAGAAGATGCTGTCCTGTCGTTTTTCGTTTCGGACGACGGCACGCTGCAGAAGAGCTGTTCCTACAAGAAGAACATATCCGCTGTCTTTAAGGCCGGACTCAAATGGAAGGAACCACAGTGCCGGAGGATACTGGGCTTTCTCCCGCTGCTGCGCGAAACAAGGAAAAACATACGATACCTTACACAGGATGAAGTCAGGCTCCTGCGGGATGCGGCAGAGAATGATGGATTCTCCGCCCGCAACAAAGCCATTCTCCTCCTGCTCCTTTTTACAGGCCTGCGGGGATGCGATATCGCCGGCCTTACATTCAGCTCCATCGACTGGGAAAAAGAACGGATACTGGTGGAGCAGCAGAAGACATCCGTGCCGGTGGAGATACCTCTTTCTGCTGTTGTAGGCAATGCCATATACGATTATCTGGCAGAGGAAAGGCCGGATACCGGGAGCCTGCGCCTGTTCCTGTCAGAAACACATCCCTTTTCACCCCTGGCTGCCGGGAGCATTGGCAACATCGTGGCAAAAGCCTGCAGGCTGGCGGGGATAAGGCAGGAGCCCGGAGACAGGAAGGGCACCCATATCTTCCGGCACAACCTGGCGTCCACCATGCTGGAGAACGGCGTCCCACAGCCCGTCATCACGCAGACCCTGGGACATACAGCCCCGGATTCCCTTGAGCCTTACCTGAGGGCGGACTTTGTGCATTTAAAAGAGTGCGCGTTAAGCATAGAAGCTTTCCCGCTGGCGGAGGAGGTGTTTTCCTTATGAAAGAGTTCCGGTCTTTTCTTGCCCCGCAGATCCGCCATTTCATACGGTACCGGCAGGCGTCGCAGCGCTGGAACGACTCTTCCTATGAAGAGAACCTGATGCTTTTCGACCGCTACTGCCTTGAAAACTATCCGGGTGATACCATGCTGACACAGGAGATGGTTGACGGCTGGTGCCGCCAGCGGCACACGGAAGCAAACAATTCCTGCCGGTCAAGGATCTATGTGGTGGACAGCTTTGTCCGTTTCCTGAATGGGCGGGGTCTGTCCCCTGTACAGCCCCCGCAGATTCCCCGTAAGGAAATGCGGACTTACATCCCCCATGCCTTTACACAGGAAGAGCTCAGCCGTTTCTTCCATGAGTGCGACCATATCCCCGTCATCAACAACCGGAAAGAGACGGTCATAAGGAAAATGACCATCCCCGTCTTTTTCCGGCTCCTTTACAGCAGCGGGATCCGCACGAATGAAGCAAGGCTGCTCCCCAGGGAAAATGCAGACCTTGAAAGGGGCGTCCTGGACATACAGTACTCCAAGGGGCATGACCAGCATTACATTGTCCTGCATGAATCCATGCTGGAAATCATGCGCAGGTACGATACGGCCATTGGGGAGATTGTGCCCGGGAGGGAATATTTCTTCCCTTCCATACGGAATTCGCATTTGGGCAGGGGGTGGGTGACCAAAAACTTTAACCTCCTGTGGCGCGGGGTGAACGCATCCCACGCTACTGCCTACGAATTCCGGCACCATTATGCCGTGGAAAACATCAACCGGTGGGTGGGACGGGGCTTTGAGTTCCATGACAGGCTGGTATTCCTCAGTAAGAGCATGGGGCATACGACAGTGGAGAGCACGAAGTACTACTACTCGATTGTGCCCGGGCTCTCGGAGATCATAAAGGAACAGACACAAGCCGGTTCGGAATGGATGATGCCGGAGGTGCCCGCAGATGAAGAAACCTAATAAGGAAAGCATCCTGATAGCCGGATATATTTCAGGGTTTCTGGACGGTTATGTCCTTTCACAGAAAACAGACAGCATGAACACCCTGAAATCCTACCGGGATGCGATCGTGCTGTACCTGTTCTTTCTGGAGAATGAGAAAAAGATACACAGTGACAGCCTGAATGCAGACTGCTTCCGGCATACGGTTATCGAAGAATGGCTTGTCTGGCTGCGGGAATCCAGGGGATGCAGCCCGGAGAGCTGCAACAACAGGCTGGCATCTTTAAGGACATTTTTGAAGTACCTGGGCAGCCGGGATGTGGCTTACCTGCACTTGTATCTGGAGGCGGCCCAGATCCCGCGCAGGAAATGCCAGAAAAAGAAAGTGGAAGGCCTGACGAGGGAAGCGGTAAAGGCACTGCTGGATGCCCCCAGCCCATTAAGCAGGACCGGACGCCGGGATATGGCATTCCTTATCCTGCTCTACAGCACCGCTGCCCGGCTGGACGAGCTCCTGTCGATGAAGAACAGCCAGCTCCACCTGTCGGACGAAAAACCATATGCGGTTATTATCGGGAAAGGAAATAAGATCCGCACCCTTTACCTGCTGCCCAAGACCGTCGCGCATTTAAAGCGTTACCTGGCAGAGTTCCATGGGGAAACACCGGATCCGGAAGCTTATGTCTTTTATTCCCGTAATACTGGATGCCATGGGAAGCTGACCCAGCCTGCCATCAGCAAGATGTTGAGGAAATATGCCAAGATGGCGCATGAGGTCTGCAGTGATGTGCCGCTAGGGCTCCATGCACACCAGCTTCGCCATTCGAAGGCTTCACACTGGCTGGAGGATGGGATGAACATCATACAGATTTCATTTTTACTCGGCCACGAACAGCTCCAGACCACGATGGTTTACCTTGATATCACTGTGGAAGAGAAAGCAAAGGCACTGGCCACTCTGGAGGATGAAAACGACAGAAAGGTATCTGCAAAGTGGAAAAATCCTGATGGCTCTCTTGTAGATTTTTGCGGTATCAAGAGAAAAAGATAAAAATAATATCCAAACCTTTTCAGACGGTATTTGTTGCGGTTTACGTCTTTTTTCTGAAAGGT
>CAJUGD010000029.1 GCA_910586205.1 uncultured Lachnospiraceae bacterium | reverse complement strand
GGCTTTTTTAGCCTTTTAAGATTTCTCTATTGAAGTAGCACAACGAGTTAAATTAAGTTCTGTGTAAATAGCTACAGTTATATAGCCAAACCTGCTGCTTAAGCGGGAGCTGCATTTACAGGCTCTTGTGAAACGTAACAAGCGGGACAAAAGCTGGAAGAAAAAACAGTACTAAAAATGCAGGAATCATGATATAATGAACATAAGAGACAAAATATGCGCGTAGATTTTAAGGGAGAGAAAAGAGGAGAAATTACAAAAGGGGGCGAAGGTATGAAAATCAGGGAAGCACAGGAGGAGTGGGAAGCCCGGTATTTAAGCCCATATGCTTCTTTCAGCAGAGATACAAAAGGAAGGGATGTGCCGGAGCCTCTGTGTGACATCCGCCCGGAGTATCAGCGTGACAGAGACAGGATTCTTCACAGCAAGGCATTTCGAAGGCTGAAGCACAAGACACAAGTGTTTCTAGCGCCGGAGGGGGATCACTACCGGACCCGTCTGACCCATACCCTGGAGGTAGCTCAGATCGCCAGAACCATTGCCCGCGCTTTAAGGATGAATGAGAACCTTACCGAAGCCATTGCATTGGGACATGACTTAGGGCACACGCCTTTTGGCCATTCCGGAGAAAGGATTTTAGACGAGCTGTGCCCGGATGGCTTTGCCCATTACAAGCAGAGTGTGCGGGTGGTAGAGATTCTGGAAAAGGACGGTGCGGGGCTGAATCTGACAAAGGAGGTGCGGGATGGGATCTTAAATCACCGGACCAGCGGAAAGCCTTCTACCTTAGAGGGATGTATTGTGCGCCTTTCGGATAAGATCGCCTACATAAACCATGATATAGACGATGCCATCCGGGGGAGGATCTTTAAGGAGGAGGACATTCCGGAGTGCTATACGTCTCTGTTGGGACACAGTGTGAGGGAGCGGCTTAATACCATGATCCATGATCTGATTGAAAGCAGCATGGATGTGCCGGAGATCCGCATGTCTCCAGGGATGCAGGAAGCCATGCAGGGGCTTCGGACATGGCTTTTTGAGAATATGTATCTGAATGAGGTTCCCAAGGCAGAGGAGAAAAAGGCTCAGCAGCTCATTGGCTTTCTGTATCAGTATTATCTGAAGAATCCAAAGAAGCTGCCAGAGGAGTATCTTCTGATGATGGAGAAGCGGGGGGAGAAAAAGGAACGGGTTGTTTGTGATTATATTGCAGGAATGAGCGACAGCTATGCGATTTACAAATTTGAGGAGCTGTTTGTGCCCCAGGCATGGAAGTATTGAGATACCATAACCGTTCCCATTGACAGAAAGCATTGAGGAGTAAGGGACAACGGGGACAGACAGAAAGGAGCATTCATGTATTATCCGGAGGAAGCCGTTGAAGAAGTCAGGATGAGAAGCGATATTGTGGATGTGATTTCAGGCTATGTGAAGCTGCAGAAAAAGGGCAGCAATTATTTTGGCCTGTGTCCGTTTCACAATGAAAAGTCACCGTCTTTTTCCGTGTCGCCCCAGAAGCAGATGTATTACTGCTTTGGATGCGGGGCAGGGGGGAATGCCATTACCTTTGTGATGGAGTATGAAAGCCTGCCCTTTCCCGAGGCATTAAAGCTTTTGGCGGACCGGGCCGGTGTAAATCTGCCGGAGGTGGAATATACAAAGGAGGAAAGGGCAAAGGCAGATAAACGTTCCATACTTTTAGAGATCAACAAGCTGGCAGCCAATTATTTTTATTATCAGCTTCATCAGCCTCAGGGAAGGAACGGATATGAATATTTTATGAGACGAAAGCTGAAAGAGGATACTATCCGCCGGTTTGGTCTTGGGTATTCCAATAAGACACGCAATGATTTGTACCAGTATTTAAAATCAAAAGGATATTCCGACGAGATTCTTAAGGAAAGCGGTCTGGTGGCCATTGAGGAGCGGGGAACCTATGATAAATTCTGGAACCGGGTCATGTTTCCGATTATGGATGTGAACAGCCGGGTGGTAGGCTTTGGAGGAAGGGTTATGGGAGACGGCGAGCCTAAGTACTTAAATTCTCCTGAAACCCTGGTGTTTGACAAAAGCCGGAATCTCTATGGGCTTAACTATGCCAGAACCAGCCGGGAAAAATGTTTTCTGGTCTGTGAGGGGTATATGGATGTGATTGCCTTGCATCAGGCAGGATTTACCAATGCGATAGCATCTTTAGGAACTGCTTTTACATCCCACCACGCATTGCTGATCAAGCGGTATACAGGGCAGGTGGTCTTAACCTATGACAGCGACGGAGCCGGGGTGAAGGCAGCTTTGCGGGCCATTCCCATATTAAAGGAGGCAGGTGTATCCACAAAGGTTTTGGATATGAAGCCCTATAAGGATCCGGATGAGTTTATCAAAAATATGGGGGCAGATGCATTTCGGGAAAGGATTGACAAGGCAAAAAACAGTTTTCTGTTTGAAATCGATGTATTGAAGCGGGAATATCAGTTAGAGGATCCAGAGCAGAAGACCCGGTTTTATAATGCTGCAGCCAGAAAACTGTTGGAGTTTGAGGAGGCTTTGGAGAGAGATAATTATATACAGGCAGTAGCCAGAGAGCACATGATTCCCTATGAGGATCTGCGGCGTCTGGTAAACCGGCTGGGAAGTATGCCGGGAGAGGTAAGAAAAGCGGCCAGGGAGAGACAAGCCCAGGCAGTCAGGGAGGAACGGCAAAATCAAAAAAAGAGGGAAAAAGATGACGGAAGCAAGAAGGCTCAGAGGCTTTTGCTGACATGGCTGATAGAGCGGCAGGAACTGATTGAAAAGGTGGAAGGAATTATCGCGCCGGAGGATTTTACGGAACCTTTATACCGGCAGGTGGCCAGGCTGGTATTTGAGGGGCACCGAGGAGGAAAGGTGAATCCTGCTGAGATTTTGAACCATTTTATTCAGGATGAAGAACAGTCCCGACAGGTGGCCGGGCTGTTCCATGCACGTCTGGATGAGTCCCTGGGAAATGAGGAGCAGAAAAAGGCTTTCTCAGACGTGGTATACCGGGTGAAAAAGAACAGCTTAGACTATGCCAGCCGGAATGCGTCAGATATAGGAGAATTGCAGAGGATCATTCAGGCACAGGCAGAACTTGGCAGGATTACAATCATGATTTAGTTGGATTTTTGCCCGCAGCAGACAGGAAAGAGACTGGGGCGGGATAGGAAAGGCGGACAGACATGGAAGAACGTACACAGACACTGGAGGAGAAACTGATTCTTTTGCTGGAAGCAGCCAGGAAAAAAAAGAATGTTCTGGAGAATCGGGAGATTCTGGACTTTTTTCGAGGAGAGATTTTGGATCCGGATAAGCTGGACAGAATCTATGATTTTTTGGATCGAAATAAAGTGGACGTGCTGCGCATGGGAGAGGAAGATGATATTGACCCGGAGCTGTTTTTGGAAGAAGAACTGGAAAACGAGGAAGATATCAATGTAGAGGACATGGATCTGTCTGTGCCGGATGGCGTGGGGGTGGAGGATCCGGTCCGAATGTACTTAAAAGAGATCGGGAAGATTCCGCTTTTATCCACAGAGGCGGAGATTGAGCTGGCAAAGCGGATGGAGATGGGGGACAAGGAGGCGACAAAGCAGCTTGCAGAGGCGAATCTAAGGCTGGTAGTCAGCATTGCCAAAAGGTATGTGGGCCGGGGAATGCAGTTTTTGGATTTGATTCAGGAGGGCAATCTGGGGCTTATTAAGGCAGTGGAAAAGTTTGATTACCGAAAAGGGTATAAGTTCAGCACGTATGCTACCTGGTGGATCCGTCAGGCCATTACCCGATCCATTGCAGACCAGGCCAGGACGATTAGGATTCCGGTTCATATGGTGGAGACCATTAACCGGCTGATCCGTACCCAGAGACAGCTTGTGCAGGAGCTGGGAAGGGAGCCTTCTGTGGAGGAGATTGCAGCCAAGATGGATTTGCCGCCGGAGCGGGTGAATGAGATTCAAAAGATTGCCCAAGAGCCGGTGTCCTTAGAGACTCCTATCGGGGAGGAGGAGGACAGCCATTTAGGAGATTTTATCCAGGATGATCAGGTGGCAGTGCCGGCGGATCAGGCTACCTTCACCCTTTTGCGGGAACAGCTTATGGAGGCTTTGGAGACCTTGACAGAGAGAGAGCAGAAAGTACTGCGGTTAAGGTTCGGATTAGACGACGGCAGGCCCAGGACCCTTGAGGAAGTGGGAAAGGTATTTTCTGTCACCAGGGAGAGGATCCGGCAGATTGAGGCAAAGGCGCTGCGAAAGCTGCGTCACCCGAGCAGAAGCAAAAAGCTGAAGGATTATCTGGATTAAGACATTATTTGGCTGGAAAAGGAAGAAATGTAGTGAGACGGAGCCTGATATGAGATTATCAAAGAGACTGGAGACCATAATAGGGATGGTCTCTGTGTGGGCATCCCAAAAGGAAAAGGAAATCACGGCCGCAGATGTGGGGACGGATCATGGATTTGTGCCGATTGCATTGGTGGAGAGGGGAATTGTGAAAAGGGCGCTGGCCATGGACGTGGGCAGAGGTCCCCTTCTTCGGGCCAGGGAGCATGTAAGGGAGCGGGGGTTAAAGGACAGGATTGAGCTGCGCCTTAGCGACGGACTGTCCCTCTTGTCACCGGGAGAGGCAGATGTGGTGATTCTTTCTGGGATGGGCGGAGAGCTTATGCTGAGAATATTAAGGGAGGGGGTCCATGTAAGAGATTCTGTAAAATGCTGGATCCTTTCGCCTCAGTCAGAGCTTTTTTTGTTTCGCAGGGGCCTTGGGGAGCTGGGCCTTGCCATCCAAGATGAGGTGATGGTAAAAGAAGACGGAAAGTATTACGTGGTGATGGCAGCAGAAAAGGGGCATATGGGGGAGAATGATTGCCTTCGGTACGGAGAAGCGCTGATTCGAAAAAAGGATCCCATACTGAGAGAGTTTCTGGAACAAGAAAGGGCGCAGCTTTTGAAGATTCGGGAAAAGCTTCTGGACAGCAGGGGAGAGGCGGCAATGAAAAGGCTTGAAGATGTGGAGAGGCGGCTTGGAGAGGCTGAAAATGTGCAGAAAAGGCTGAATACAAAACAGGAGATTTTATGATGAGATGCAGGGAATTGTTAAAAAGGCTGGAGGAATTGGCTCCTGCGGAATATGCCTGTGACTGGGATAATCCAGGATTTCTGGCCGGGAGGGCAGATAAGGAGATCCATAAGGTGTTTGTGGCGCTGGATGCCACGGATGAGGCTGTAGATCAGGCCATAGAAGAAAAGGCGGACTTGCTTTTGACCCACCATCCTTTGATTTTTAAGGCGCTTAAAAAGGTAAATGACGAGGACTTTGTCAGCAGGAGAATCCTGCGCATGATCCAGGCGGATCTCTGCTATGTGGCCATGCACACCAACTTTGACAGCGCACCGGGGTGCATGGCGGATTTGGCGGCAGAGCGGCTGGGGCTTCTGGCTGAGGCACCTCTTGAGGTTACAGGGGAAAAGGACGGTATGCTTTTTGGCATTGGCAAGGTAGGGTGTCTTTGGAAGGCCATGACAGTGAAGGAACTGGCAGGGCTTGTGAAGGAGCGGTTCGGACTGCCTTTTGTGACGGTATATGGGATGGAGCAGATAAAGGGGCCGGTGAGCCGGGCGGCCGTGTCTCCGGGAGCCGGAGGCAGCATGATTGCACATGGACTTGCCAAAGGGGCTGAAGTTCTAATTACAGGGGATATCGGCCATCACAGCGGGATTGACGCAGCGGCTCAGGGGATGGCAGTGATTGATGCCGGACACTATGGACTAGAGCATATTTTCATGTCTTTTATGAAGGAATATTTAGAAAAGCTTCCCGGAGCAGATCTTCAGGTGATTATGGAAGAAAAAAGAATGCCCGTGCAGGTGATATGATTTTGCCAGATGTGGGGAGACTTAGAAAATACATCATAACATAAAGGAGGAGGCAAAGTATGGTACAGGTTACAGTGGAAAACGAGAGGCGGGAGTACGAGGTGGGGACGCTTCTTAAAGACGCGGCAAGAGAATTTCAGAACAGATTTGAAAATGAGATTCTTCTGGCCTTTGTCAATGGAAAGCTTCAGGAGCTTCACAAGGTGGTTCGGGACGGGACGGAGATCCATTTTCTGACGGCAAAAGATAAGCCGGGGATGCAGACTTACCAGCGGAGCGTGACCCTTTTGCTGATGAAAGCATTTTATGAGGTGGTGGGAAGTGAAAGGCTGACAAATGTGACAGTGGATTTTTCCATTGGAGGAGGTTTGTTTGTGGAGCCGAAGGGAGACTTTGTTCTGGATGAGAGCTTAGTCAACCAGGTCAAGGCAAAGATGAGGCAGTATGTGGACGCGAAAATGCCCATTATGAAGCGGAATGTGAGTACAGACGAAGCCATTGATCTGTTCCACCGGTATAAAATGTATAATAAAGAGCGGCTGTTTATGTACCGGCGGGTATCCCGCGTGAATATTTATAATCTGGATGGGTTTGAGGATTATTATTACGGGTACATGGTGCAGAATACAGAGTCCTTACAATATTTTGATGTGATGCTTTATCGGCATGGCATTGTGCTTCTTTTACCGGAAATGTCAGATCCAAAGAAGGTTCCGGTATTTGCACCCCAGGAAAAACTGTTTCGGACCCTTCAGGAGTCAGAGGAATGGGGACGAAAGATGCAGGTGGCCAATGTGGGCGCCCTCAATGAGCGGATCACCAAAGGCCGGATGAATGAATTGATTCTGATTCAGGAAGCTTTGATGGAGAAAAAGATGGGGGATATTGCAGAGCAGATTGCAAAAAGGCCAGGGGTAAAGTTCGTGATGATCGCAGGCCCCTCATCCTCAGGGAAAACCACCTTTTCCCACCGTCTTTCTACCCAGCTCCAGGCAAAAGGACTTACCCCTCATCCCATTGGAGTGGACAATTATTTTGTCAACCGGGCAGACAGCCCCAGGGATGAAAACGGCAACTATGACTATGAATCTTTAAAATGTATTGATGTGAAGCAGTTTAATCAGGATATGCAGAACCTTTTGTCAGGAGAGACAGTAGAGCTTCCGGAATATAATTTTATCAGCGGGGAACGGGAATACAAGGGGAATAAGCTGACTTTGGGGCCAGAGGATATTCTGGTGATCGAGGGGATCCATTGCCTGAATGAAGAACTGTCCTACAGCCTTCCCAAAGAGAACAAGTTTAAGATTTACATCAGCGCACTGACCCAGCTTAATATTGATGATCATAACCGGATTCCCACTACGGACGGGCGTCTGATCCGCCGGATGGTAAGGGATGCAAGGACCAGGGGGGCGTCTGCCCAGGATACGATCCGCAGGTGGCCGTCTGTGCGGCGCGGGGAAGAACAGAATATCTTCCCGTATCAAGAGGAAGCGGATGTGATGTTTAACTCTGCTTTGGTGTATGAATTGGCAGTGTTAAAACAGTATGCAGAGCCTATTCTGTTCAGCGTGCCCCGAAACAGCAGAGAATACTTAGAGGCGAAAAGGCTTTTGAAATTCCTGGATTATTTCCTGGGAGTCAGCAGCGAGGACATTCCGAGAAATTCTATTTTGCGGGAGTTTATTGGGGGGAGCTGTTTTAAGGTGTGACGGGGGATCCTGGCAGACAAGGGAACACAAGGTTCAGAGCCTTGTGTTCCCTTGTCTTCTAAGAGTAAGTTCCAGGAAACAATACTGACTAAAAAGTGTTTACTTTATACTCTAGCAGCAAATCTTCTCCTATAGCCGATACCTTTTCCAATGCTGCATTCCATGCGTCATGGGGCAGGGAAATTCCGGGACCGGTTACCGGAGAGAAGGCGGCGCTTCCTCCAAAGAGCTTAGGCGCCACAAATACCTTTAGCTCCTGTACGATTCCTGCTCTTAGGGCGCTTTCATTCAGCTCCCCGCCTCCTTCTATCAATACACTGTCAATTTTTCTGCGTCCTAATTCAGCCATCAGCCTTTTTAAATCCACCCGCCCCTGGGAGTCTGGAACAGAGATTATTTCTATGCCGGCTTCTTCAAGCTTGGCAGCAGCTTTCTGGCTGCCTTCCCCACAAGCTACAAGGGTCGGATATTGCCTGGCTGTCTGACAGATTTGGCTGTCTAAAGGGATCCGAAGCCGGCTGTCGCAGATAATCCGCACAGGGCTTTTCTTTCCTTCCAGCCTGACATTCAGCATGGGGTCATCCTTCAGCACGGTTCCGATCCCCGCTAAGATTCCCATATATTGGTGGCGCATCTCCTGAACCTGGTTACGTGCTTTTTCACCTGTAATCCATTTGGAAGCGCCGGTATGGGTGGCGATTTTTCCGTCTAATGTCATGGCGTATTTCATGACCACATAAGGCATTCCTGTTGTAATATAATGGAAAAATACAGGATTCAGCCGGTCACATTCTTCCCGCATCAATCCTTCTTCTACAATCACCCCTGCCTCTTTGAGAAGCGCCGCGCCTTTTCCGGCTACATTAGGATTTGGATCCCCAGAACCGATGACTACCCGGCGGATTCCCTGCTGCAATATTGCTTCGGTACAAGGCGGAGTCTTTCCATAGTGGCAACAGGGCTCCAGCGTCACGTACATGGTTGCCCCTTGTGCTGATTCTGTCAGAGAGTGAATGGCATTGCGCTCTGCATGAAGTTCTCCGTACCGGGCATGATACCCTTCTCCGATGATTCTTCCTTCTTTTACAATCACTGCTCCAACTATAGGGTTGGGGTTTGTCCATCCTAGTCCCAGCTTTGCCAGGCTGATGGCGTGATTCATGTAATGGATGTCTTGTTCCCTGCAAAGGGTGTTTTCGTGATTTGTTTTACTATTCATTTTTAAACTCCTTTTTGGATGGGTGTTTCCATATTATCAAATGTTTTGCAGAACGGCAATATTAGGGAGGTGAATTGTTGTGGATATTTGTTTGTGTTTGCTGGTGATTGGGAAGTAATAATCAACATTCATCTTGGCAGCAAAAGTAATTATTTTTCACCTTTATTAATGGCAATAAGAAAAAGAGATTGCTGCAAGAGAAGAAGATAAAAAACTGAGTGCAACATAATATAGAATTGTGTTGCACTCAGATCACTTCGTAATAATAGCACTCTTTTCGCCATATTGCAAGGTTTTTTCGACTTAAAAGGTTAAGATTTTATGGAAAAATGGGGCATAATTTCTTAAGAAACGATTTTTTCTGTAATTCTAACGAGCTTCTTTGTGCGGTATTTTTGGTGTTTTCTTATACAGTATTCTTATATGTCTGAAGCAGTAAAATCCTTATATTTTCAATGTTTTTCATGGTTTTGAAGACAGGAATGAGTGCAACACAATTCTATATTATGTTGCACTGGTGAATCTGGTATCAGACAGTATGCGGTTTCTGACTTTTTTATAAAAATCAGGAGGATTTTCGCGGCTGTTTGCTTTTTACAAAACCGGGAAGGGAAATTGTGAGCCTGGAGACTGCATTTCTCTGAAAGGGGTAATACTGGCTGCTGTATGTTTATGGTATGCGGCAATGATGAAATGATCTGGGGTGTTGGATACAATGTCCGGGATATGGCGAAGCATACCTTTTTGCTGAGTGATTTCTGAGAAGCTGGTGAAATGAAGGAGGAAGTATATTTTGTGGTATGTACTGCAGACAAGAACTGGTGAGGAAGAAAAGCTGACAGAGCTGATTCATAAAATGGTTCCAAAGGAATTATATGAGGAATGTTTTGTGATCTATCAAGAACAGTTATGGAGAAGACAGCAGCAGAATTTTATCCATGTGAAGCGGGCGTTTCCTGGATATGTTTTCATTACTTCTAAAGAGCCAGAGGCTTTATTTTTTTGTATGAAAAAGGTTCCGGTTATGGCGAAATTGATGACAGACGACGAGTTCTTTTTTCTTTTTGTGGAGAAGGAAGAAGCAGAACTTTTACAAAAGATCATGGATCAGAATCATGTAATTGGCCTTTCTTATTTATTGACAGACGGTGAGGGAAATATTCAGCAGGTGTCAGGGCCTTTGGAGGTATGTGTACCGCAGATTGTAAGATGCCAGTACAGCAAACGGCATGTGCTGGTACGGCTCAAGCTTTTGGGTAAGGAGAAAACAATACTCTTTGGTATTGTTCTCAAGGAGGATTTGGGCCAGGAGCTGCGGTATGGGAAGGTAGAGACGCCAGTTAATGGGATAGAAAAAAGGAGGTTCTCATGCGGTGGTATTTATTAAAGACATGGCCGGGAAAGGAGGAGCAATTAATAGAGAAAATCCAAAGAACGGTTTCTCCTGATTTATATGGAGAATGTTTTGTAATCAGCCAGCAAAGAATATGGAGAAAACAGCAGAAGAATGTGGTTCATGTAGAAAAACTGTTTCCTGGATGCGTATTTTTTACTTGTAAGAATACGGATTATGTTTTTGAACGGCTAAAATCAGCGCCATCTATAGCTGGAATGATCATGTGCGGTGAACTTGCCATTTTGCCAATGAGAAAAGCGGATGCAGATTTTCTGCTTCGGATTTCAGGGGAGGATCATATGGTCAAGCTTTCTTCTGTAAGAAAGGGTGAGAATGGTCAGCTCTGTGAAATATCTGGTCCATTAAAAGTTTGTTCTGGACAAATTGAACGGTATCAGTTAAAAAAACGTTATGCTGTGATCCGTCATAATTTATGGGGGGAAAATCTAGGTATTGTGATGGGAATTGCATTAAAGGAGGATATGGATCTAAGGAGTTATTTTGAATGAAAAATTATGAGCAATATAAACGAATTGTAAAGTTTATTTTTAGCGTAATGATCCTTTCAGTAGAAATGGCCGTTTTTTGGTACATATGGCTGCAGTTTTATAACCAGAAGATGGAGACACCTTACAATCGTTCAGGGCATTGGCTCATGGTTGCAGTCTATGGTATTCTTCTGGTTTTGTTTAATACTTTATATGGTGGATTAAAGGTTGGATATCTTAAGACTTGGAATATGATTTATTCTCAGACGTTAGCTCTTTTTTCTGCTAATGCCATGATTTATTTGCAGATAACACTTCTTACTAAGTGCTTTCAGAGTATGCTTCCACTGTTTGCCATGTGTATTTTTGAATTTCTGGTTATTTGTATATGGAGTTTTGTGTCAACCAGGATTTATCGGTTTTTATATCCTCCAAGGAAGGTTTTACTGATCTATGGAGAACATCCAGTGGCAAGTTTGATGTGTAAGCTTCATACCCGAAATGATCGTTTTGTTGTTGGAGAAATTGTCCATATTTCGGCGGGAATGAAAGTAATTGAGGATAAAATTGGAAAATATCAAGGGGTAGTGATCTGTGACCTTCCCTCTCATGTGAGAAATGTAATTCTAAAATATTGTTATAAAAAATCCATACGAACCTATACCACTCCGAAGATTTCAGACATTCTGGTAAGAAGTTCAGAAAGCTTGCATTTGTTTGATACACCGTTACTGCTGTCACGAAATAATGGTCTGCCATTTGAACAGAGGGTAGCGAAGCGGGTGATGGATTTGGCGCTGTCATTTACAGCGCTTATTTTATTGTCACCGGTTTTTTTGATCACGGCGGTTTCCATTAAACTTTATGACAAAGGTCCGGTTTTTTACTTTCAGGAACGTTGTACTAAGGATGGGAAGGTGTTTCGTATATGTAAATTCCGGAGCATGGTGGAGGATGCGGAGAAGGAAGGGCAATCCATACCAGCTACAGAAGCGGATCCTCGAATTACACCCATAGGGAGAATTATACGAGGGACAAGGATTGATGAGCTTCCGCAGATTTTTAATATTTTAAAAGGAGATATGAGCATTGTAGGACCCAGGCCGGAGCGGGTGGAGCATGTGGAACTGTATACAAAGCAAATCCCTGAATTTGTATATCGCATGAAGGTGAGAGGTGGTTTGACGGGGTATGCACAGGTGTATGGTAAGTATAATACCACGGCATATGATAAGCTGAAGCTGGATTTAATGTATATTCAGAATTATTCGCTGATGTTGGATGTGGGGATTATATTTAAGACTGTAAAGGTGCTGTTTATGAAGGAGAGCACAGAAGGGTTTTCGGAGGAAAGTTCTGCGGCAATGGAAAATGAAACCACACTGTGAATTTTTAGGAGATGCAAAATGCGTATATCAATTATTACGGTATGTCTCAACAGCGAAGTAACGATAAAAAGAACCATAGAGTCTGTATTGACACAAACATTTGATGATTTCGAATATTTAATTATTGACGGGGCATCTACTGATAAGACATTGATGATTGTTGACAAATATAGAGATTCCTTTAATGCTCGCAATATCCCATATTATATTTATAGTGAAAAGGATAATGGTATCTATGATGCTATGAATAAAGGTATTAAAAAAGCAAAAGGTGAGATTATCGGTATTCTAAATAGTGATGATTGGTATGAGCCTACCGCTTTGGAGACAATTGCCCGGTTGTATGAAAGAGATAGGTTTGATGTCTGTATGTGTTCACTTTATCTGTGGAGAAAAAGAAGAAAAATCGTAAAAAAACCCAGAGTCAGAACGTTTAAAACCACACGTGATCTTTGCCATCCATCAATGTTTGTAACAAGGGATACCTATAAGTGTATAGGTGTTTATAACAAAAAATTTTTTTATAGTGATCTTGATTTTTGGCTGAGAACATTTAGGCATAATGTCAAGATGACAGTATCAAAGGATGTTATCACAAATTATACAATCGGTGGGGTAAGCAATCAAAAGACATTTTCAAAAATGGGAATGCGCATGAGGGATCGTTACAGAATTTATCGATATAATCATTATTCAAGATTTTATTTCTTTGAATGTGTATTAATTGAAGTAGCAAAGTTGATTCTTGCTTGATTACAGTATGATTTTAAATACCAGAAACAATTAAGGAAGGAATTCTATTATTTATGAAATCAAAACATGTAATGCAGAAAACGGATAAAATATATATTGCGGGACATAAAGGACTTGTCGGATCAGCAATTATGAGAAGGCTTCAAAAAGAAGGTTTTGAAAATATTATAACACGTTCGCGGTACGAGCTTGATCTTACGAATCAACAGGCTACTAATGAATTTTTTTATAAAGAGAAGCCAGATTATGTATTTATGGCAGCGGCAAAAGTTGGGGGAGTTCAAGCAAATAAAGAAGCCCTTGACCAGTTTATGTATATTAACACATTGATTGAATTTAACACAATTATGGCGGCATTTCATAATCAAGTAAAGAAATTTTGTTTTCTTGGCAGTGGTTGTATATATCCTCGTGAATGCCCACAGCCTATTAAAGAAGAATATTTGTTAACTGCCCCTCTTGAGATTACTAATGAAGGGTATGCACTTGCTAAAATCAGTGGATTAAAGCTATGCGAATATTTAAATACACATCATCCAGAGAAAACAGATTTTATATCTGTTATGCCCTGTAATCTTTATGGGCCAGGAGATAACTATCATCCGGAATATTCACATGTAATTCCGGCATTGATACGAAAATTTCACGAGGCCAGAGAACATGGGAATAACGAGGTAGTTATGTGGGGAACCGGGACAGCAATGCGAGAGTTTCTTCACATTGATGATATTGCAGACGCCTGCTTTTTTTTAATGCAAAATTATTCCGGGGATAAGGGAAATAAACCCGGAGAGCCCGGGATATCATGGATAAATATTGGATGTGGTTCAGATATTACCATAAAAGAATTAGGGAAGAAGATAGCGGACATTGTAGGATTTGAAGGAAAAATCACTTACGACCATATCCATCCAGACGGTACACCGAGAAAACTTCTTGACAGTCAAAAATTATTTGCTCTTGGATGGAGGCCATCTATTCATTTTGAGGAAGGCTTAAAACAAACTTATGAGGATTATAAAATAAATAAGGATAACTACAGAAAATAGAAAGGCGCTTTATGATAATAACAAAAACACCATTTCGTATGTCTTTTTTTGGCGGCGGAACAGATATGGAAGAATTTTTTCGTGAACATGGAGGGGCGGTTATCTCTACAACATTTGATAAATATTGCTATGTGAATGTAAGGCATTTGCCTCGTTTTTTCGATTATAGGAATCAGATTTCCTATTCCAAAATCGAAAAAGTAAAAACTACAAATGAGATTCAGCATCCTGCGGTACGTGAAGCAATGAAATATTTAGATATGCATGAGTTGATTATATCTTATGATGCTGATCTGTCTGCGCGGACAGGACTTGGTACAAGCAGTTCGTTTGCTGTAGGTTTGCTGAATGCTTTTTATGCACTAAAGGGCAAGTATGTCGGGAATAAAAAACTAGCCGATGATGCTATATATTTAGAACGCATTTTATGCAAAGAAGCAGGGGGATGGCAGGATCAGATAGCGGCGGCATTTGGAGGTCTGAATCGAATTGATTTCAGGAATAACGGTTATACAGTTTCACCGATCATTATTTCACCGGATAGAAAAAAACAATTAAACAATAATTTAATGTTATTTTTTACAGGGATTTCCCGACTTTCTGCAGAGATACAGAACGATACAAAAAAGCATATCGGTGACAATATAAAAAACCTTTTAGAAATGAAGGCATTGGTAGAGGATGCCCAAAATGTTCTTGTAGATCAAAATGTGCCATTAGATGAATTTGGCAGACTTTTGGATTACACATGGAGATTGAAACGGAACACAGGAACACGAATCAGCACAGATAATATTGACATGCTTTATGATAAAGCTATTCAGGCAGGAGCTTTGGGGGGCAAACTATTAGGAGCTGGAGGAGGAGGATTCTTGTTGTTTTATGTACCGGAAGATAAAAAAAGGATTGTGGAAAAAGCATTAGGAAGTCTTCTGTTTGTTCCATTTGAATTTGAAAAAGCGGGAACAGAGATTATATATTATGCACCAGAAGAATATCCGCCGTCAGAAAAGGAGGTTGTAAGTTAATGACAACAAAGAAAGCACTTATAACAGGGATAACAGGCATGGTAGGTTCTCATCTTGCTGATTACTTATTGAAAAACACAGATTGGGAAATATATGGTGTTTGTCGATGGAGAAGTCCACTTGATAATGTGGAACATATTCTCGAGCGAGTTAACAAAAAGGACAGAGTGTTTTTTGAATATGCCGATTTAAATGATCAGATTTCCCTGATTAAAGTAATACATAACATCAGACCGGATTATGTTTTCCATCTTGCAGCACAAAGCTATCCTCTTACGTCATTCACAATGCCGATTGATACGCTGAATACAAATGTGCTTGGTACATGCAGGCTTTTAGAAGCTATAAAGATGGAAATGGAAAATCATGATTCTTATAACCCTGTTATACATATTTGTGCTAGTTCTGAGGTGTTTGGAAGAATATCAGAAGAAAAGAAACCAAAAAGTGGGATTCATGAGGAATGTTCTTTTCATCCGGCTAGTCCATATGCAATCAGTAAAGTAGGGACTGATTTACTTGGAAGATATTATGCAGAAGCATATGGCATGAAAGTAATGACAACAAGAATGTTCACACATACAGGACCTAGACGTGGTGATGTATTTCATGAGTCTACATTTGCCAAACAGATTGCAATGATTGAGGCAGGAGTTATTGAACCAAAGGTAATGGTGGGAAATTTAAATAGCCTTAGAACTTATGCAGATGTCAGAGATGCTGTACGAGCCTATTATATGTTGGTTACAGTCAATCCTATTGCCGGAGAATATTATAATATTGGCGGTTCCCATACATGTAAAGTTGGTGACACTCTTAATACATTAATATCATACAGCAGGATGAAGGAAAAGATAGAAATTGTTATTGATCCTGATCGTTTGCGGCCAATTGATGCTGATTTGCAAGTACCAGATTGCAGAAAATTTAAAAATCATACAGGATGGGAACCAAAAATAGATTTTGAAACCACTATGTATGATTTGCTTGATTATTGGCGAATTCGGATTAGAAAGGGGCTTCATCTATTGACAAGATAGATGACATCAAATGATGTTTAAATATGTTTTAGTGTAGTATCAGAGAAAGGATTATATAAGGCGGAGTAGATGTTAATAGAACGAATAGAAAAAGATTTTGAATATGTAGATGACAGGGGGACATTGACCCAGTTGGTTAGAAAAGGATATTCACAAATTAACATTGTTACATCAAAAGGTGGTGTGTTCCGTGGAGGGCATTACCATAGGTTAAATACGGAAGCATACTATATTATAAAAGGGAAGTGTAAGGTTACGGCGTATAAAGAAAATCAGAGAGAATGCGAAATATTTGATGCTGGTGATTTTTTTCGTATTGGTCCTTATGTTACCCACAATTTTGATTATATTGAAGATTCTATACTTGTGACTATGTATAGTTTGGGTGTTGAGTTAGAGCATGGCGGAATGGATAGTTATCAGGAAAGTACTTATGAAAGTTTTGTTGATTAATGAGACTTGTGGAATAGGAAGTCATGGGAGGATCTGTAAAGAGATTGCAGATACCTATAAAGCAGATGGACACAAGGTCGTGATTGCATTTGGACGGAACGGTAAAATTGCTCAAGATTGTGAAAAATATGCTTTTAGGATAGGAAATGATGTTGATGTATATATACATGCGCTTTATACAAGAATACTGGACAGGCATGGATTTGGATCAAAAAACGCTACAAAACGATTTATTAAATGGGCAGAGAATTATAATCCAGACGTAATATGGCTTCACAATATACATGGCTATTATATAAATATTGAACTATTGTTTGGCTGGATAAAGCATCATCCAGAAAAAGAGATCAGATGGACACTTCATGATTGTTGGGCTTTTACCGGACATTGTGGACATTTTTTAGTTTCTGATTGTAAAAAATGGAAAAAAGGGTGTTACGAATGTCCTGAAAAACATCAATATCCGAAAAGCTTGTTTTTAGATAATTCTCAACAAAATTATAAAAGGAAAAGAGTGCTTTTTGGAAATATTGAGAAAATGAATTTAATAACTCCTTCCGAATGGTTAAGAGATCAGGTTAAACAGAGTTTTCTTCAAGAATATCCAATAGAAGTAATGAGAAATAAAATAGATACCAAGACTTTTAAATTTACAGAGAGTGATTTAAGAGATAAATTGGATATTAGGAATAAGTATGTTATTTTAGGTGTTGCTAGTAAATGGACATGCAGAAAAGGAGTGAATGATTTTTTTAAGTTAGCAACATTGTTGGATCATAGATTTAAAATAATTATGGTAGGGTTAACACAAAGCCAGATGAAAAGATCACCAAAGGAAATCATAGGAATACAGCATACAGAAGACGCAAAACAGTTGGCACAGTTTTATTCGATGGCGGATGTGTTTATAAATCTTACTTATGAAGAAAATTATCCTACGGTAAATTTGGAAGCAGAAGCATGTGGCACGCCGGTAATTACTTATGATACAGGTGGATGTAAAGAAACCCTAATGAGGAAAGAGTCAAAAGTGGTTGAAACTGGAAAGCTTTCAGAGATTATTCGTTTATTGGAAAATAAATATTCAGAAAATAATGAAATTAGGAGGGGAACGACTCTTGAATAATGAAAAATTTCTTTCTATATGCATCCCAAGTTATAATCGACCTAATGAATTATTGCGGTTGCTAAATTCTATTGATGCTTTAGATGAAAAAAAAATAGAGGTTGTCATTAGAGAAGATAACGCGCCAAAAAGATCGGAGGTTCGTCATGTCGTAGATGAATTCAGGAGAAATACAAAATACACAGTGATATATATAGAAAATGAAGATAATTTTGGATATGATCGAAATATACGGAATGTTGCAGAATCAGCAACAGGAAAATGGGTTTTATTTATGGGAGATGACGATGTATTTATCAAAGGATCTTTAGACAAGTACATTGATTTTTTGAAACATCATAAGAGTCTTGGATATATTTTAAGGAGATACAGATCAGAGGATTTTTCAGGAAAGGAAGAAGAATTTCGATATTCTGATAGACATGTTTTTTTACGGCCAGGAGAAAAGGCAATTATCGAATTTTTTAGAAGGAGTGTCTTCATTTCTGGGTTTACATTTCAGAAAAAATATTTTAAAGATTATGATTGTTTTGATTATGATGGGACATTGTTATTTCAGTTATATATACAGGCATGTATATGCCTAAAATATCCGTCAGCATATTGTGACATACCTATTACAAAGAGAATCGAAGGAGGAGTTCCCTTTTTTGGAAAAAGTGAATCAGAGAAAGATTTATACGATTCTGGTAAGAACACAATTCAAAACAGCATAAATTTTTTGGGACAGGTAAAAGTTATAGCAGAAAGTTTTGATGTTAAAAACAATACCAATGTTACGAAAGATATTATGAAAAGTTATTCAAAATATTCCTATGGTTATCTTATTGAACATAGAGAAGAAGGAGCAAAAATTTTTAACAGATATGCAAAGGAATTAAAAAAAATCGGATTGGGAGACTCTTTTTATTTTGATATTTATTACTATGCACTGCTCATTTTGGGAAAGAAAAGGTGCCAAAAATTAATCAGAATGCTTAAAATAATATATAAAAAAACGCCTCGATTATAATTATAAAATTGCAGTATAGCAAGAATAATGGTTTATGAAATAACATAGAGGTTTTTTGTGATGGAAAAAAACGAATATAAATATTTAAAAATATTATATGTGGGAGCCGGACAGTTTCCTATATATGAAAATGCTTTTCTTGATGCCACACGGGAAATAGGGTATTCAGAGTGTGAGCTATTAGCATGGAACGATTATTTCAAACAAGGCGGAATTGTTAGAGGATTGGTTCATAGAATCGAGATGAATGTATCAATAGGATTTGATGTCAGTAAATTTGCTTCTGTTCTTTATCATAAATGCAAAACAGAACGGCCAAACATTGTTTTTCTTTATTCATGCAGAATCGTGCCATGGAGGACAATTAAAAAGATTAGAGAATTGGGACTATATATTGCAAGTTATTGCAATGATGATCCTTTTACAAATTTTCATAGACCATATTATTGGCGAAATTGGAGAAAGGCTACAGAATTTTGTAACATTAATTATGTATATAGAACGAAAAATATATCAGAGGTTCAGAATATATCAAATGTAAGAGTCGATTTGTTATTACCGTATTATAGAAAGAAAGAGAACTACATTTGTAAAACTGATGAAATAATAAAGGAGACACCAGATGTAATCTTTTTGGGACATCTAGAACAGGATGAACGAGTAGATTATTTGAAAGCTATTTTGCAGGAGGGAATTACAATAGGGCTAAATGAAAGTGAGTTTTTTTCTTTAGGTGAGCATAGTGGGGTAAAGTTTTTAGAGAAACCAAGATTAAATTATAATCGCTATATATGCAGTTGTAAAATTCCCATTGTATTTCTTTCAAAAATTAATAATGACACATATACAAGAAGATGCTTTGAGATTCCGGCAGCAGGAGCGTTTTTATTTTGCCCATATACAAAAGACCTAGCTAATATATTTGAAGAAGGAAAAGAAATTGTATTTTATTACAATAAAGCTGATTTTGTGGAAAAGATAAAGTATTATTTAGAACACGATAATGAGAGAATGAGAATAGCTGAGGCTGGAAGAAAAAAGGTTATCAAAGATGGACACGAAGCATCTGACAGAGTGAAAACCATTATTCAGCACTATTTTGAAGAAGTAGGGAGACCATAGATGATAGCAAAAATATACAGAAATATTGTTCCTATTGGGATAAGAGCAAGCATTGCTGATTGGAAAAAGAAGAAAGAGAATAGAAAAGTATTGAAAAAAATCAAGGGGGGGGGTTATCCTTATCAGACGGAATGCGAATATATGTTAAAAAAGGGAGCTATATATACAATGCCATATCCATGGATAGAAAAATATAGGAATGATAATGTTAAAGTTTATTTTGATTTTAAGAGAAAAATGCCATATTGTCAAATTGATAATGAGAGTAAAAAAATTTATTTTCCGCGTAGATGGAATAAAAAATATATACAGAGATATTACAATTCTATAATATGTGAGCAAGACCCAAAAAGTCCACACTACTATTTTGATAAAGAAGATGTGTGGTTTGATAAAAATACTGTATTTGTTGATGTTGGAGCAGCTGAAGGATTTATTTCACTTCAGATTATTGATAAAGTAAAAAGGGTGATTCTTTTGGAATGTGATGTTAACTGGATTCGGCCATTAAAAGCAACATTTGAAAAATGGCAGGACAAAGTTACGATTGTTTCTAAGTGTGCAGGAGAGATGAATGATGGGAATACATGTAGAGTTGATACGTTTATTGATGATGAAACAGAGAAGATTGCAGTAAAAATGGATGTTGAAGGTACTGAAATGTCTGTAATAAAGGGATGTAGGAAATTAAGAGATATTGATCAGGTACGAGCATATATTTGCTTGTATCATAATGACAAGGATGAGGAAAAAATCGCTCCTTTCCTGAAAAACATGGGGTTCACAACGACTACCAGTGATACTTATATGTTTTATAAATTTACAGGAGAAAAAGAATATTCTTTTCGTCATGGAGTCTTAAAGTGTGAAAAGAATAAGATTTAAGTATGTATAGATAAAGAGGGGGTATTTATGAGCTTGGTAATGCTATTGTTATTGATGACCATATCTCCAGTGGCTTTAATCAGTAGTTTGTTTGGTATAAATTATAATTATTCTAAGATAAAATATTATTTACCGTTGCTTGTAGTGGCACTCTCTCTGATAGCATATCAATATGTTCCAATGCAAAGTAACGATTTGTTGAAGTACTATCACACGATTGAGATAGTGGGGGAAATGAATCTGTTAGAAGCCATAGATTATTTGGAAGATGGTTTACTGATCAAAAATTTTTTATTCTGGATACTTGGAAAGACGGGAATGCCTCAGATGCTTCCAATGATAACTGCGGCAATTGTATATGGTGTGATGTTTTATATTTCTTATGATTGTGCCAAAGAATATTGCTGCCAACAAGATTTGTTTAAAATTTTAATAATACAATTTTTTTCTATTTCTTTTTTTGGTCAATTAGGAACTGTAAGGAGTTGTATAGCCTATGCTATTGTCATACTTGCAGTATACTTAGATCTTTATAAAAGAAAAAGAAATTTAATTACTTATGTAATCTACATAATACCATGTTTTATCCATATCACAGCATTGTTATTGATTGGTATAAGACTTTTATTCTATATATCTAATCACATAAGAAAAATAGCAATAATTGGCATAATGTCATTGAGCACAATAGAGTTAATATCAAGATCTGATTTTTCAAGAATATTTGGCGGGTATGGTCAGTTGTTTTTTGCAAAGTGGGATTATTATGTACATAAAGGGGGCACATCTGCATGGGACATTTATATAGACCATAATTTAGGATTCCAAGTATATAAGTACATCATGCTGTTTCTTATTTTAATTTTATTATATATGTATTTTTACATCAAAAGAAGGTATAAGAGGATGTATTTAAAATCAGGGCATGTGTATGATTATAATACATTTGAATTTTGTCTATGTGTGGTTGCTTGTTTGACAATAATATTTATGCATGGAAATAATTGTGAAAGATTTATATCGGCAGCAATAATCGGAAGCGGAAGTATCTTAGCGCCGATTTTTGGAAAACATAATTTTTTTTATAAAAACAAGAACTTGTCTGTAGTAAAACTTTGTATGGTTTTTGCTTTAATTCCTATCGTTGTATATCATGTTCATATAGATAAATGGTCTGTTGATTGGAAAAATATTAGTTTATCTTTTCTAAACAATAATATATATTTGCTGTTATTTCGATTGTTAGAGAATTTATTGCGGATATAGTTTACTTGTTTTACTTATTGCTCATATCAAGGAGGAGTAACTTGAACGTAGTGGATTGTTCTGAATGTATCCTTTATGGAACAGTATTTTTATTGCTGTATTTGCTTTTGGAATCTCATATTTCATGGCATATTTTTGCGGGAAATTTAAACTTGGAAAACTGATCATTGGGGAGGGATAGTCCATATAATAAATAAGGACAATGATGATTATGATTGTGATAAGTGAGATATTAGGAGGGTTGGGAAATCAATTGTTTTCTTATTGCTTAGGATACCTTGTTTCTCAACATGTTAATTCCGAATTATATATAGACACATCTCGGAATGATTTTGGAATTGATAGAGAACTGGAAATATTAAATTTAAATGTTCCTTTTGATAAACGAATTTCTTATTCTATTTCAAAAAAAATAATAGATCGTGCAGTATTTAATAAAATAAGGCGGAGAATGGCAGTAGGGTTTGGTACAAGATATTATCGGGAAAAAAGGATACATGAATATGATCCAAATGTATTCAAGATTAATAAAGATACTTGGTTTAGGGGATATTGGCAAAATTCTAAATATTATCTGCCATATAGAAAGCACTTAAATAATGTAATTAAATTTAAGAATAATCCGGATAGAAAATATGTAGATATGATAGAACAGATTAAAAATAATAATCAGTCAATCGCTATTCATATCAGAAGGGGTGATTATTTAAATTTTAATGGTTTATCATTGCCAATGGAATATTATGATATAGCAATAAACAGGGTTATAGTAAACATGGAAAATCCCCAAATTTATATATTTTCAGATGATTTGGAATATTGTAAAGATTATTTTACTCGTAGTTTTTCTCATATAAATATAGTATATCCTACATATTTTTCCAATAATAGAACTATTGATGATTTAAGATTAATGTCCATGTTTAAAAATATTATTATTGCCAACAGTACATATAGTTGGTGGGCAGCTTTTTTAGGTGATGAGAAAAAACGGGTAATTTGTCCTGATTATCGTTTATCTACAGGGGATTATAATGTGATAGATTGGGAGAAAATAAAAGTATAGGATAGAATTCAGATGAGAAGCAGAAAAGCATTACTTAGTTTTGTTCTAAATACAATAGCTCAAATTATTAATACAATATTCGCAATTATAGTACGAAAGCTCTTTTTTTTACGTTTAGGTGCCGATTTATTAGGATTAAATAGTTTATTCTCCAGTGTTATTCTGTATTTGTCCATATCTGAATTAGGAATAGGACAGTCTGTAGCAATGTGCCTTTATAGACCTTTAGCAGAACATAGAACAGATAAAGTACAGTCCTATATGCAGTTTTTAAAAAAGATGTACTATAGGATTGGCATGGCTATACTTTTAGTCGGAGGGCTGATTGCGCCTTTTATATATAGGTTTACGGATGTTTCCTATTCTAAAGACTATATTGCCATAGCATTTGCCATAAATGTATTTTCTACGGCAATTATGTATTTTTTTTCATATAAGAAAATATTATTATCTGCAGACCAAAGAAATTATGTACTTAGCGCTATACAAATAGGTTATAAACTTATACTAAATTTATCTCAAATATGGATTTTAATATATTTTTCTAATTACTATTTCTTTCTAATTGTAATTTTATTATGTAATTTAGGAGAAAATATAGTCAGTTCCCTATACTTTAATAAAAGATACTACTTTATTAACAAGAAAAATGAACAATGTATTACTCTTGATACAGAAGAAAAACAGGATATATTTGAAAAGATAAAAGGTTTGTTATTATATAAAGTCAGTGAATATGTAATTCAGGGAACAGACAATATAGTAATCTCAGCAATATTGGGATCTGTATATGTTGCATATTATTCAAATTACAGTTTGATTATTATGGTTCTGTTTTCTGTTTTTTCACATATAGGATATAGTTCTATGTCAGGCTTAGGAAATATTCTTTATTCAGATAAACAAAATCTTACAGGTTCCTTTTCTAATCTATTATTTATACAACATTTGGCTTTTAGCATTACTTCATGTTGTTTTTTGTGTTTATCAAACACTTTTATTAAAATTGTTTATGGAGCAGAATATGTTATAGGCTTGGCACCTGTAATTTTACTTACTTTAGTCTATGACTTAAGAGGATATTCCTTTGGTTTGGAATCGTTGAGAAATTCAGCAGGTTTATATAAAGAGGATAAATATTGGAATATTTTTTGCGCTGTGATAAACATAATATTATCGGTAATATTAGCATACAAGTTTGGCCTATCTGGAATAATTATAGGAACGCTTTTTTCCTATATAATAAAAGAATTGATTATTTTGCCAAGAATTGTTTTCGAGAAAATACTGCCAAAAAATAAAATATATTGGTATTATTCAAAGTTTGCTGTTCACTTTTTTATAACATTATTGACAGGCTCTTTATTATTTTGGATTCATTCTTATTTGGATTATGATTCCAATATCATTATATGGGGGATTGATGCAATAATTTCTGTAATGTTTATTTTGCTCATAAATATTATTTTATTCCACAAGACAAGGGAATTCAAATATTTTTTAGATATTGTTATTAGAAATTTTAATATTTTCAATAAAATCAAGGCCAAAATGCATGAATAGATTAGGAGGATTTACATGGATAAATATGGTATAAGGCTATTTGTTGCAAAAGATCACGTGTTTAGGGAAGAAACTTATAACGTAATTAAAACAGCAAATGTAAATAATACTTTAATATATTATTCAAATGAAAGTATGGATAGTTTAGATACTCTGGCTGAAAGTCAGTTTGAAGATTTTTGTAAAGAGCATAAAGGAATAGGCGTTAGAAAGGGTATTAACACGTTAGATATAATAAATGATCCATATTGTTCTATTCCTATCTATGTATCATTAGATCATAACAAGGGTATTTCGATATCCTCTGACTTTGAAGATTTTTATTCAAATGGATATCCTATAGATTGTGTAGGATTATATGAAATATTTCTTTATGGTAGTGGCCTTTTTGATCGGACTTTGTTAGAAAATGTAAAACAAATGCCTGCGGCATCGGTTTTAAGAATTGATTGTGTTGATTTTAGCTTTAGAATTTTTCCATATTGGAATTTTGATATAAAAGAAAATTCAGAATACGAGGATATGGAAAAAGCTATTTTTGATGTCAGAGAAAGATTGAAAGAAATATTTAAGAAAATAAAGGATCCGATTGCCATGGGATTAAGTGGGGGATTAGACAGCAGGTTGTCTGCGTGTATACTATCAAACACAAAACAGGCGAATCTGTTGCATTTTTATACCTTTGGTCATGATCACCGTATATTGGAAAATAAATTAGCAGAAAGTACCATAAAAAGTCTGTGGGGGGGGTAAAAATGCCTTCTCACGAATTTATAAAACTTGTGGGACAAGATTATGTAAATTCACAATATGTTCCTCAAACTACAGGCGCACAAATAGGGTTAGACCATATTCATATGTATAATGCAATAAAAAGACAAATGAAAGATGCCACAATCATTTCGAACTACTATAGTGATGCTGTTATGGGGTGGGATACAATTCCACATAAAGAGAATACATTAATGCAGGATTCAGATTATTATAAAAAGTTGCAAAATAATCATCTATTTTTAAGGAAAGAGATAAAAGAAGCTATTAAAATAGATTTAGAAAAGATATGTATCAGATGGCCAGAACAGGGAAATTTTTCTTGTATGAATGAATTTATCTATGTAACTGAGAGAAATCCAAAATTTCACATCAGAATGTCTGCAATGTGTAGAAGTATATCTAATGTGGTTCTTCCTTATGCTGATTATCAGTTACTCAATATAATGATATCGATTCCTCTAGAAAATAGAGCTGACAAATTAATAGAAAAAAAGATTATCGGCAGATATTTAAATATAAGAGACATATCATCAAGAAGATATTCTGAAAGGAGTCGTTTTACAGAAAAAAACTATTCTATGGAGGAACGTCTTTTTTATTTATATGGTTATTATAAAATGAGAGTATTTCAGGCATTCAATGTTTTTTTGGCTAAATTTACACACTATAGGTTGCAAATTGTAAATCCTTATATAACAGAAAATCAAAATTATGTTTTGAATAAATCATTATGGAATTTATTTAATGAATCGATTGACTATCTGGCAAAAGAATCTTATATTTCTGCAGATACTTTTCGTATACTAAAAAGGAAAGAATATAGAAGTATCCATACCAGCCTAAAATACAGCATTATCAGTGTATATTTGTGTATAAAAAGAAATAGAAAAAATATTGAGAAAGAAGATGGGAAAAAATTATGAGAAAAAGCACAATTAATTTAAATAATCAGATGATTTTTGTGTCAGGAGCAGCGGGGTTTATTGGAGCAAATTTGATTTCTAGGCTTTTAGCGGATACTACAGGGTGTACGATTATAGGCATTGACAACATGAATGATTATTACGATCCAATCCTTAAACAATATCGATTAGATTGTATAAAAACTGCAGCAAACAATTCATCATCAAGATTTATTTTTATTGAAGATGATATATCAAATGCTATGGTTGTTAAGAGATTGTTTAATGAGTACTATCCTTCCATTGTCATAAATCTTGCGGCACAGGCTGGTGTGCGATACAGTATTATAAATCCAGATACATATATTAAAAGCAACTTATTAGGGTTTTACAATATATTAGAGGCATGCCGCAGAGACGATCAACTTCTTCATTGTGTTTATGCATCGTCTTCTTCTGTCTATGGAGGTAATTCTAAAGTGCCATTTAGTGAGGACGATTTTGTAGATAATCCGGTATCTCTTTATGCAGCTACCAAGAAAAGCAATGAATTACTTGCCCATAGCTATTCAAAATTATACAATATACCATGTACAGGACTTCGTTTTTTTACAGTATATGGACCTGCAGGTAGGCCAGATATGGCCTATTTTTCTTTTACAGAGAAATTATTACATCATAATAAGATACAAATTTTTAATTATGGTAATTGTAAACGAGATTTTACATATATTGATGATATTATTGAGGGGGTGATGAAAATTATACAAAGTCCGCCGGAGAAATGTATTGGAAGCGATGGATTACCCATTCCGCCATATATAATTTATAACATTGGAAATTCGAATGCTGAAAATCTGATGGATTTTGTACATATATTATCGAAAGAACTAGTTACAGCAGGGATATTGCCAGAATCTTTTTGTGTTGAAGATCATATGGAACTTGTTCCAATGCAGCCTGGGGATGTGCCTGTGACATATGCAGATACTCACAAGCTGGAAAATGATTTTGCATTTAAACCGTCTACAAAACTGCGGGATGGATTACGGCAATTTGTTGAATGGTATAGAGAATATTATATGTCAGAAAATTATAAAAGAATGTTATTGTGAACGTAAACTTGTGATATTAGTTAAAAGTGAGAATAGGGGAGATGAAAAATAACTGCCATTATTTATGATCTTTTGTACATTGCAAATATAAAAAAGCAAAAACCGCCTTGGCTTTATGCGCCTTGGCGGTTTTTGTGTTGTGTGTCTAGAGGCACACGGTTTTGACACTCTGATTACTGGCTAAAGTCCAATAACTACACAAAATCATGCATGAAAAATGAGGCAGACGGATGGAGATGAGGAAACGTGTGGTACCTGGAAAAAACAATGGATGTTCGCAAAGAGATAGTGTACAGTCGAAGCTATTGAAAGCGATACTATATAAGGATAGAAGGGAATCTTTATTTCAGAAAACAGCTTAACTCGCAGAAATGCCGGACGAGATAATAAGAAGATCGGCTGCCTGTTTTCCCGATTGCACAGGTCAAAAAGCCTCAGTGCAGCGCCGCTGCGTCTGTATTTTTGACCTGAACACTCGAAAAACATTCTGTGTGATTGGTCCGGTTATTTGACGAACAATGTACCGGATAAACTCTGACGGTGTTATATGCAATATAACAGAAAGGAAGAAAAGAATGAAAAAGGGATTCTGCAAGGATTTTGTATGGGGCGCGGCGACATCGTCGTATCAGATTGAAGGAGCTGCCAGAGAGGAAGGAAAGGGACTGCACATCTGGGATGTATTCTGCCAGGAAAAGGGTCGGATATACGGCGGGCATACCGGAGATGTGGCGTGTGACCATTATCACCACTTCCGGGAGGATGTGGCGATTATGAAGGAGATGGGACTGAAGGGATACCGCTTTTCCCTGTCCTGGGCGCGATTGCTGCCGGAGGGAACCGGAAAGGTCAATGAGGCAGGAGTACGTTTCTATGACCGACTTATTGACGAGCTTCTGGCGGCGGGGATTGAGCCTTATATCACATTGTTTCACTGGGATTATCCCTATGAATTATATAAGCAGGGCGGGTGGATGAACGAGAAGAGCATCCGCTGGTTCGGAGACTATGCAAAGTTGGTGGCAGATCGTTTCTCAGATCGGGTCCGTCGGTTTATTACCTTCAATGAGCCGCAGTGCTTTATCGGCTTGGCTTATCTGGACGGGGTCCATGCGCCGGGGATTCATGCGCCGCTTCAGGATACCTTTGTGATGGCGCATCATGTGCTGCAGGCACATGGATTGGCAGTGCAGATGCTCAGGCAATATGCAAAGCAGGAGATCGAGGTGGGGTATGCCCCGACAGGATCCATGAGCTATCCGGCAAGTGAGAGCGCAGAGGATATCGAGGCGGCCAGGCGCCATTTGTTTGCCGTACCGGAGGAGGACCGAAGATGGGCGTGGAATGTTAGTTTCTGGAGCGATCCCGTACTGTTGGGACATTATCCGGAAGATATCCTCAGCCGGTTCGGATTGTACATGCCTCGGGTGACGCCAGAGGAGGAGCGGCTGATTGCCGAGCCGATAGATTTCTACGGGCAGAACATTTATAACGGAAATATGGTGCGCCAGGGACAGGACGGCAGACCGGAGATTGTCAAGCGATATGAGGGATTTCCGAGGACGGCGATTGGCTGGCCGGTGACCCCGGAGTGTCTTTACTGGGGGCCCAGATTCCTGTACGAGCGTTATCAGAAACCGATCTACATTACCGAGAACGGCCTTTCCTGCCATGATGTAGTGTCTCTGGACGGAAAGGTGCATGATCCGAACCGGATTGATTTTACCTGGAGATATTTAGAGTGTCTGCGGCAGGCTGCGGCGGATGGTGTGGATATGAGAGGTTATTTCCATTGGTCTCTGATGGATAACTTTGAATGGCACAGCGGTTACAGTGAGCGGTTTGGGCTGATCTATGTGGACTATCGGACCGGTGAGAGGATATGGAAGGACTCGGCATACTGGTATCGGGATTATATCCGTTCTGTTTCGGAACCTGTTTCTCAAAGCTGATCTCCGAGCGGTACGCACGGTGGTGGTGTGAGAGGTCGGAAATTCCTCAATTCAGAGGAATTTCCTCCTACTCAATGAAAAAGGGCAGTATTCTGCAAAAAAATTCATATCGTTTCAGGAAGATTATTTCTCAGATACAGTGCCTGGGTAAGAATATACCGGGACTGGACTTCTTTTTTCAGGATCATGTGTTCAAAAATCACAGAAATTCCTTTATATCCAAGTTGATATCCGTTTTGATCGATTATGGCATGGAGAATGCCTTTTTTTAAGTAGGAGACAGATTCCTCAAACAACTCGCTGCCTACGATAACCGGTTTGTGCTCCCAGGTGTGGTTGTCAAGCATACTGCACATGCCGGCTGTGGTCCGGGCATTGTTGGCATAGATACCCCGGATGTTAGGAAAGCGGGTAAGAAATTCTTCCAGGGTTTGATAAAGCTTCTCCGGATAATTCATGGATTCGTATAATTCGATAATCTCCAGCAGAGGATTGGCTTCCAGCATCTGCTCAAAGAACCCCCGGACAATCTGGGCGTGGTTGGTGGTGTCCCGCTTGGTGCCTACAATGATCACCCGGCCTGGTCCCGGAAGGAGGGCGCTCATGTACTCGGCTGCCAGGCGGCCAGTCTGGTAGGCGTTGGTCATGATGGTGGAGGTGCGCCTGCTGGATGGAGCGTCTGCGCACAGGGTAAAGACCTTAACGCCTGCATCGGTAAATTGATTCAGCAGCTCCAGGCAGGTGTCTTCATTCCAGATGACCGTGATCAGTGCCTGGATTTCCAAGAGATGGTGCTCCAAGATATCCTGCAGGATGTAAAGCTGCTGGGAAAGGCCGCCTTCAAAGGCATAGTCTTGTATCTGAAAACGGAAGGCTGACAATTCCTGAAGTTTTCCGTGAATGCCATTCCAAAGATGCTGATAAAAATAGCGGTTGTTGTCCGTGGGCTTGGGAAATACGGCAGCCACAACACAGTCTTTTGAGGGTGCCAGGGAAGGCGGCGATGAGTAATAATTCAGAGAATTTGCCAGGGCAAGGATTTCTTCTTGCTTGGCAGGGCTGACTCCTTTCTGATTGTGAAGCGCTTTGTGTACTGTGCCCACACTGACATTGGCAATCTGGGCAATTTGCTGAAGCGTGATTTTTTTTGCCATATATTTCATAGTCCTATAATAGATTTGCCTTTCGTCTGATGATCATAATACTAAAACGTGTTGATCGCAGGCATACTGAAAGTATACCATGGATTTCATGGCAGAGCAAGGAAAAAGAGAAAAAAGAGAAAAATAAAAAAGCTGTAAAAAGGAAAAAAATGAAAAAATATCTTTACAAAAGAGAAAAATAATGCTAATATAGAGAAAAATAAGAAGAAAAAAGGAGGGGTATAGTGAGAAAGAGAAAAATTTTTCTCTGCAAAAATCTGGTTGCCGGTGTGGCGGGGGTCGTTTTTGGAGCAGCCATGTTTCTTACTTCCGGAACAAAATCGGGGATTTATCCGAAGATTTTGTTTGCCTGTATGGTCTTTCTTGGGGTTTATATCCTGGCGGAGATAGGATTTAAAGGACAGGGTACAAGGCTGGGCCGGGTGAGCGTAAAGGAGATTTTGCTGATTCTCCTGCTGTTTGTGAACCCCCTGTTGGGTAAAGTGCTGGGTTTTTATACCAGCGGGTTTCTGACTTTGCTTGGGATCTCGGCGGTTGTCAGACGCCCAAACCGAGGGGCTGACTGGGGGAAGATGGTATTGTATCTGCTTTTTGTTACGGTGGGAACGTATTTGGTGTTTTCGGTCCTGCTTCGGATTCATACGCCGGAGGGGATATTTTTGTAGCTAGTGTGCTGTCTGGGGAGTTTAAAAGGGCGCGCTTTGGAGGAAGCTGGGTGTGGAATAATTGGACAAGCAGAACATGCACAGCAGTAAAATGTACACAGAGATAAAACATGCACAGAATGGAGGATAATATGAACACATGGAAAAGACAGATGGCAGTGGTTTTAGGCGTGGCGCTTTCGGCATCCTTGCTTTGGGGATGCTCCGGCGGGGCTGGCAGTGATAAAGAAATAAGCAGTGCAGGGGATCAAAAATCTCAGAAGGCGGAGACATCTGCTGAAGGCAATGAGGCAGCAGGCAGCGGATCAGAGGCGGGTACACATACAGCAGGAGGCGCGGGGGAGCTCTCCTGGCCGGAAGCGGATATTCAGTGTATTGTCACCGCAGGCGCAGGAGGCGGCACAGATGCAGTGGCAAGGGCAGTGACAACGCCTCTTGAGAAGGAGCTTGGCAAGCCGGTTGTGGTGATCAACAACGGCAGCGCCGGAGGCATGGTGGGTATGGAGGAGATTGCGGCAGCAGACCCGGACGGCTATACTCTGGGGGTGTTTTCCAACACGGATGTGGCCAATTTTGTCTATGGCTCAGATGGATGTGAGTTTGGGCTGGAGGATTTCACCTATATTGCAGGGCTTAATTCCACGGGAGATGTGCTGGTGATGAAAAAGGGATCTTCCTATCAGACAATCGATGAATTGATTGCCTATGCCAAGGAAAATCCGGGAGCAGTGACTGTGGCTCTCCCTTCCACGATTCAGAATCTGTCCCTGTCCCTGATGAATCAGGCTATGGGGATTGAGACCACAGGAGTGGTCTATGAGGGCGGCAACAAGGTGTTTGCCGATCTGGTAGGCGGCCATATCGATGCAGGGATTCTCAGTGCAAAGTTTATTGCCCAGGCAGATGAGCAGGAAATGAAGATTTTGGGACTGATGCTTAACGAGCGTCTGGAAACCTTTCCGGATACCCCTACCTTTATGGAGCAGGGATATGATATCTCCAATCCGGCGGTTCGGATGCTGGTGGGACCTAAGGATATTCCCCAGGAGTTAGTGGAAAAGATCCAGGATGCTTTGAAGGTTTGCTATGAGGGGGAGGCCAGAGAGGGGCTTCTGACCATCGGGGAATCTCCGGTACTGAGGACAGGGGAAGATTTGGATGCATTTTTAAAGGATGATTTTGCCATGAGAGAGGAGCTTTTAAACTAAAGGCTTTTAAAAGAATCGGGGTGTGGAATGCGTTTAATCATAGAAGTATTGACACAATTGTTTCATTGGCAGACCTTATTGGTATGCTTTGCAGGCACTGCAGTGGGAACGGTGCTGGGAGCGATTCCGGGGATGAACGGAGGGATTGGGATTGCGATTATGCTTCCCTTTACCTATTCCATGGAACCGGCCAGAGGGCTGTTGTTTCTGGGAGGAATGTATCTGGGCTCCTCCTATGGAGGCTCCATCTCGGGTATTCTGATCAACTGTCCGGGAACAGCGGAGTCTGCATGTACCACCATTGAGGGCTATCCTATGACCCAGCGGGGAGAAGGCAAGCGGGCCTTGTATTTTTCCGTGATTGCCAGCGCAGTGGGCAGTATAATAGGGTTGCTTGTGCTGTTGTTTTTTACGCCGGTTCTCTCAAATATCTCTGTCCGGTTCGGCCCGCCGGAGATGATGCTGTTAGCCATATGCGGTCTGACGATTGTGGGAAGCCTGACCGGGAAAAATGTGGCCAAGGGTCTTTTGGCAGGTATCCTGGGGCTTTTTATGGCAATGATCGGCATTGACGATGCCACGGGAGCGGTGCGCTTTACCTTTGGATACAAGGGGCTGCGGGGAGGCGTAGAGCTGATTCCTGCAGTGATCGGTCTTTTTGCCATCGCGGAGATGGTGAAGCAGGGAATGGGAATCGGGAAGGAGGAGAACGGGGAAGTTCTGACCTTGAAAGACTGCCGGTGTGTGGATGTGTTTAAGGAGATTTTAACCAAATACCGGGGCGTGGTGATGAAATCTTCCCTGATTGGGACTTTTATCGGGATTCTTCCAGGAACGGGAGGCGCCATTGCTTCCTTCCTGGCTTACGGCGAGGCCAAGGGAAAGGATGAGGAGGGAACTTTTGGCAAGGGAAATCCGGCGGGGATCATTGCCTCAGAGGCGGCCAACAATGCGGCAGTGGGAGGTTCCCTGGTTCCCATGCTTTCCCTGGGCATTCCCGGTTCCGCCACATCTGCCATCATGTTCGGGGCCCTTACCATTCATGGGCTGGTTCCCGGCCAGAGGCTTTTTGTAGACCATGCTGACATTGCTTATACTTTTATGCTTGGCATGTTCGTCACGGCAATATTTATGCTGTTGATCGGCATTGGGGGCATTCCGGTCTTTGCCGCCGTGCTGAAGCTGAATGTCAGTCAGATCATGCCAATCGTGATTCTGTGTTCCCTGGTAGGGGCTTACAGCGTCAACAATTCCATGAATGATGTGGTGGTGGCTGTGGGATGCGGTGTGCTGGGAGTGGTGCTTACAAAACTGGAAATGCCTTCCACTCCGGTGGTGCTGGGGCTGATTCTGGGCGGCCTGATTGAGAGCAACTTTATCCGCACCTGGACGATTGTCTCCTCAAGAGGAGAGAATCTGCTGTGGTATATGGTGAAAAGGCCCTTATGTATCGGGATTTTTCTGCTGACCGTATATCTGATCTATGCCAATATCCGGGCCATGAAGCGGGGGCAGGAGATTCAGAACAGCACAAACATAAAGGTGGAAGAACAGGAGGGGTAAATGAAACCGAATATTATCTATATTTTATCAGATCAGCACAATGCCGGGGTGATGGGCTGTGGGGGGGATGCTTATGTGCGGACCCCTCACCTGGATGGGCTGCGGGCCAAAAGCACCATGCTGGAGCAATGTTATTGTGCCGCGCCCTTATGTGTGCCGAGCCGCTCCTCGATTCTTACCGGGCTTTTGCCAACCCATACCGGGGTGTACAACAATATGCAGTGCCTGCCCTCGGACAAGGCTACCTTTGTCAATCTGCTGACGATTGCCGGCTATGAGACTGTGCTGAGCGGAAGAATGCATTTTGTGGGTCTGGACCAGCGGCATGGCTATGAGAAGCGTCTGGTAGGGGATATCACCCCCTGCTTCATCGGCGGGGACAATGAGGAGGAGATTTACGGGAGTTTTAAGCGTTCCTCAGGACAGAATCTGACTTCCATCAAAAAGTCCGGCGCCGGTCATTCGGCTGTGCTGGATTTTGACCGGGAAGTGACAGACGCGGCGTGCGATTATTTGAGGAAAAGAGAGAAAGAGAGGCCTTTGTTTATGACCATAGGCTTTTACGGGCCTCACTGTCCCTACATAGCGCCAAAGGAGCTTTATGATTATTATTATGAAATTTTACCGGAGCTGAATGGCATGACAGACAAGGAAAGAGAAAGCCTTCACCCGGCCATTCTTAAGTGGTATGAGAACCGGAGAATGGAGGAGGTGAAAAAGGAAGATGTAAGGCGAATCCGGGCCGCTTATTATGCCATGGTGGAATATATGGATTCCCTTGTGGGGGAGGTCTTAAAAGCAGTGGAGGAGACTCTGGGACTGGACAATACATTGATTGTCTATACCTCGGACCATGGGGACAACATCGGGGAGCACGGTCTTTTCTGGAAAACCAATTTCTATGACGGGGCAGCCAGGGTGCCGGCCATGTTCTCCTTTAAAGGGCATGTGAAGGAAAAGGAGAGCATCAGGGGCATCACAAGCCTTATGGACTTGGCGCCTACCTTGTTGGAGGTGGGAGGGGCGCCTTTTCTCCCTTATTGTGACGGAAGCTCTCTATGGGAATCCCTGACCACAGGAAAAGAGGTGGATCCTGGAAGAAGTGTTATCTCTGTGTGCAGTGACATTAAAGGGGACAATCCCAGCGCCATGGTGAGAAAAGGACGTTACAAGCTGGTTCTCCATGCCGGATATCCGGAATGTCAGCTTTTTGATATGGAGTCTGACCCGGGAGAGCTTTGCGACCTGGGGAAGAAAAAAGAGTATGAGGCCATAGCAGAGGAGCTGCGCAGGGAGCTTTCTGGAATCTGGGAGGAGAAGGAGATGTTAGAAAGACTGGATGTGGACAAACAGCATTTCCGGTATATGAAACAGTGGTATGACCAGGTGAAGCCGCCGCTGGTGGAAGAATGGCGGGGAGACAGCAGGAGAAATTATCTTTTATAGGATTGAAACCGTGGACAGGAAAGAGGAATAAGTATGAAGGCGATTACAATTTTAGAACCAAATCAGATGAAGCTTTTGGAGGTGGAGAAGCCGGTGATCACAGAGCCGGATCAGGTATTGGTAAAAATCCGGGCCACCGGTATCTGCGGATCGGATGTCCATGTGTATCATGGCACCAATCCCTATGCTTCCTACCCACGGGTGATCGGGCATGAGGCGGCCGGCGAGATTGAGGCAGTGGGAGAAAATGTCACCGACCTAACGCCGGGAGACAGTGTGGTATTAGAGCCTATTACCTATTGCAGAAGTTGTTATGCATGCAGAAACGGTCATCACAATGTATGCCGTAAGCTGAAGGTATTGGGCTGTATTGTGGACGGAACCTTTCGGGAATACATGGTGGTTCCCCGCTCCCAGGTCTATCCTTTTGACCTGTCAAAAATGAGTTATGTCCAGGCAGCAGTCTGCGAGCCTTACACCATTGCAGCCCAGGCCAACTGGCGGGGAGATGTGAGGCCGGGGGACAAGGTGCTGGTCCATGGGGCAGGGCCCATTGGCCTTCTGGTGACAGATATGGCAAAAAGCCGGGGAGCCACGGTGATTGTATCAGAGCCCAACGAGAGCAGACTGGCTATGGCCAGGAATTTTGGGGCAGATTATGGGGTGAATCCTCTGAAAGAAGATTTGGACGGGTTTATCGGAAAACTGACAGAGGGGGAAGGGGTCAATGTGGTTTTTGAGGCAGCAGGGATTCCGGCCCTGATCTCCCATGCCGTACATATCCTGTCTCCGGCAGGACGCTTTGTGGCCATGACCTACGGAAAGGAGCCGGTTCCCATTAATTTTAAGGAAATCAATGCAAAGGAGCTGACCATTTTAGGAACCAGGCATCAGTATCAGAAGTTCCCGGAGATCATTGAAAAATTGCCGGAGCGGCTGGACCGGGTAGACCAACTGATCACCCATGTTTTCCCTGCAGAGAAGTATGAGGAGGCATTTTCTGTGCTGGAGGATAAGGAGAGTGGGGCAGGGAAGGTGGTGCTGACTTTTTAGGCAGATTATTTGTGCAGGTAATGGGCCAGGTGTTGTGCCTGTACAGGCATTTGGCGAATGCTGCGGCTAAATATCCCGGAGCTTGCTGCATTTGCAAATTCAATGCCCCGTTAATTAGACGAAGGCACATAAGGAAGTATTATAAAAAGTTCCATTCAACCGGCGCGGCATAAGTCACGCCGGTTTTGCCGTACCAGGAGACAGTTCCGGCTTATGAAGCGGAATCTGTATTTTTCCCGCATAGTGGGGTATCTATCTGGCGGGAATGAATTTTCAGACACGCTTTGGGAAAGAGGAAACAAAGTGGTGACAGGAGATGGGGTTATTGAATAAAAATGACGGTTCTGTTATACTTTAGTAACAGCTAGTGTTCCATCCGGACAGAAAATGGAGTTGTGAGCGGTCTGGTACGTGCCAGTGCTAGGCAAAATTTCGACGGCGATGTGGGCCATCGACTAGAAATTTTAACGACGCAATGGTGCGTGACAGACCGTTCACGACTTCGATTTCTGTCCGGATGGAACACTAGTCAGACAGGAAAATCAGGTGGAAGTGAGGAGGTATCACAGATGGCTGACAGAGAATACGAGAGAAACAGCGTGGAAAGGGAAGAAAATGCCATAAGGAAAGAAACAGAGGCAGCCGGATGGATCTGCCCGGACTGCGGCCGTGCATTTAAAAAGAAGAACCAGAGCCATTACTGCGGGAAAAAGCCGGAAACGGTTGACGAGTATATTGCTGCACAGCCAAAAAGCGTACAGCCGTTTCTGAAGCAGGTGCGTGATGCCATCCGGGAGGCGATTCCGGACGCACAGGAGAAGATTTCGTGGAGTATGCCTACTTTCTGGAAGGGGCATAACATCATCCATTTTGCAGGATTTAAAAACCATGTGGGTCTGTATCCGGGAGAGGAAGCTGTGAAAGAGTTTTCAGAACGCCTGAAGGACTATAAGTTCAGCAAGGGAAGTATTCAGTTTCCATACAGCAAACCAATGCCCCTGGAACTGATAGGAGAGATTGCCAGATGGAGCTATGAAACAGGAAACGCTCATTAATGTATTTGGGAGACGGAATTTTTAACAACACAGGAGGAAAACAGATGCGGAAGAATTTTGGAGCAAAGCCGTGGACGTATCCACAGCCGGTATTTATCATTGCCACTTATGGAGAGGACGGGACGCCGGATGCCATGAATGCCGCATGGGGAGGAATCAGTGATGACACGCAGATCTCCATGTGCCTTTCTCCAGAACATAAGACGGTGGAAAATATCCTGGCCCGCGGCGCTTTTACGGTGAGCATGGCGGATGCTGCCCATGTGGCAGAGTGTGATTATGTGGGGATTGAATCCGCAAACAGGGTGCCTGACAAGGTGGAAAAAGCAGGGTTCCATACGGAAAAGGCAGAGTTTGTGGACGCTCCTGTTATTGTGGAACTGGCCATGGCGGTGGAGTGCAAATTGGTGAGCTATGATAAAGAGAGCTGCAGACTGGTGGGTGAGATTGTGAATGTTTCTGCAGATGAAAAGATTCTGGACGAAAACGGAAAGATTGACCCGGCAAAGCTGGATCCCATTGTGTTTGACCCGGTGAACCATGTATATCTCAAGCTGGGAGAAAAGGCGGGAAATGCCTTTAAGGACGGAATGAAACTGAAATAAGAGGCGCTGGTTGGTGATAACTGTGCGCCACCAGCCAGCGCACAGCCACCTCAAAAATCTGATTTTCAAAAATAATTATGTTTTGCTTTGGGAAGGACAGCACACAGGCTGCATGTCCAATCTGTCTAAATAGGCGGCTCCCCAATCGCACATAGCGTTTAGCACAGGTAGAATGCTTTTTCCAAAGGCAGTAAGCGAGTAGATTGTTTTAGGCGGCTTTTCAGGAATTACTTCTCTGTTTATCATGCCGCAATCTTCTAAATCATGGAGCTGACCGGAGAGCATTTTGGGGGTTGCTTTTGGGATAAGGCGTTGCAGTTCCATATAGTGTAATGGCTGTGATTTTAAATGCCACAATATCAGAGGTTTATATTTCCCGCCAATCAGGGACAGGGTAGCTTCTACGGGACAGTTAAATTGTTTTTGTTCAGTTTTCATTTTTGTTTTCCTAACTGCAGGGGTGCTTTCTTTTCGGAAAGTATCTATCAAAAAAGTGCAGTCTTGCGAAATCCTGTTTCAGCGTTACAATATAGTCATAAGAAGCTGCCCTTGCTTTTTATAATACAGTTGTCAGTTGGTTTGGCATACTAAATATAACATAAGAAAGGACTTAATGCTATGGATTTTATAAACATTGCAAAACAGCGTTTTTCTGTGCGCAGTTACACAGATCAGGCAGTGGAAAAGGAAAAACTGGACAAAATTCTGGAAGCCGCCCATGTGGCTCCAACCGCCGCAAATCTCCAGCCGGTACATCTGATTGTGGTTCAAAGTGAAGAAGGACTTGCAAAAATAGGACAAGGGGCAAATATTTACGGTGCGCCGCTGGCAATTATTGTCTGTGCTGATCATGATAAAGCGTGGGTGCGCCCGTTTGATAAGAAGCAGACAGGTGATATTGACACTTCGATTCTGACAGACCACATGATGCTTCAGGCTACGGAGTTGGGACTTGGCTCTGTATGGATTTGTTATTTTAAGCCGGATGTAATCCGCAGGGAATTTAAACTTCCTGAAAATCTGGAACCTGTCAATATTCTTGCCATTGGTTATTCGGATGAAAAAGCCGCTGATCCAGAACGTCATGCAGAGATGCGCATTCCGATAAGCCAGTTGGTATCCTATGAAAATTTGTAAAGGGAGTGATTAGCCATGGTGTGAACAGTAATCAATTGATGAGTGGAATCTAAGGATTACTAATAATGACTTGACTTCCCAACTTCAGATAATGTATACTTTCAATAATTAACGTTAAACTCATCGGAAGAAATTCCGGTGGGTTTTATTTTCGACAAATTTCATTCTTTCAGGTATTCCATTCTTTTCCTAAATTCTTTATAATAGCCTTACATCAGAGAAAAGCGGGCAGCACTTCCTATTTGGAGAATGCGCACCTTCTGGACGGACTTAAGATAACTTAGATCCGTGCCGCAGGTGGGTAAACACCAGAGAAAAGAGGATGTGGTCTATGTTCTTCTTAGAAGCTCTGAACTGTGTTGTGAGTATCTTTGCAGGCATTGTGGGACCATTCCTTATCTATACGAAGGTCCGCATCTCTACGAATGTGGAGGCTGCTGTCGATGGGGTTAAAACGGACACAGAACAGCAAGATTTCTATAGATAAGCCTAAAAATTGCTCCAAGGAGGGATCAAGTTGTGATTGAAAAGTTTGAGAATCTTTTGAATTATTTTATAGAAATAATGAAAAATACAGATATTAATATTATTCTTAATAATTTTTGGACTATTTCATGCATAATAGGAGTGATTATAGGGGCTCTAGCTGGGATGATTCGTAAATATATTCATTTTTATGAAAAGAAAGCGATTATTTCGCTAAATAAAGCTTTAAAAGGATATTCAGTTGCTTCAAAATCAGAAGTAAAATATCAAATAAAGTGTTATAGAGCGCCAAGATTTAAAGATGGAAAAACAATTAAAGAGCTTATTTCCCATATTGAGAGTTATTCTAAAGAAAGTAGTCTGTCGTCAGCTATGTTTTCCATCGTTGGCAATCCGGCATGTGGAAAAACAACTACAATGCGTTATTTGTATTGTAAATTAAGTAAAAAGCAAAAATGTATTTACGTTCAAATGCAGAAAATCACATCTATGGAAGACTTGTCCAAGTGTCTGGAACAACAGAAGTTGGGAAATAATTTACTGGATGGAACATCTGTTATTGCTTTTTTTGATGGTTTAGATGAAGCTTACACTTTTTTTAATAATGAATGTGCTGATTCTATGGAAAAGGCATTTGAAACAATTTTTTTTAAAGATCCAGAACCTAAAATCAATGAAATATTTCGAAAATATAAACTTGATTTAACTTGTGTTATAGTTAGCTTTAGACCTGAATTTTTAGAAAGGTCTATTCAAAGTTTAACATCACTCCAACGAGGAAATGTTTACCAAAAAGTATATGAAATAAGTGGAATGTCAGATCGTGATATAATTAAAATTTTTAAGTCATTGGCAGTGCTAAAAAAGTATGATGCAAAGCTAGATAAAGATGAACAGCGTCATCAAAATAGATTCCCTCCAATATGGCAGAGATATAAGTATATTTGTTTGCTGCGCAGAATTTTGAAGGAAAATCCAAATTGTATATTTCAATATCCTATGTATATCAGATATGCCTATGCATTTATGAATGAATATTTAAAGCGACAAACAGTTGGAGATAAATTGACATTCAGCCCTAATATCTCCGTTTCTTTTGATATATTGGTAAATGCAATTATAAAGTGGGAATTTCATGTGTATTATGGCAAATCAAGTAAAAGTGGCGAGAGAGAGCTGGAGCGATTGACAGAGCAAATGGAGCAATGTGCGCAAGATATAGCTGTACAGCTTCAGTCTACAAACGCTGCAGAATTGAAAAGAGAAGAACTTAAAGAGATAATACAAAAATATTTTTATGATGATAATAGTTTTTTGGCTATAGCTCATTGTTTTATGGTTTCCAACAATAAAGGTGAGGATGAAAGATTTGCATTTTGCCATAATACATTTCAAGATTACTTTTTGGCAAAACATTTATTTGAAAAGGCTGATTATATATATAGAAAAAAGTGTCTTTGTTCAGGTGGAAATGAGTATTTAAGACATATGTATTATTCAATTCTTTGTCAAAATGAGAAGTTAAATAAACGCATTTCAGAGAGTGTTTTATTAGAAGATTTTGAATATGTATCAGAAGATTTATTGACACCTGAAAGTTATATTTTATTAAATGAAAAAACGGTAATCAAATTAAAAGAGAATCTTCAAATCTCCATAGCGGAGATTTTTAGATACATACCTTATATTTTTATGTTCCTTTATAGAGAAGTGGAATTTTTACAGGAAGAAATAGAATCAATTATAAAGACAGGAGAGCTTAATTTAGAAAAAACCGGGTGGTCTAAATTACAGTATGCTGAGGGAGTGATTAGTCCTGAGCAAGTGATAAGCTTAAATATTTCTATGCTGCCATTAACAGATATAGAAACTTTATATAGATATAGAAATATGAAATCTATTTTTATACGGTACAGTACAAATGATAATTCTATTATCGAAAAGATTTATACAGTATTAAGAAATTTTGAATTGACAGAAATGCACGTTTATTCAAAAACCGGAGAACAATGTAATACAATTTATAAGTTTTTTACAGTAGGAGAACTTCATGTTCAAAAAGTTTATGTGTTAACTCCGGATTACAGTCAAGCCCATATAACAATGTTTGATCTTAATCAAATAGCTAAAAAAAATAACCTTAGTATTCGTTTTTATTTGAGTGCATGCTCAAATAAAAATAGGGCTAAAGAGATTTATTTAAAACGAATTTATGAGAAGTCTCCCCGGTTGTTGATGGCCGTTTTTGAATTGGAGACAGATGAAGGAGGAATATTGTCTTTTCGTGGTAAATATATGGAAGGAACATTATGGAATGGAATCAATTTAGCAAGATATAATAAATATAAAAACGAGAACTATGCATATCAAGTTTGCAAAAAATTGGAATTATCTATTAATCTGGACAGTTCTGAACTTAGTTACCATTTTGGTGATGTATATGGTGGTATTTTATTTGAAAGATTTCAATATAAATTGGCAAAAATATGGTTATTCAATTCTTATCAACATAAGAGTGACCATTTGAATTGCAAAGGTTGTATGGCAGCACTTGGATTAAAGTTATATCAAGCATGGATATGTTCCCTAGAAAATGGATCAGAAGAATTTGGAACAAAATTAGAAGATATGATTATGATGTTTCCTGACTATAAAAAACAATGGATATATATAAGGATTTTAAAACTTCATTGTGTAAGAGAATTGGCATTTTGGAGTAAAGGATGTAGTCCTTCACCAAATATAGAAGGTGTTCTTTCAAATTACAAACATGCAGCTTATGATGATGATATGTTTGATGCCGACTATTTTAAAATGATTTATGCGAACCGCAGAGAGGATTTTTTATTAGGGGAACAAATATTGAAAAATCTTGAGGAACAGTTAAAAATAATAAAAGAAAATAGAGGTATCGAAAAAAGTCAAAATTTTGCAAAAAAATATCAACAACAGAAATTGTATTATTTTTTATTGAAAGATGAGAAAAAAGTGGTTTTGAGCATTATAAATGATTTAATTGACAATTTACATCAACAAGATAGTAAAATTTTAAAAATACGTAAATACATTTACTTGTTTTATCAGAATGAAGATGTAAGTATAGATAGACATTTATTATGGGATAGGATTACGTTCTAGATTGCAGGTAATGTTCTTTACAATAATATGATGTTGTTTTGTAGATGCTCTTTTTATAATAACTTTATCTGCTGAAAATCCTACAAGGAATGGATGGCGGGGTGGTAACCTGCCATAAGCAGAGAATCCTCCACAGCAGGATTTTTTCGTCCAGTTTTCCCGCCCTGTAAACAGTAACATTTTTTCAGAAATTGACTGAAATTATTAATAGGAAATATGTGCAAAATCGTGTATAATCGAATATAAAAATGACTGCTTTTCCATTCTTTGTGGATTGCAAGGTCAGGTATTTCCATGGAAGAATGTTAACCATGCTCTTTTGACCCTAGAGCGTGTCTGGAAATTCATTTCCGCCAAGTACACGCCCCACTTTGCGGGAGATTTGGCTCTCATTCGGTCAACGTAGCTCACTACGCCTCCCTCATTCGAGTCAAATCTCCCGCAAATTGTGACGCGCACCTGACGAAAAGCAATTTTCAGACACACTCTGGTGCCGCATCATGGAATTATGGGAGAAATCAGTTATAGAATTTATAGAACAGGATATGGAGGAGACTATGATGGATATCAATCAATTCCAATGGATAAGGGAGCCAAAGAATTATTCCATAAAAGAAGGATGTATGGAAATCACCACTGAACCACATACGGACTTATGGCAGAGGACGTATTATCACTTTCGCAACGACAATGCGCCGGTGTTTCAGATGGAAACAGAGGAAAAATTCTTTTCCTTCCTTGTAAAAACAGATTTCAGCCACAGCAGCTACCGCTTTGACCAGTGCGGCGTGGTGATGTACCTGGATTCTGAAAACTGGATGAAGGCTTCGGTTGAGTATGAAAATGAGGAATTTCAGCATTTGGGTTCTGTGGTAACAAACCACGGATATTCGGATTGGGCAACCACAGCCATTCCGGCTGATGTGAAAGTTATGTGGTATCGGTTTAGCCGGAGGGAGGATGATTATTGTATTGAGTGTTCTCATGACGGGGGGAGGTTTTACCAGATGCGGATTTGCCATATGTGGGAAGGCGGGGGAAAGATCCGTTTCGGAATCTATGCCTGCAGCCCGGAGGATTCCAGCTTTACGGCAATTTTTACAGATATGAGGATAACCGAATGTGCATGGAAGGCACATGAGGGACAGCAGCCGGACTGAATGGGCGAAATACGTTCTGGCTATTTTCCATGCATTGAAATATGCAGTAAATATAGTATCCTTTAAAATATATTTTTGAGGAGGATAACCATGAAAAAGAAATTATGCAGTATTATTTGTCTATGTAGTTTTGTTTCCATCATGTTGTTTGCATGCGGAAAAAACACAAATTTGATTGAGATGAGTACTGCTGAAAATGATTGCAAAACACAAATCGGTTATCTGAATGGAGAAACGGATGACAGGATATGTGAATATAAAGATTATCCAACAGACGAGTGGAATATCAAAAATGAAGATTGGATTCCCATGGTTATGGCTGATGATGTACTTTATTTAGATACTGGATATGAAAAGGAGGCAAATAAGAGACCTGATACATTTGAAGGAGTGATCAACTCTGAAGTTGATAGAAAAGAAAAACCGACAGTCAATGACCAATCAAACTTTGGCACAGGATACGGATATCGATATGGTAAAACCGAAGGTATAATTGAAATATACATGAATGATAAATGGCAGGTGTTTGCCACGGAAAAAATTATAGCAGGCGATACGCTTATCCTTGATGAACAGTTGGCAGAACAGACAGGGACGAATAGAATGTGGGATAGAATACCTTTGGTAAGGGTAAATGGTAAATTATATTATGATACAGGGAGAGAAAGTACGATCAGCGGGCGTTGTGGAAATATGGATGGAGAAATAACGTCAACTGTCGATGGAACCGAAATACCAACAGAAGATAATCAATCTAATTTTGGAAGTGGATTTGGTTATCAGTATGGAGCAGACGATACAATAGAGATTTATATGAATGAAAAATGGTTTGTCTTTGAATACAGAGAAGAATCTGAATGAGAAAATAAATGATAGATAAGTCAAATTAAATTCAAAAGGCTGCCTAATCAAACTACGGTTTACAGGCAATCATGGACAATGTTTTTGTGATCAGGGGGACGGACAGATTGAAATTACTTTTTAAACAACGGTTTTTTTCATGGTTTGACAGTTATGATATTTATGACGAGGCAGGAAATGCGGTTTATGAGGTGAAGGGGCAGCTTTCCTGGGGTCATTGCCTGAAGATCTTTGACAGAACTGGAAGGGAGATCGGCACGGTTCAGCAGAAGGTTTTTACCTTGCTGCCGGAATTTCACCTGTATCTGGGAGATATCTGTGTGGGAAGTATCCGGAAGGAGTTTTCATTTTTCAAGCCGAAATATGTTATTGACTGCAAGGGCTGGCGGGTGGAAGGGAATTTTCTGGAATGGGATTATCAGGTTTTGAACCAGGCAGGAAGGTGTGTGGCCCAAATATCCAAGCAGTTGTTTAACTGGACGGATACCTATGTGATTGAGGTCAGTGACCCGGAAGATGCTCTTTGCGCCCTTATGCTGGTGCTGGCCATTGATGCGGAGAAATGTTCCCGGGATTAAAGGAGCAGCAGGAATTGTGGAGGAGAATGGAAAAAGTTTGGAGTCAGAGGAAGGAGACGGGATTATGGGTTGTCTGGGAAATGTGATCTGGTTTGTGTGCGGAGGATTGATCAGCGGCTTAAGCTGGTGTCTGGCCGGATGCCTTTGGTGTATCACAATTATCGGGATACCGGTGGGGATGCAGTGTTTTAAACTGGCGTCCCTGAGTTTTTTCCCTTTCGGAAAAGAGGTGGTGTATGGGGGCGGGGCAGGATCGTTTCTTTTGAATATTATCTGGCTTTTGGTGTCAGGATTGCCTTTGGCTTTGGAGCATCTGTTTTTTGGAATTTTTCTCTGTGTGACGGTGATTGGGATTCCCTTTGGCCTGCAGCAGTTTAAGCTGGCAAAGCTGGCGCTGATGCCTTTTGGGGCGGAGGTTGTTTAATGACCGATCCTGGGGGATGGGTATGGTTTTATGCGGTTCATGTGGTTCACATCAGGAAAAGAAAGGGATCCGATTTATGGTGGATTTTCAGGATTTGATACAGACGGAGGAATATGATTTTCTGCGGAACAATTCCCGGCTGGGGGACAGGATTATGCTGCTGGGGCTGGGAGGAAGCCATGCCTATGGGACGTGCCAGGAGGGGAGCGATATTGACCTGAGGGGAGTGACCCTGCAGCAGCCCTCGGATCTGATTGGCATGACCAGGTTTGAGCAGTATGAGGATAAGAACACAGATACGGTGATCTATGGATTTAACAAGATTATCCGGCTTTTGCTGGAATGCAACCCCAACACCTGTGAGATTCTGGGGCTGGATAAGGAGCAGTACCTGATTCAGTCAGAGTGGGGAGAGGAGCTGATTGAAAACCGGGGGCTTTTTCTGTCAAAGCGGGCTATCAAATCTTTTGGAGGATATGCGGATGCCCAGCTTCGCCGCCTGCAGAATGCCCTGGCAAGGGACTCCATGGCTCAGAGTGAGCGGGAAAACCATATATTAAAATCGGTTAAAAATGCTCTGGAGGATTTTAACCGCCGGTTTCACACCTATGAAAAGGGAAGTATCCGACTGTATATCGATCAGGCGGAAAATCCGGAACTGGATAGGGAGATTTTTGTGGATGCGGATTTCCGGCATATGCCTTTGCGGGATTACAATGGGATGATGGGGGTCATGCGGTCCGTGGTCAGTGATTATGACAGGATTGGCAAGAGAAATAAAAAGAAGGATGATACCCATTTGAATAAGCACGCCATGCATTTAATCCGGCTGTTTATGATGGCGATTGATATTTTGGAGAAGGGGGAAATCCGCACTCACCGCAGGGCGGATCTGGCACTGCTGATGAGAATCCGTCAGGGAGGCTTCCGTCAGGGGGATAATGCTTTTTCCCCGGAATTTTATGAAATATTGGAAGAATATGAGAAAAGACTGGAGGAGGCTTCTGCCGCTACCCGGCTGCCAGACAATCCGGATATGGACAAAGTGGGAGCGTATGTAGAGCGGGTAAACCGGTATGTGGTAGTGGGAGGATAGGAAAGTCAGGGAGAAACCGGATGCTTTAAGGGGGATGGCAGGAGATGAAAGGAGAATTGGGGAGAAGATGAGTGGGAAAACAGGCAGAAAAGGGATGGAAAAAATCATCCAGGAAATTCATGAAAAATTAAAGGAAATTGAGAACAAGGAGAATGTTCGTATCCTTCATGCGGTGGAATCCGGCAGCCGGGCATGGGGGTTTGCCTCGCCGGACAGTGATTATGATGTGCGGTTTATTTATGTCAGGCCGGCGGAGGAGTATTTGCGGCTTGACGAGCCCCGGGATGTGATCGAGTGGCAATTAGACGAAGTGCTGGATATCAATGGATGGGATTTAAAAAAGACTATGAGACAGTTTGCCAGAGGAAATGCCACGCTTTTTGAGTGGAGCGCCTCCCCTGAGGTTTATCACACAACGGATGAATGGGCACAGATACAGAGGGTAACCATGGCTTATTTTTCGGAGAAATCGGCAGTGGGCCATTATTACGGTTTGGCTCAAAATACCTACCATGATTATCTCTGCGAGGCGCTGGTCAGCTATAAAAAGTATTTTTATGCCCTGCGCCCCTTGCTTGCGGCCCGGTATATTGAGCAATTTCATCAGGTGCCGCCGGTGCGGTTTGCAGATCTTTTAAGTGTGGAGCCGGAGGAAAAATTGCAGGAGGAGATTGCTTGTCTGCTTGATAAGAAGAAATTGACAAGAGAGAAGGAATTGATGCCTCATATGCCGGTGATTATCCGGTATATTGAGGAGGAACTGGAGAGACAAAAGGAGATCGTAAAGCATTTGCCGGATGATCATAACCGGGATTTTGGGGAGTTAAACCAATGTTTCCGGACTGTGATTGGATATGGGATGCAGGAGGCTTTTCCCTCTGTGTTATGGGGAAAGCAGACCAATGAACCATAAGATAATGAGATTGTACCCAGAATGGGGAAAGGAATGGATCGGAAGTGAAAAACCATAAGAATCATGAGAACCATAAAAATTCAGTCTCCGCAAGCAAATTTATCAGCCTGATTCTGCGGCATCATCCGGAGACAGTGGGAATAGCTCTGGATGAACATGGCTGGGCCAATGTGGAGGAGCTGATAAAAGGAGTGCAGAGGACCAGATTTTTTGACCGGAAAATGCTGGAGGAGATTGTGGATTCGGATGAGAAGCAGCGTTATTCTTTTAATGAGGACAAGACTTTAATACGGGCAAATCAGGGACATTCCATTCTGGTGGACGTGGAGCTGCAGGCTGTAAAGCCGCCGGAATATCTGTATCACGGAACCGGACAAAAGTATGTGGAGTCCATTGACCGGTCAGGGCTGATGCCCAAGGGCAGGCTGTACGTCCATCTCTCCGGGGACGTGGATACGGCAGTCAAGGTAGGAAGCCGCCATGGAAAGGCGGTGGTTTACCGGGTAAGCAGTGGAAGAATGAGCAGGGACGGCCACGTGTTTTATTGTTCTGTAAACGGGGTGTGGCTGATAAAGGCTGTGCCGGTGGAGTATTTGGAGAAGGAGCAAAGGGTGTGATGGGATTTTCATTGACACCTTTTTCATTTGATGGTAGAATAAAGTCACTTAAGTAGGACAGATGGCCGCTGCCACAGCGCCGAAAGGCAGTGGGAGAGGAAAGTCCGGGCTTCACAGGGCAGGATGCCAGATAACGTCTGGCGGAGG
>CAJUGD010000028.1:18947-49780 GCA_910586205.1 uncultured Lachnospiraceae bacterium | reverse complement strand
GGAGAGGAAAGTCCGGGCTTCACAGGGCAGGATGCCAGATAACGTCTGGCGGAGGTGACTCCAGGGACAGTGCAACAGAAATGTACCGCCGGCATACGCCGGTAAGGGTGGAAGGGCAGTGTAAGAGACTACCGCTTGTCTGGCAACAGACAGGGCATATGTAAACCCCATTCGAAGCAAGACCGAACAGAAAGCATAAGGCGGCCCGTCTGCTTTCGGGTAGGTCGCTGGAGCCAAACGGTGACGTTTGGCCTAGATGGATGGCCATCCACGACATAACCCGGCTTATCGTCCTGCTTAAGCATTTATTTTTTGTAACACAATTTAAAGGCTTTTAAAAAGAGAGGAATGTGCCTCTCTTTTTTGCAAATTTGCTGTTAAAAGATACCTTTGAAGAAAGGATTGTGTATTTGTGGAAAAAAGCAGGATTGGTGCGCTTTTATTGGCCATGGCTTTCATGCTGACAGATGTATTTCCGGGATATGCCATGGAGGCGCCGGGAGACGGGGAGGATGGCTGGCAGTATATGCAGGAAAATTACCACTGGTCTTATTATAATGAGGATGGAATCGTACATAAGGGATGGCTGAAGTATAATGGGGAATGGTACTGGTTTGATGATAATGGATGGATGTTTAGCGGAGGGAATACGGTTATTGACGGAAATTCTTATTATTTTTTCATAAATGGGAACATGGCGTACAATCAGTATGTGGGGATGAAGTACTATGACGGGAACGGACAACAGCAGTCAAAGCATGATGTGCGCGTGATCGGGAATACGGTTCCGGACAGCGAGGACAAGGATCTGTATTCTGATGCCATGTACTTGATTCCCAGGAGCTGGATTGCCAGGTTTATAGAGGATGGGTGGCAGATGATGTTCTATAAGCAGAAGAAATATTTTGCAGCGCCCAGAACCAGCCAGGGGATCTATTATGTTTATCACAGTGTGGATTCTCTCTATAAAAAGGTGAAATTTACGGATGTGGACAGCTTGCTGCAGGCGTTTGGGGAGTATGTGGGTCATGCCGCAGGATGCTATGAGGAGGATAATCCATGGATGAATGTGCTTTGGGAAGAACAGACGGCGATTATGCCGCTTTTGGAGCTGCCGGATTATTATGCGGATGATGCGGATTTTTATTTCGGAAGTGTTTTTGCCGCTTATCTGGATGAGGAAATCCGTGAGAGCATGATGCGGATTTCCCCTGCAGTGTGTGAGGTAATGGAAGAAATTCTGCATTTGCAGGATGACGAGGAGACCCGTGCACGGTATCAGGAAAAGATGCAGAAAGAGCAGGAGGAGGCAGCCCTGCGGGCTGAGAAAACAGCCAGAGAGGAGGGCTATGGACCAGGGGTAAAAAAGGAAAAAGAAAATAACCCGTTTTAAATAATCTTCTTTTGTTTCGCCAGCCTGCTTTCCCGACAGCACAGAGGGAAAGCAGACTGGCGGAACATAGCGCCACTACGCCTCTGCTTTTCCCTATTTACTCTCGGGAAAGTATTCTTGCCGTCATACCAGCGTTTCCCAGCGTTCATATAGTTCTTCTAATTGGTTTTGAATGTCTTGCTTTTCCTGATTCAGCTCCATCAGCCTGTCAATATTCGTGTAGACTTCCTCCTGCTGCAATAACTGATCGATTTCCTTATCCCGGGTTTCCAAAAGGTGGATCTGGTCTTCTGTCTTTTTTAAGTCGTTCTGGCGTTTGCGGATGCGTGCCTGTTCTTCCTTTTGGGCCTGCCAGTCCAGTTTGACATTGGAGGAGGAAGCTGTGCCAAAGGAGGAGTCTGCAGAGGCAAGGTTTCCGGCTTTTGTGTCTGACAGGGCGGCCTGAGAGACAGAGCCGGTCTTATCTTTAGCGGAGGGGGAATGGGCGTCAGAGGCGTAAAGGCTTGTCATGGTCTCCCGTTTTTCCAGATAATAATCATAATTGCCGATATAGTTAATCAAGGTTTGCCCGGTAAGCTCCAGAATCCGGGTGGCGGTCTGGTTGATAAAGTAACGATCATGGGACACATAGAGAACTGTGCCGGTGTAGCTTTGCAGGGCATGCTCTAAGATTTCCTTGGAGGTAATGTCCAGGTGATTGGTAGGCTCGTCCAGGATCAGGAAATTGGCTTCTGACAACATCAGCTTTGCCAAGGAGATCCGTCCCCGTTCTCCGCCGCTTAAGTCGGCTATTTTTTTGAAAACATCATCGCCGGTAAATAAAAATGCAGCCAAAATGTTCCGGACCTGAGTGTTGGTCAGGTTCGGATAAGCATCCTGGACTTCTTCGAAGGCAGTCTTTTCCATATGAAGGACATGGTGCTCCTGGTCATAGTAGCCAATATGAACTTTGGCGCCTAAGGTAATGACGCCTGTATCGGCAGGAAGCATTCCGTTGATCAGTTTTAGGATCGTGGTTTTGCCGGTTCCGTTGCTGCCGATTAAGGCGACACGCTCCCCTCTTTTGACTTCCATATCCACATGGGAGAAAAGATGGTTGGATCCAAAGGATTTGCCAAGGTTTTGGATGGTAAGGACATCATTGCCGCTGGTGATGTTAGGTTCTAGCTTGATGTGCATCTCATCATGAATCTCAGCAGGCTTTTCCAGAACCTGGATCTTGGAAAGCATTTTTTCACGGCTTTCAGCCCGCTTAATGGATTTTTCCCTGTTAAATGATTTTAATTTGGCAATGACCTCCTCCTGATGGTGGATTTCCTGCTGCTGGTTCAGCCATGCCTTCATCTGTGCAGCCCGGATCATGGCCTTTTTCTCGCTGTATGCTGTGTAATTCCCTTGGTAGACCGTGGATCTGCCTTGTTCCAGCTCAATGATCTTGCCGACTACCCGATTTAAAAAGTAGCGGTCATGGGCAACGATGATGACAGCGCCGTCATAGGCTTTTAGGTAGGATTCCAGCCATGCAATGGATTCCATATCCAGATGGTTGGTAGGCTCATCCAAAAGAATAATATCAGGTCTGGATAAGAGCAGCCTGCCCAAAGAGATCCGAGTCTTTTGGCCGCCGGACAAGGTGGAGACCAGCTTGTCAAAATCTTCTTCTGCAAATCCCAACCCTTTTAAGACACCGGTCACCTCGCTTTTCCAGGCATAGCCGTTTTCCAGTTCAAAGGTGTGATTTAAGCGGCTGTAGGCAGAGAGAAGCTGCTCTAATTCTTCACCGGAAGCATTTTTCATCTCCAACTCCAAGGTACGGAGCTGCTGTTCCATCTGAATAATGGGAAGTTTGACCTGGCACAGCTCATCATAGATGGAGCGGGCGCTGTCCAAATCCTGGTGCTGTGCCAGATAGCCCAGGCTTTTGCCTTTGGACAGCACAGCGCTTCCGGAATCAGGAGTCAGTTCTCCCACAATGATCTTTAGGAGTGTGGATTTGCCTGCGCCGTTAATACCTACAATGGCGGCTTTTTCTTGGTCTTCTATATGAAAGGATACTTCGGACAGGATCTGGTCTGTGCCGAAGGATTTATTAATATGACTGCAGGATAAGATCATGATTTCCTCCATTCTTTGCGTGTTCTTATCATTTACTGTTTCCAGGTACCCTGTGAACAGAACCGTATATGCCTATTAAATATCGCCTGCGGCGATGGGGGTATGCCCCGCTTGGATGAGCACAAAAAATATGGTAGAAAATAATCGCTGTGCGGTTGGCCTTAGCGGGCGCGGATACCGTAACAGTATAATATAGATTGGAAATTTTTTCAACGTAACATTGCCATAAAAGTTTGCTGCCTGATAGACGATTGTGCCCAGGATTGTGCCGGAGCGTGTCCGAAAATTCATTTCCGCCAGATACACGCTCCACTTTACGGTAGATTTGGCTTTCATTCGGTCAACATAGCCCGCTGCGTTTCTCTCATTCGGGCCAAATCTCCCACAAACGGTGACGCGCAGATGGCAGAAAGCAATTTTCAGACACGCTATAGGGTCAAAAGGCCCGTACATTATCTTGATAAAATCCTGTCTCTGTGGTAAGATGGAAAAGCGCCAAAGGAGCAGATTCTGCATCAGATGCTTCTTGTCCGGCGCAGACGGGCAAAAAGATACCCGTCTGAGCGGTTACAATTTAAGAGAGGAAAACAGGATGAAATCAACAAACGAATTGACTATAGCAGTGGCAGGAACCGGGTATGTGGGATTGTCTGTGGCTACTCTGCTGGCTCAGCACCACAAGGTTTATGCCGTGGATATTATTCCGGAAAAGGTGGAGCTGATCAACAGGAAACAATCTCCCATCCAGGATGATTATATTGAAAAATATCTGGCAGAAAAGGAACTGGATCTGACAGCTACCACAGACGGGGAGGATGCATACAAAAAGGCGGATTTTGTGGTGATTGCCGCCCCTACAAATTATAATTCCTCCACTCACCATTTTGACACCTCGGCAGTGGAGGCAGTGATCAGCCTGGTGCAGAAGGTAAATCCGGAAGCCATTATGGTGATTAAATCCACGATTCCGGTTGGATATACCCAGTCTGTAAGAGAGAGGTTTCATACAAAGAATATTCTGTTCAGCCCGGAGTTCCTTCGGGAGTCCAAGGCCCTTTATGATAACCTGTACCCGTCCAGGATCATTGTGGGTACAGATATGGAGGATGAAAGGCTGGTTAAGGCGGCCCATTGTTTTGCAGGTCTTTTGCAGGAGGGAGCCATAAAGGAGGACATAGATACGCTTTTTATGGGCTTTACTGAGGCGGAGGCAGTGAAGCTGTTTGCCAACACATATCTGGCTTTGCGGGTGTCTTATTTTAATGAGCTGGATACGTATGCGGAGATGAAGGGATTGGATACCAGGCAGATCATTGACGGCGTGTGTCTGGATCCTCGTATCGGAACTTTTTACAATAATCCTTCTTTTGGATATGGAGGATACTGTCTGCCTAAGGATACCAAACAGCTTCTGGCTAATTATGCGCATGTGCCCCAGAACATGATGTCTGCCATTGTGGAGAGCAACAGGACCAGAAAAGATTTTATTGCGGACCGTGTGCTGAAGATGGCAGGGTATTATGATTACTATAACCGGGGGGATTATAAGGCGTCTGATGAAAAGGAATGTGTCATTGGCGTGTATCGTCTGACGATGAAGAGCAACTCGGATAATTTCCGTCAGAGCTCTATTCAGGGGGTTATGAAGCGGGTAAAGGCCAAGGGCGCTACTGTGATTATCTATGAGCCTGCTTTGGAGGCCGGAAGTACGTTCTTCGGAAGCAAGGTTGTGGGAAATCTGGAGGAATTTAAGAAACAGAGCAACGCCATTATTGCAAACCGTTTTGACAGCAATTTGGAGGATGTGATTGACAAGGTCTATACACGTGATATTTTTAAAAGAGATTAAATTTTAAAAAGATTAATAAACGCTTTTGCCCGGCAGGCTGAGCCTGGGGACAAAAGCGTTTTTATTTTTAAATTTTGTCATGAATCTCACTGTGAAGCGTCTGAAGGGATTTGATCTCTCCATTTCCGTGGGTTTTGACATAATGAATACCGCTGGCAGTGGCTCTGGCAGCGGCAATGGTGGTCATGTAGGGCACCTTTGCCTTGATGGCTGCCTTGCGCAGATAGCTGTCATCGTGGACGCTGTCCTTGCCGGAGGGAGAATTGACGATCAACTGGATATCTCCATTGGTGATCATATCTAAAATGTTGGGTCGGCCTTCATAAAGCTTTTTTACCTTTTTGGCAGGAATGCCTGCTTCATGGATCAGGTCATAGGTAGTGCCGGTAGCCAGGATAGTAAAGCCATCTTCAGCAAAGCTTTTTGCCACCTCCACAACCTCGGGCTTGTCCTTACGGTTCACTGAGATCAGAACCGTGCCTTCTAAGGGAAGGCGGGACTGGGTAGCTTCCTGGGCCTTGTAAAAAGCCTCTCCAAAGGAGGGGGAAAGTCCTAAGACCTCGCCGGTAGAGCGCATTTCCGGACCTAACACCGGGTCAACCTCCTGGAACATATTAAAGGGGAAGACCGCTTCCTTGACGCCGTAATTAGGAATATCCTGCTCCTTAAGGCCAGGAATGGGCGATGGATTATTAGTCAGCTCGGAAGTAATGATCTCTGTGGCAAGGGGCACCATCCGGATATTGCACACTTTGGATACTAAAGGAACCGTGCGGGACGCCCGCGGGTTGGCCTCCAACACATAGACCTTATTGTTCTCAATGGCATACTGCATGTTCATCAGCCCTCTCACATGCATTTCTTCTGCAATCCGCCGGGTGTAGTCTTTGATCACTTCCACATTTTCCGGAGAAATGTGAACAGACGGAAGGATGCAGGCAGAGTCACCGGAGTGGACGCCGGCCAGCTCAATATGCTCCATGACAGCAGGAACAAAGGCATGGGTTCCGTCGCTGATGGCGTCTGCCTCACATTCCATGGCATGATTTAAAAAGCGGTCAATCAGAATCGGACGGTCCGGCGTTACGCCTACGGCTGCCTTCATGTAGCCGGTCATGCTCTCGTCGTCATAGACCACTTCCATGCCTCTGCCGCCCAGCACGTAGGAGGGGCGCACCATCACAGGATAGCCGATCTTTGCAGCGATTTCCAGGGCTTCCTCTACCGTGGCGGCCATGCCGGATTCCGGCATGGGAATCTGAAGCTTTTCCATCATGGCCCGGAACAGATCCCTGTCTTCAGCCAGGTCAATGACAGACGGGGAGGTGCCTAAAATACGTACCCCGTTTTTCTCTAAGTCTGCGGCCAGGTTTAAGGGAGTCTGTCCGCCGAACTGGGCAATCACGCCCAAGGGCTTTTCCTTTTTATAAATGCTCAGCACATCCTCTAAAGTCAGAGGCTCAAAGTATAACTTGTCCGAGGTGTCATAGTCTGTGGACACGGTTTCCGGGTTGCAGTTGACAATAATGGTTTCAAAGCCCAGCTTTTTTAAGGCAAGAGAGGCATGGACGCAGCAGTAGTCAAACTCAATTCCCTGTCCGATCCGGTTGGGCCCGCCGCCTAAGATCATGATTTTGGGTTTGTCTGTGCGGACCGGGTTCTTGTCCGGGGCATTGTAGGTAGAATAGTAGTAGGCGCTGTCCTTGGTGCCGCTGACATGAACGCCTTCCCAGGCTTCTTCCACCCCCAGCTCCATGCGGCGGCTGCGGATGCTGTCCTCGGAGATCTCCAAAAGCTGGCTTAAGTATTTGTCAGAAAAGCCGTTTTTCTTGGCCCGGGTGAGAGCCTCGTCAGAGGGCAGAGCGCCTTTGCAGGCAATAAGGGCTTCCTCCTCCTCCACCAGCTCTTTCATCTGCTCAATAAACCAGGTCTTGACCTTGGTCAGCTCATGGATCTCTTTTATGGAGGCGCCTTTGCGGAGGGCTTCATACATAATGAAATGACGTTCACTGGAAGGGGTAATCAAAAGCTTTAAAAGCTGGTCTTTTGTTTTGCTGTTAAAGTCCTTTGCATGGCCTAAGCCGTAGCGCCCGGTTTCCAGGCTGCGGATGGCCTTCTGGAAGGCTTCTTTGTAGGTCTTTCCGATGCTCATGACTTCTCCTACGGCCCGCATCTGGGTTCCCAGCTTGTCCTCCACGCCTTTGAATTTTTCAAATGCCCAGCGGGCGAACTTGATGACCACATAATCTCCGTCCGGCACATACTTATCCAAAGTGCCGTATTTGCCGCAGGGAATGTCTTTTAAAGTCAGTCCGGTAGCCAGCATGGCAGATACCAGGGCAATGGGAAAGCCTGTAGCCTTGGAGGCAAGGGCAGAGGAACGGGAGGTCCGGGGGTTGATCTCAATCACCACGATCCGGTCTGAAACCGGGTCATGGGCAAACTGTACATTCGTCCCGCCGATAACCTGTACTGATTCAACGATCCGGTAAGCCTGTTCCTGAAGCCGTTTCTGACATTCCTGGGAAATGGTCAGCATGGGAGCAGAGCAGAAGGAATCTCCGGTGTGGACGCCCAAGGGATCAATATTTTCAATGAAGCAGACCGTGATCATATTGCCTTCCTTGTCCCGGACTACCTCCAGCTCCAGTTCTTCCCAGCCTAAGATGGATTCTTCCACCAATACCTGTCCTACCAGGCTGGCCTGGAGTCCGCGGGCGCACACGGTCTTTAATTCTTCCCGGTTATATACCAGACCACCTCCGGCGCCGCCCATGGTGTAGGCAGGGCGGAGCACCACCGGATATCCCAGGCTGTCTGCAATGGAGAGGGCCTGATCCACGGTATAGGCAACCTCGCTGCGGGCCATCTCAATGCCAAGGGCATTCATGGCCTTCTTAAATTCAATCCGGTCTTCACCCCGCTCTATGGCGTCTACCTGGACCCCGATTACCTTTACATTATATTTGTCCAGAATGCCTTCCTTATATAGTTCGGAACACAGATTCAGACCGGACTGGCCTCCTAAGTTTGGAAGCAGTGCGTCCGGCCGTTCCTTGGCAATGATCTGTTCTAAACGCTGTACGTTAAGCGGTTCAATATAAGTCACATCGGCGGTTTCCGGATCCGTCATAATAGTGGCAGGATTAGAGTTGACCAGCACGATCTCGTAACCCAGCTTTTTTAAAGCCTTACATGCCTGGGTGCCGGAATAGTCAAATTCACACGCCTGGCCAATGATAATGGGGCCAGAGCCGATAATGAGAACTTTGCGGATATCGGTTCGCTGCGGCATAATAAAATCCTCCTTGTCATGTGTTTTTGGGGATCCCAAGTTCAAAAATCCTCCGGCAAATGATCCTGCATCGGCGTTTTGACCTTTTGACCCTGGTATCATTATATAGGAAAATGAAAATATGGCAAGGATTTTATAGAGTATTTTATTGTACCAGATCACTTAAGGGCCGAAACTGATATCCCATTTCTTCCCATCGTGTCAAAAGCTCATCAAGAATTTCTGCATTTGTTTTGGAAGTGCTGTGAAGCAGTACAATGGCGCCCGGATGGATTCGACCCAAAAGTTTTTTAAAGGCTTCCTCATGGGAGGGCTGTTTGTCTTCATACCAGTCTACATAAGCCAGGCTCCAGAAAAAGGTGTGATAGCCTAAATCGCTGGCCATCTGCAGGTTGGATTCGCTGTACTTGCCCTGGGGAGGGCGGTAAAAGCGCTGCATGGGCTGGCCGGTTACCTGCTGGTAAAGTTCCTCCAGGTCAGAAAGTTCTTTGGAGAAATCTTCTTGGGTGGAAATTTTGGACATATCCGGATGATGGAACGTGTGATTGCCCACAATATGTCCTTCGGCTGCCATCCTGCGGACCAGATCAGGGCTGGTGGTCAGATAATTGCCTACCAGGAAAAAGGCGGCCGGGGCCTTATGCTTTTTTAATGCATCCAGAATGGCAGGAGTATTGCCGTTTTCATAGCCTGCGTCAAAAGTCAGATAAATGACCTTTTCTTCCGTGTCAGCAGTATAATGGGCGTGAAATTGTTTCAGGTAGTCAGAGGTGGCATTGCCGGTGGGAGGCTTGCCTTCCTGCTGGAAGCTCAGGCCCCAGTTGCCGTCCGCGGAAGCCGGGATGGAAGGGGAGGGATGGGTAATGTAGCCCAGCCAATGTCCAAGAAGAAAGGATAGTAGGAACAGAAAGGTGATCCTGGCTAATGGTTTGCAGTAGAGACGATGCGTGCAGTGAATCATAGGAGAACCTGCCCATAGGTTTGTTGCTACTATTTTTATGGTGGAAAGGGAGAAGATATGTGTAAAAGAATGTCTCACTTTCTTAAGAAAGATGTTAACATTATTTTGGAATATTATGTTACAATTAGAAAAACCGGGATGTCCGGACAGTGACATTCGAGCGTGCATATGGCGGGAATGTCAGAAGTTATTTGACAAAATATGAAAAAACAGCAGGAGAATTGCGTATGAAAAACTGGAAAAGATTCCTTGGCATTGGTCTGGGGATTTGTATGATATTCGGAAATAATGCTTATGGGGAGGCCCTTGCAGCGGGAAAGCCTTTTGTATATGAGACAATGGCTGAAACAAGTGTGCCGGGTCCTGGCCTTGGAGGAGGGACCCATACAGCAGGGCCTGGTGCGGGTGACGGAGTCCGTTTCGGGGGACCGGGAGAGGCAAGCCAAGAGCCGGGAACGCAGATGCCCGGGACGGGCCGTCAGGAGACACAGATGCAGCCTCCTGGCGGGGGAAGTCAGCCATCTGCAGGGGAGACGCCGGCAGGCGCCGCAGTACCGCAGCCGGGAGCGCCGGATCAGGCAGCGGGAAACGAAGGCCGGCAGCCGGGAGCGGAAAATCAGCCCTCCGGGATACAGGCGGCAGATCCAAATCCTGCAGGCAGCGGCATGCTGCCCGTGACAGAGCCGGAGATCGCTGCAGAGGGGGCTGTGCTTATGGACGGCGCAACAGGGAAGGTGCTTTATGGAAAAAATCCGGATCAGCAGTTTTATCCTGCAAGCATTACCAAAGTAATGACAGCCCTACTGACGCTGGAAAGATGCAAAATGGGGGATATGGTGAATTTCTCTGCATCTGCCACCACAAATCTTGAGTCAGGGGCAGTGTCCCTTAACATTACGGAAGGGGACAGGCTTACAATAGAGCAGTGCTTATACGGGCTGATGTTAAAGTCTGCCAATGAGATCGGCAATGGTCTGGCAGAGCATATTGCAGGAAACGTTCAGGGATTTGCGGAGCTGATGAACCAAAAGGCCGGGGAGTTAGGATGCCAGAATACACATTTTGCCAATCCTCACGGATTAAATGACGCCAGCCACAAAACCACCCCGCGGGATATGGCGCTGATCATGCGGGCAGCCCTGCAGAATGATATGTTCCGCAGGATTACCACTACCTGCAGCTACGATTTTCCGGCCACAAAAAAAGAGGCAGCCAGAACCATTACTATGGGGCATAAGATGCTGTATCCAACCGATTCCCGGTATTATGAGGGGATTATCGGCGGAAAGACAGGATATACCTCTTTGGCAGGGAATACATTGGTGACAGGGGCAGAGAAAAACGGGGTGCGTCTGATTGTGGTGGTGATGAAGGCAAAGCAGACCCATTATGCGGACACCAAGGCTCTTTTGGATTATGGCTTTGCCAATTATGAGGAGCTGATGAGGAGGTAGGAAAGGCAGTATGGCGAAGAAAAATGCCCGCAATACCCGCAGCAGGATTGTTAATGCGGCATGGAAGCTGTTTTATGAGCAGGGATATGAGAATACTACGGTAGAGGAGATTATTGAGGTGTCTCACACCTCCAAAGGATCTTTTTATCATTATTTTGACGGAAAGGATGCTTTGCTGGGCACATTAAGCTCTCTCTTTGATGAGAAATATCAGGAGCTGTCTTTGTGCCTGGAGGATAAAGGCAGCGCTATGGAGAAGCTTTTGTTTCTGAACAGGGAGCTTTTTGGCATGATTGAGAACCGGGTGTCTGTGGAGCTTTTGGCAAGGCTTTTGTCTACCCAGCTTGTGACCAATGGGGAGAAGCATTTGCTGGACAGGAACCGCACTTATTATAAGCTGCTGCGCAAAATCATCGGGGAAGGCGTGGAGGCCAAAGAGCTGAATCCCCGCCTGAGCGTCAGCGAGATGGTAAAGCTTTATGCCATCAGTGAACGGGCTTTGATGTATGACTGGTGTTTGTGCGGCGGGGAGTATTCTTTAAAGCAATATAGTGCATCGGTTCTGCCCTCATTTCTGAGCAGTTTTCAAGAACCTGCCTGAAAACCCATACTTGGAAAAAGGCTTTGTATTAAATTATATACAAAATAATTCTAATAACCGTACAAGAATATTTTATTTCTTGTACGGTTGTTTTTTGTTGATTTTAAAGGAAAAATTTCTAAATTATGACATATTATTATGGAATAAAGTCTATAACTCGTTCTGTATTGTGTTCTATTTTTGATTATGGTATGATGATTCCACTAATTTCTGAGGAGGATGATTATGAATACAGGGCAGGCGGGAATATTGGCGGCAATCGCAGTGTATCTGGTTTTGATGGTGTACATTGGCTATTATTTCAGCAAAAAGGGCGATAATTCTGCGGAAGGGTTCTATTTAGGAGGACGGAAGCTGGGGCCGCTGGTGGCGGCTATGAGTGCGGAAGCCTCGGACATGAGCAGCTGGCTGCTAATGGGACTGCCTGGGGTGGCGTATCTGTCAGGCATTGCAGATGCAGGCTGGACGGCAATCGGGCTGGCGGCCGGAACGTATTTAAACTGGCTGATTGTGGCCAAAAGGCTTAGACGTTATTCGGTGAAATGCGGGGCAATCACCATTCCGGACTTTTTTTCTAAGCGGTATCGGGATGAGAAGAATATTTTAATGTGCATTGCGGCGGTTATTATTTTAATCTTTTTTATTCCTTACACGGCGTCTGGATTTAAGGCGGTGGGGACTTTGTTTTCCAGCCTTTTCAGCGTGGACTATCATGTGGCCATGGTTGCAGGAGCGCTGGTGATCGTGGGGTATACGGTGCTGGGAGGCTTTATGGCTGTATCGACCACGGATCTGATTCAGAGCATTGTGATGACGATAGCCCTGGTGGTGATTGTGTTTTTTGGAATAAACGCGGCAGGCGGCTGGCAGGCAGTGGCAGACAATGCCAAGTCTTTGGATGGCTATTTGAGTATGACTTATCTGCATGACAGGGCTACAGGAAATGCTTCCCCTTATGGAATTTTGAATATGTTTTCCATGTGCGCCTGGGGACTGGGGTATTTTGGGATGCCTCATATATTACTCCGTTTTATGGCGATTCGTGATGAGAAGGAGCTGGGGGTTTCTAGAAGGATTGCTTCTGTGTGGGTGGTGATTTCCATGTTTGTGGCAATTCTGATTGGAATAATCGGTTATAGTGTTTCCGTTGCAGGAAAGATCCCTGCATTTGCTTCTAGTTCCGACGCAGAGACTGTGGTGATCCGCCTGTCCGGCCTTTTAGGGCAATATGGGTTTGGGGCGTCTGTGATTGCAGGGGTGGCGCTGGCAGGAATCCTGGCCTGTACCATGTCAACGGCAGATTCTCAGCTTTTGACGGCAGCTTCCGGCGTGTCTCAGAATCTTTTGCAGGACTTTTTGGGGATTAAGCTTAACGAGAAGGCTTCCATGAGGGCAGCACGGCTTACGGTTTCCGGGATCGCGTTGATTAGCCTGGTGCTGGCGTGGAATCCGGACAGCTCGGTGTTTCACATTGTTTCTTTTGCATGGGCCGGCTTTGGAGCTTCCTTTGGGCCGGTGATGCTGGCGGCTTTGTTCTGGAAGAGAAGCAATTTCCAGGGAGCTTTGGCAGGGATGGTTTCCGGAGGCGTGATGGTGTTTGTATGGAAATATCTTGTGCGTCCCATGGGCGGAGCATGGAATATTTATGAGCTTTTGCCGGCGTTTTTGGTGGCTTGCGGGGCGATTGCAGTGGTATCCCTTTTGACCGCAGAGCCGTCAGAGGAGATCCTTAAGGAATTTGAGGCTGTGGGGAATAAGAAAAAGGATGAGAAGGAAGAACCAAGAAGTGTCAAAGTCATTGACAATTTTCCGGTTCAGGGGTAGAATTTACTAAAAAGCGGCGGCTATATCGCCGCTTTTTTCGATATTTTAATCTGCTTTGCCGGAAAACAAAAACAAGGGGAGAAGGAACAAAACAGTGGTAATCAGACTGAAGGATTCAAAAAGGTTTGTGGATATCAGAAGCGGGGACAGGCAGTATTACGGAGGAAATCAGGCGTGGTATGAATGGGAGGGAGACAGAAAAAAGGAAGCTGTGGCAAGGAATGCCGGCTGCGGGACTGTAGCAGCGGCTAACATAACCGCATATCTTGCAGGAAGCAGACCGGAATACGGCGGATTGTATCCTTACTCGGACTATAGCAAAAAGAATTATCTTCTGCACATGAAAGAAATGTATCAGTATGTAACGCCGTTTCATATCGGAGAGATTCCCTTGGGGGTATGGCCGATAGAAAGAATGGCAAAAGGGGTAGAGCGATATGCCCGCAGCAGGGGGGTAAAGCTTGGCGCAGTGCGGCATCATGGACTTTTTAATAGGAAAAATGTGATTCAGTACATTGCAGACGGACTTGAGAATGATTCTCCGGTGGCCATGCTGGTGGGGCTTAGCAGGCTTAGAAAGGCCAAAGTCACCTACTATGACGGAAGAAGAATCATGGAAAAAATGTCCCTTCACTGGGTAACCATTACAGAGCTGAGTGTGAATGAAAGGAAACATATGGGAAAAGTTAAGGCTTCTACCTGGGGAGGCTGGACAGAACTTGATCTGGATGATTATCTGGATGAGTGGATTTATGAGGGGATTTTGTATTTTCAATAAAAATCATGTGTTTTAATTGACAACAGGCACAAAGCCTTGTTAAAATAACAAGTATAGCCTTGATTATAAAAATTGCAGCCGGAACACAGGAAAACCATTCCGGGCGGCTGCAAGTACATACAGCTTAAAGTACAGGGGGAATTATGTATCATTGCCATCTTTGTATTTATTTGACAGGACATTGGAATAATACATTTAAGATTATCAGGGAAATGCTGCCTCTCGGGGCATTTAAACATGAGTTTTTGGAAAGTGACAGACCAAAACCGGAGCTGGCTTCTAAGGCAGATTTGATTTTGGCTGGTTTTGAGGATCTGGATATAGATCTAAGAGAAGCTTTAGCGGATTTAGCTTCCGGAAAAAAGAAGGCTTGTGAGCTGATTCTTCTGGCGGATAGAGAGCAGATTGCAGGGATAACAGATCACTTGTCAGACATAACGGATATTTGGACTATGCCTATGGGAGAGGAGGAAATCCGCTTCCGTTTTTTAAGGTGGCAGGAGAGCTGCAAGATGCGCAGAGACTTCTGGCAGACCAGCCAGTATTTGGAGGCTACCATTAACAATGTACCCAATCTGGTTTGGTACAAGGACAAAAATGGTATCCACAAAAAGGTCAATGACAGCTTTTGCCGGACAGTCAACAAGACCAAAGCGCAGGTAGAGGGACAGGGACATGCCTATATTTGGGATGTGGAGTATGATGATCCTGCATGCATTGAGTCAGAGCGCCAAGTGATGAGCACAAGAAAAACTTGTGTATCCCAGGAGGAGATTCAGGCAGGGGGAGGGACCAGGCTCCTTACCACCTACAAATCTCCGCTGTATGATCTTGACGGAAGCGTGATGGGTACGGTGGGTGTTGCCATTGATGTGACCCAGGAAAAAGCTTATGAGAAAGAAATTTTAAATAAAAACCAGACGCTGGAAACGATTTTTACTACTTTGGACTGCGGAGTGATGCGCCACACCATAGACGGAACTCGTGTGCTCAGCATCAATAAAGCGGCTCTTAAAATTTTGGGATATGAATCCCAGGAGGAATTGATGGAGGACGGGTTTAATTTGGTTGCGGCTTCGGTTGTGGAGTCTGACCAAATAAAGCTCCGAAAGGCCATGCAGACGCTGCAGAAGGCGGGGGACAGTGTAAGTGTAGAATATCGAGTGAGGCATAAGAACGGGGATCTTTTGCATGTAATGGGAAATGTAAAGCTTCTGCAGGCTGGCCGCGAGCTGATTTATCAGCGTTTTTTGTTGGACTGTACGGCTCAGAAGCTTCGGGAAAAGAAAAATGAACAGCGTCAGATGGAGCTGATTCAGGCGCTGAGCATTGATTATGACGTGGTTTGCTTTTTTGATCTGAGCACAGGAAAGGGAAGAATGCTGCGAGGCAGCAAAGACGAGATGTTTGAACCGTTCCGGAGAAAGAGCGGGCTTTCTTTAGAGGAAAGCATGGAGCTTTATATTGAAGGAGCAGTATATGAGGAAGACAGGGAAATGCTGCGTGCAGCATTTTCTTCCGATACCTTAAAAGCCGGGCTGGAGGAAAGAAATCCTTATTACATCAGTTACCGTATTTGTGAGGAGGACGAGATCCGGTATTACCAGATGAAAGCCGTTCGGGCCGGGGAAGGGAAGGACGGCCAGGGGATTGTCCTTGGGATCCGCAGTGTGGATGAGGAGATCCGCAGTGAGATGGAGAAAAAGGATCTGCTGGAGAGCGCTCTTTTGCAGGCAAACAGGGCCAGCAAGGCCAAGAGTATTTTCCTTTCCAATATGTCTCATGATATCCGCACACCCATGAATGCCATTGTAGGCTTCACGGCGCTGGCCATTTCTCATATAGACAAGAAAGAACAGGTAAAGGAATATCTGGACAAGATCATGACCTCCGGCAATCATTTATTAAGTTTGATCAATGATGTGCTGGACATGAGCCGGATTGAGAGCGGGAAGATCCATCTGGATGAAAAGCCCTGCAGCCTTCCTGAGATTCTGCACGGGCTGCGCAATATTCTTCAGGCAGATATTCATACAAAACAGATGGAACTGTACATTGATACAGTGGATGTGCTGGATGAAGAAATCTATTGTGATAAGCTGCGTTTAAATCAGGTGCTTTTAAATCTTCTGGGAAACGCGGTGAAGTATACGGGGGCAGGGGGAACCGTAAGCCTGCGGATTACGGAAAAGGCAGGGGCGCCTAAGGGATACGGCAATTATGAATTTTGTATCCGGGATACGGGAATCGGCATGAGCCAGGAGTTTGTGGAACATATTTTTGAACCTTTTGAGAGGGAGAAGACCAGCACTATCAGCGGAATCCCGGGAACCGGGCTGGGGATGGCCATTACCAAGAATATTGTGGATCTGATGAACGGAACCATTAAGGTAATCAGTGAACAGGGGGAAGGCACAGAGATCACCGTGGCCTTCACATTCCGCATTAATCAGGATACAAGAGAGCCGAAGGAGATACCAGAGCTGAAAAACTGCAGGGCTTTGGTAGTGGATGATGATTTTAATACGTGTGACAGTGTATCTTATATGCTGGGGCAGATCGGAATGCGCGCCGAGTGGACCTTGTCGGGAAAAGAGGCTGTGCTGCGGACCCGGCAGTCTGTCATGAGAAAAGACAGCTACAGTGTGTATATTGTAGACTGGCTGCTACCGGATATGAATGGGCTTGAGGTTACCCGCAGGATCCGAAAGGAGGTAACAGAGGATGTGCCGGTGATTGTTCTCACGGCATATGACTGGTCAGATGTGGAGGAGGAGGCAAAGGAGGCCGGCGTCACTGCTTTTTGCAGCAAGCCGCTGTTTCTGTCAGAGCTTCGCAGATGTCTGTATTCCCTGATTCAGTCAGATCCAAATAAGGAGGAGACAAAAGATAAAAGCAGGCCGGAGATCAACACTGGACGTATTCTGCTGGCAGAGGACAATGAGCTGAACCAGGAGATTGCGGTGACGATTCTCGAGGAAGCAGGTTTTTCTATGGAAGTGGCAGGAAACGGAAGAATTGCTCTGGACATGCTGCAGAAATCAGAGCCCGGCTATTATCAGCTTGTGCTGATGGATGTGCAGATGCCGGAGATGGATGGCTATGAGGCTACCAGGCAGATCCGCAGGCTTGAGAATACACAGTTGTCCCGGATTCCTATTCTGGCTATGACGGCCAATGCCTTTGAGGAGGATAAGCAGGAGGCTCTGGAGGCTGGGATGAATGGCTATATTGCAAAGCCTATTAATATCAAAGAGCTGTTTGCAGCGCTGAAAGAGGTTTTGGGATGATGGAGAGGCGTTATGAAGGAAAAATTGTACACAATAGAGCTGACAGACGGGGTGAAATCTGGGGATGAGTGCATGTTCTGCTGGCTGGAGAGAAAGCTGGAGCAGGAGAATCTGGAGTTTGTGCTGGGATCTTCTTATATGGAGGGAGATATCCGGGAGGAGACCAGCAAAAGCGGATTCTGCAGGCATCACACAAAGATGATGTATGATTACGGAAACAGCCTGGGAAATGCATGGATTTTCAAATCCAGGCTGGAGAAGATGAACCAACAGCTTAAAGAGCATCTACTTCGCTATGAGCCTGGTAAGGGAACCGGGTTTTTGGGCCGTTTCCGGAGAACGGAACAGACGGGGACAGATGGGACGCGGTCAGGAACAGAGGCTTGGATCCGCAGTGAGGAGGAACACTGTTATGTGTGCAGACGGATGAAGCGGATCTATGAGAGGATGATGGATACTTTTGTCTATATGCTGCGGGAGGATTCTGGCTTTGGAAGCCTTCTGATGGAGTCTAAGGGTTTTTGCATTCATCATTTTGCGGATATTCTGATGGTCTGTGAGGAGAAGCTGAAGCCTCAGGAAAAACAGGTGTGGATCCCCAGGCTGGGAGAGCTGATGGCAAGGAATTTAGACAGGGTTCAGGAGGATATTGACTGGCTGATCGAAAAATACGATTATCGAAACCAGGATGCGGACTGGAAACAGTCTCGAGATGCGGTGCAGCGGACCATGCAGAAGCTTACAGGCGGTTACCCGGCGGATCCGGTTTTCAAATGCCGGAAATAACAGGCATATTTTAGAAAAATTAAGAGATACTAGTGGGGAAAGGAGATTTTCCCATGATTGATTTTAAGAGCAGTGAGACAGCAAAGAACCTGATGAGAGCTTTTGCAGGAGAGAGTCAGGCCAGAAACCGCTACACTCTTGCGGCCGGAAAGGCAAAACGGCAGGGGCTTTTTGTAATTGAGTCTGTATTTTTGTTTACAGCAGAGCAGGAAAGGGCCCATGCCCAGGTGTTTTATGATTATTTGAAGGATCTTAAGGGGCAGAATATTCAGATTGACGGAGCATATCCGGTAGATCAATATGAAAGCAGCCTGGATCTTTTAAAGGCGGCAAGACACAATGAATATGAGGAATTTCAGGACGTATATCAAAGTTTTGGAAGGATTGCCAGGGAAGAAGGTTTTGCACAGATTGCAGGGGCTTTTTTCCAGATTGCGGATATTGAAAAGGTCCATGGAGACCGGTTTCAGCTTTTTGCCAATTATCTGGAGAAAAACCAGCTTTTTGTGTCAGAGGTGGAGACGGGCTGGATGTGTTTAAACTGCGGTTTTGTGTTTTCCGGCACCAAGGCGCCTGCTTCCTGTCCGGTATGCAGTCATGAGCAGGGATATTTTATCCGCCTGGAGCTGGCTCCTTATATTCAATAGGAAGAATTTTGGCCGGGGGCCAGGGGGTCCCCGGTACATTTTTGGCAGACATGGCAAATGTCTGTTTAGGCGGCTTATTTGGGTATCATGAAAGGATTTTCCGTAGAAAAATATTTGTGAAGGGGCTGTACATATGGGAGAAAGAAAGATTAACGGAGTGATTTTTGATCAGGACGGACTGTTGTTTGATACAGAGCGTCTTTCTGCTGTGGCTTGGAATTTGGCAGGGGATGAGCTGGGATTTTATCTGGATGAGTCGTTTTTAAAGACTATCCGCGGAGCCAATGCTAATGATGCGGCCAGACGGTTTCATGAGACTTTTGGAGACAAGTTTGATTTTTGGAAGCTGCGGGGGAGGAAGCAGGAGCATTTTTTAAGGATTCTTCGGGAAAATGAGATGCCCGTAAAGCCAGGCGCCCGCGAGCTTTTAGCTTATCTGAACCAGGAAGGATATAAGGTGGCCTTGGCTACTGCCAGCGGCAGAGAGTATTCCATGGACAATCTGCGGCTGGCCGGGATTGAGGAGTTCTTTCAGGAGGTGATTACCGGGGATATGGTCGCAGAGGCAAAGCCTAATCCGGAGATATTTCTCAAGGCAGCCGAAGCTTTAAAGGAGGAGCCTGGCCGCTGCCTGGTGCTGGAGGACAGCTTAAACGGAGTGGAGGCCGGGCTTAAAGGCGGCTTTGTTACCATTATGGTACCGGATCTGACAGAGCCGGACGAGAAGCTGAGAGGACGGGTTGACCAGGTATGTGCTTCCCTTTTGGATGTAAGGGATTGGCTTAAGGAGCAGAGGCAGTGAGAGGAAAAAAGATAGTTTTGTCCCTGGCGGTTTTGGGAGGGCTGGGCGGAGCCGGGCTTTGGCGATCCTGGTATGAGCGGGGACATTTTGTGACCGAGGAGGTAAGGATTCCTTCAAAAAAAATAAAGGAGCCCAAGACCCTGGTGTTTCTGACGGATCTTCATGATAAGGAGTTTGGCCGGGGAAACAGAGAGCTGCTTTCTGCCATAGGGGCCTTGGAGCCGGATATGGCTTTAATCGGCGGGGACACCATGATTGCAAAGCCAGGAAAGGCAGCGCTTGATGTGACAGAGCGGCTTTTAGACGGGCTCACAAAGATATGCCCCGTTTTTTACGGAAACGGAAATCATGAGCAGAGGCTGAAAAGGGAGAGGGGGCTGTATGGCGGGCTCTACGATCAGTTCTGCCTGCTGCTTGAGCAGTATGGGGTAAGATATTTAAATGACGCCTCGGCAGATGCAGGGGAGGATCTTTGCATAAGCGGTCTGAATCTTGACAATGGATATTACCGCAATCTTTCTCCGGACAGAATGGATCAGGAATATATGAAGTGTCATTTAGGCATGGCGGATTCCGGGCGGTTTCAGATATTGATGGCGCATTCACCCATGTTTTTTGATGCTTATGCCCAATGGGGGGCAGACTTGACACTGGCCGGACATTTTCATGGCGGCACTATCCGGATTCCGGGATTAGGGGGACTTATGACGCCTCAGTATCAGTTTTTCCTGCCCTATTGTGCAGGGGATTTTGAAAAGAATGAGCATCGCATGATTGTAGGGCGGGGGTTGGGAACTCACTCTGTCAACATTCGGCTGGGCAACCGGCCTCAGCTGATGGCAGTAAGGCTTTTGCCGGAGGAAGGATAGGCCGCTGCCGGAAGAAAAGGAATGAAAAAGGGACAGGACGGATAAAGAAATGAATTTAAAATACGATATTCTGGAGCTTACCAGGGGATCAGACAGATGTGAAAAAAAGGATATCAGAGGTTGGATTGACACTCATAAATATTGCTATGGATTGGGATATATGGTGTTTTTTCTGGCAGCTTTTTTTGTGACAGAGCGCCTGGTGGTTCCTAAGTATATGATTTCCTGCTCTTTAGATGGGTGGATTCCGTTTAATGAGTACTTTGTGATTCCTTATCTTATGTGGTTTTTGCTGCTGCCCGCATCCTGGTTTTATACGATGATTACCAGCAAGGAGGATTTCCAGAATCTCTGCATGATAATGTTCGGCGGGATGACCATAAGTATTCTGATATACTGGCTGTTTCCCAATGGGCTTGATCTGCGCCCGGAGAGTCCGGGAAGCGGTGTGTGCGGAGAGCTGGTGCGGCTGATCCAGGCCGTGGATACGCCGGGAAATGTCTGCCCGTCCATTCATGTGTCTTCTTCTCTGTCTGTGGCAGTGGCTGCACATGGCTCGCAGTGGCTGAAAAGATATCCATGGCTGCAGAGGGGGATTGATCTGATTGTGCTGGGAATCTGCCTTTCTACCATGTTTTTAAAGCAGCATTCTCTGATAGATGTGGTGTGCGGCATGATGGTGACGGCAGCAATGGCTGCGGCAGTGTACAGGCTGCCCTGGAGAACCTGGATGAAGGGGACCTGGATGGAGTTTTTTCTATAAAGATGACAAGGCAGGAAAGCTATGGCAATCTCATATAAGCTGGAGAAGTTTGAGGGACCGTTGGATTTGCTTTTGCATTTGATTGACAAGAACAAGGTGGATATCTATGATATTCCGATTGTGGAGATTACCAGACAATATCTGGATTATGTGAATCACATGGAGCGGGAGGACTTAAATCTTGTCAGCGATTTTTTGGTAATGGCTGCCACTCTTTTAGACATTAAATCCCGGATGCTGCTTCCTGCAAAGGATGATGAGGAGGGAGAGGAGGAGGATCCGAGAGCAGAGCTGGTGGCGCGGCTTTTGGAATACAAACGGTATAAAATGATGGCCCAGGAGCTTCTTGATCTGGAGGAGGATGCCCAGGGTGTTCTTTATAAACCGCCTACTGTGCCGAAGGAGGTGGCAAAGTATGAGCCTCCTGTGGATTTGGACCAGCTTTTAGACGGGCTGACCTTAGCAAAGCTGCAGCGGATCTTTGAAGGGGTCATGAAGCGGCAGGAGGATAAGGTGGATCCCATTCGAAGCAGCTTCGGCACCATCAAAAAGGAGCCGGTCAGCCTGGAAAAACGGATAATGGACGTGCTGCGGTTTGCAAGGCAAAAGCGCAGGTTCAGCTTTCGGCAGATATTGACCAGACAGGGAGACAAGCTGGAGATCGTGGTGACATTTTTGGCGGTTCTGGAGCTGATGAAGGTGGGGAAGCTTTCTCTTACCCAGGAGCATACTTTTGACGATATGGAGATTGAGATCCTGGAAAAAGAAGGGGAGGAGACAGAACCGGATCTTGACCTTCAGGGACTGGAGGATGATGGAGGGACAGACCATGAGGCAGAAATCGCAGGGAACGGATATGAAGAAACAGATAGAGGATGAGAACTGCCCGGAGAGTGATTGGGAGGCAGTGGCAGAAGCCGTGCTTTTTACTATGGGCGGTTCTGTGGAGCTGGGACAGTTGGCTGTGGCTATCGGGCAGAGTGAGGATGAGGCGCGGCATGTGGTGGAGAGTCTGAAAAAGCGGTATGAAGACGAGAACCGGGGAATGCAGATCATTGAATTGGAGAATGCGTACCAAATGTGCACCAGAACCCGGTTTTATGAGAATCTGATCCGTGTGGCATCAGCGCCCAAAAAGCATGTTCTTACAGAGGTAATGTTGGAAACCTTGTCTATTATTGCCTATAAGCAGCCGGTGACAAAGCTGGAGATCTCAAAAATACGGGGGGTTTCTTCCGATCATGCGGTAAACCGTTTGGTGGAGTATGGACTGGCCGGGGAGGTGGGAAGGTTAGACGCGCCGGGAAGGCCGGCATTGTTTGCCACTACGGAGGAATTTTTACGGCGGTTCGGCATTGGTTCCATGACGGATCTGCCCAGCATGAATCCGGAGCAGGAGGAGGAGATTCTTCAGGAGGTGGAGGAGGAGCTGCAGATTAAGCTGGAGGAAGGAAAGGATCATTCTCCGGAGGTCAGTCCGCCCCGTGAACAGTAACACGGAATTTGTGCAGGAGCGTTTGACCTTGACTAGACTCCTATAACATGGTACTATTTCTTTATAAGAAGTGGAATCTGAATGGCTGTGAATAAAATAAGGGGCAGAGAGAAGATGCCGAGAATCAGGGTAAAGTATTTTAACGATAGGATAAAGAGGCTGGCTTATGTGGATGGTAAGTCGGATTGGATTGATCTGAGCGCTGCAGAGGATGTGGTGATGAAGGCAGGGGATTTTTACCTAATCCCTTTGGGGGTTTCTATGGAGCTTCCTAAGGGATATGAGGCTCATGTGGTTCCTCGAAGCAGCACTTATAAGAACTTTGGGATCATTCAGACGAATCATATGGGTGTGATTGATGAGAGCTATTGCGGAGATCAAGATCAGTGGTATTTTCCCGCATATGCGCTTCGGGATACCGAGATCAAAGAGGGCGAGAGGATTTGCCAGTTTCGCATCATGGAGCATCAGCCGTTAATCGTGTTTGAGGAAGCAGAAAGCCTGGGGAATAAAGATCGGGGCGGCATTGGCAGCACCGGCAGAAAGTGATGGGGAGATTGTGAGTAATTACGGAAGACAGGGAAATAAAAATATGAGAAATGTTTCCGGCCGGCCATCCGGGTCAGGAGGAGGCAGAGCCAGGAGCAGCAGCTCGGGCCAGGCCCGCCAGGGCGGGGTAAAGAGACGTACCGGCAGCGCTGCAGGAGGGCAGAATAACCGGAGATCCTCCTATGGAGGCGGAGGTTCATCCCGGCCCGGAGCCTGGAGTATGGAGGATGAACGCATGCGCGTGCGGGCCAGAGCCCGCAAAAAGAAACGGCGCCGGCAGATGAAAATGCTGATCGGCATTTTCCTGGTTCTGATTGTGGTTCTTGTTGGAGCTGCTGTTTATGGCATTATGCGTTTTCAGAGAGAAAAGAAGAAGCAGGAGCTTTTGACTGAGGGGATTTCGCTTTTGGATGCAGGCAGCTATGATGAAGCTATATCGCGCTTAGATGATGCCCTTAAATGGTCAAACGGAAAAAAGGTCGGGGAATTTGAGCTGAGTGTGCTGCTTTATCGTGCAGAGGCAGAGTTTAGGCTGAAGGATTATGATGCTGCCCTCAATACCTATGAGCTTCTTTTAAAGGAAGATAAGGAAAATACGGAGTATAAGAAGGGAGCGGCCCGCTGTCTGGTGGAGAAGAAGGATTATGACGGGGCTTTAGCTTATGGAGTGATTGATGGCTATGTCTACAATCTGAAGGCAGTGGAACAGATCAATGCAGGGGAATATGATGCAGCTTTAGAGCTGATCCGGCAGGGGTTAGAGGCAGGAGACTCTGTACAGGATCTGTCATACAACCAGGCAGTGGCCTGGGAAAACAAAGGAGATTTTGCTAAGGCTTTGGAGCTGTTTGAGGCATATGCGGCCCAATACGGGACAGATGAGAATGTTGAGCGGGAGCTGACGTTTTTAAGAAGCCGTCAGGGAAATGCTTCTGATGATGAGGTTGGCGTTGGTGAAGAAGGCGCTGCCACTCAGGCAGAAGATGGAGGCGAGACAAACAGTGATAACAACACAGAGACAGAAAGCGGGGCAGACGGCGCAGAAAGCGGCCAAGGCTCCGGAGAGAATCAGCAAGGTGCGGGCAGTGTTGGCTGACAGGAGTAAGAATGGCAGAATTGATAGAAATAGGAGATGTGAAGGAACGGGTGATTCTGCTTGCTGTGGAGACAGGGGCAGAGGATGCCTTGGCGGCATTAGATGAGCTGGAGGATCTGGTGGATACGGCAGGGGCCGTGACAGTGGATCGGATCATTCAGAACCGGGAGAATATTCATCCGGGCACTTATCTGGGAAAAGGAAAGATTGATGAGGTAAAGGAGCGGATATGGGAGCTGAATGCCACGGGTGTGGTGTGTGATGATGAGCTGTCCCCTGTTCAGCTTCGAAACCTGGAAAATGCACTGGATACAAAGGTGATGGATCGGACTATGGTGATTCTGGATATTTTTGCGTCCCGTGCCAATACAAATGAAGGAAAGATACAGGTGGAGCTGGCCCAGTTAAAATACCGGGCTGCACGGCTGGTGGGACTTCGCAGTTCCCTGTCCCGTCTGGGAGGGGGAATCGGAACACGGGGACCCGGAGAGAAAAAGCTGGAGATGGACCGGAGACTGATCCATGAGCGGATCGGTCAGTTAAAGTCAGAACTTTCGGAGGTAAAGAGACACCGGCAGGTGCAGAGAAAACAGAGGGAGCGTGCCCATACGCCGGTTGCCGCTATTGTTGGGTATACCAATGCAGGAAAGTCCACTTTGCTGAACAAGCTGACCAATGCAGGGATTTTGGCGGAAGATAAGCTTTTTGCCACCTTAGATCCCACCACCCGCAGCTTAGAGCTGGAAAGCGGAAGAAGGATTCTTCTGACAGATACCGTGGGATTTATCCGAAAACTGCCCCATCATTTGATTGATGCTTTTCGCAGCACCTTAGAGGAGGCAAAATACAGTGACATCATTCTGCATGTGGTAGATGCTTCCAGCCCTCAGATGGATATGCAGATGTATGTGGTCTATGAGACTCTCCGGGAACTTCAGGTGAAAGATAAGATTGTGGTGACAGTTTTTAATAAGATGGATCAGGCAAAAGCCGAGCAGCTTCCCAGGGATCTGCACTCAGATTATCAGATCAGGATTTCCGCTAAGACAGGGGAAAACATGAGTGGGCTTTTTGAGCTTTTAGAGACCATATTAAGAAATCAGAATGTGTACTTGGAACGGGTCTTTTCCTATCAGGAGGCAGGAAAGCTTCAGCAGATTCGAAAGTATGGAGAACTGCTTTCAGAGGAATACCAGGAGAATGGGATTGCTGTAAAGGCTTATGTTCCGGCAGAGCTTTTTGCCGGATTGTTTAAAGGAGAGGTGGAAGAAACGTCATGAATTGGGGAAAAGCGATTGCTTTGGGAATTGGGGCTGTTGTCGTAGCGGCATTCCTGATGTGGAATCCGTTTCGTGGTTTTAAGCGTTATGAACAGCGGTTTGTTGAGGTACAGGTTGTGAAAAAGGAAATTATGAATATAGAGGGAGAGGACGTTTATCTGCTTCATTGTTTGAAACAGGACGGGCAGGAGGAGATCTTTGAGATTGCCAATGAAGCCATTGGAGAGCGATTTGAGGAATCTATTGTCTATAAGCAGATTAAAGCCAAGAAGTATTATAATTTCCGGGTGGCAGACAGAGAGCAGTTTAACAGTTATTATCCTTGTGTGTGCGGGGCAGTTACCTTGATTGAAGGATTTACGGACGCCCATTAATGACAGCGGGGATTTGATTCAGGGTTCTCGGATATATGCAGGATTTTTGCATATATCCGAGAACTTTGAACATTTTGGGAAATCAGGGCAATGATTCGGAAACGCCTGCAATGTGTTCTAGCATATCGGTCATGGCTTCTCCCGGACAGCGGTTGCGGATGGCTGTCAGGATAGCCTGATGCATGGAGATCATTCGGTCTATGGTGTCAGAAATAGCAGAAAGATTGGAAAAAGATTCCCGTGTTTCGGTTTCACACGTCTCTGCAATGGCAGCCATGGATGTGATCATCAGCGGATTGTGGCTTAAAGCAGCAATGGTTTCATGAAAATTTCGGTCTAAGGCAGCAATTCGGTCATAGTCTCCGTTCTGCCTGGCGCTGCACATATTATTCTGAAGCTGCTGAAGCTGGGCTATCTCGTGAGGCTGTGCACGTTCGGCAGCCAAAGCAGCGGACTGTCCTTCTAACATCAGCCGAAATTCCAAAAAGTCCTGGTGGCTGGCGCCGTGAATCACTGCCTTTAAGGGGGTAGCCTCTAAGATGGCAGTATAGCTGTTGACAATGGTTCCCCTCTTGGTCCGCGTTACAAATCCGGAGAGCTCTAAAGCCTTATAGGCTTCCCGGATAGTGCTCCTTCCTACGGACAGCATCTCGCACAAAGCAGCTTCATTTGGAAAAACGTAGCCTTCCGGAAACTCTCCGTTTTGGATAAGCTGGCTGATCTTCTCATATATCATGTCAGACATGTTCTTTTGAGGGCGTGTACTCACTAAATTTTGCAGGTGATGGATAGGACTGGCAGCCATAAAAACAGATTCCTCCTTATTGGTATCTTGTCATAATATATGATGTCATACAACAGACGAAATGTCAATAGGGTTTTCTTGTGAAAAAATGAAAGAAAGCCCTTGCATTTGGTATTTTCTGGTGTTATAATACATACGATAACATGATAGAATGACAAATAGTAGAGTGGGCATACGTCCACTCTTACTTTTTGGCATGGAAACTGACAGCTTGACAGAAATGAGGTGATCAAATGGCAAGGAGAGAAGAATATGAGTCCAGGACGGAGAGGTTTCTGCTCCCCCTTCTGGCTGAACATAATTTTGAACTGGTAGATGTGGAATATGTGAAAGAGGGCGGCAACTGGTATTTACGGGCCTATATAGATAAGGAAGGCGGAATCACGGTAGATGACTGTGAGGTGATCAGCCGGACACTCAGCGACTGGCTGGATCGAGAAGATTTTATTGCGGACAGCTATACCCTGGAGGTAAGCTCGCCGGGTCTGGGAAGACCTTTAAAGAAGGATAAGGATTTTGAGAGGAGTTTAGGGGAAGCCGTGGAGCTTCGGCTGTATAAGCCGAGAGATAAGCAGAAGGAGTTTGCCGGTATTTTGAAAGGCTATGACAGAGAGACTGTGACGGTTGAGACGGAGGACGGCAGGGAGGAAGTATTTGCCCGTCAGGAACTTGCATTGATCCGGCTGGCATTTGACTTTTAAAAAGGGGAGGAAAAAACCATGAATAAAGAACTGATCGAGGCGCTGGAGCTGCTTGAAAAGGAAAAAAACATCAGTAAGGCAACTCTGCTGGAGGCCATTGAGAATTCTTTGCTCACTGCCTGCAAGAACCATTTCGGCAAGGCAGATAACGTAAGAGTGAACATTAATCCTCAGACAGGGGATTTTGCTGTTTTTGCAGATAAGGAAGTAGTCGAGACCGTGGAGGACTCGGTGCTTCAGATAAGTCTGACAGAAGCAAGGATGAAGAATCCCAAATATGAGATCGGAGATGTGGTTCATGTCCCCATTGAGTCAAAGTCATTTGGCCGGATAGCTACCCAGAATGCCAAAAACGTAATTCTGCAGAAGATCCGCGAGGAAGAACGAAGCATGCAGTTCAACGAGTGGTATCAGAAGGAGAAGGATGTGGTGACCGGCATTGTACAGCGCAATTTCGGCAGGAATGTCAGCATTAACTTAGGGCGGGTAGACGCCATGCTGAGCGAGGCGGAACAGGTCAGAGGCGAGATTTTTAAACCGACCGAACGAATTAAGGTGTTTGTGTTAGAGGTAAAGGATACTCCCAAGGGACCCAGGATTTCCGTGTCCCGGACTCACCCGGATCTGGTAAAGCGTCTGTTTGAGGCAGAGGTGGCAGAGGTGCGGGACGGAACCGTGGAGATCAAGGCCATTGCCAGGGAGGCCGGATCCAGAACCAAGATCGCCGTGTGGTCCAATGATCCGAATGTAGACCCTGTAGGGGCATGTGTGGGCATGAACGGGGCGCGGGTCAATTCCATTGTAAGCGAGCTGAGGGGAGAAAAGATTGACATTATTACCTGGGATGAAAATGCGGCATTTTTGATTGAAAATGCTTTGAGCCCGGCTAAGGTTATCTGTGTTGTGGCAGATGAGGAGGCCAGAGAAGCACAGGTTATAGTGCCGGACTATCAATTATCCTTAGCAATTGGCAAGGAAGGCCAGAATGCCAGGCTGGCTGCCAGGCTGACAGGATATAAAATTGATATAAAGAGTGAAACCCAGGCCAGGGAGACCGGCTTGTTTGAGCAGATGGGCATTGACGATCAGGAAGAAGGCGTATATGACGACTTCCCGGCGGATTTTGATATTACGTCCTTGGATGAGGAGCCTTCGGCCAAGGAGGAGTATTCGGAAGAATCCGCAGATGAGAATCTGCCGGAGGAAGCTGTATCTGGTGAGGAGGAACATCTGAAAGAAGATGGAGAGTTTCAGGAAACAGAGGAAGATGAGAAGCATCCGGAAGATTCTGAGGATCAGATGAGGCAGGAGCCTCCGGCAATACCGGAGGAGGAAGACTACCCCGTGGAGGATTACGAAGAGCAGGATAAAGAATAATAGCGTTGACGACAGATAGGGAGTGAGGAACTGGTGGGAACGAAAAAGATTCCGCAAAGGCAGTGTGTCGGCTGTAATGAGATGAAGAATAAGAAGGAAATGATTCGGATATTAAAGACTCCGGAGGGACAATTTGCATTGGATACCACAGGAAGAAAAAATGGGCGGGGAGCATATCTTTGCCCGTCTGTGGAATGTTTTCAGAAAGCCATGAAGGGAAAAGGGCTGGAAAGGTCTTTTAAAACGGTGATTCCCAAAGAGGTGTATGAGGCTTTGGAAAAGGAGATGGAGCATCTTGGATAGCAGACAAAAGGCCATGAATTTAATCGGTTTGGCGACAAAGGCCGGAAAGACTGCCAGCGGAGAGTTTTCCACAGAAAAGGCAGTGAAATCGGGAAAGGCGCAGCTTGTGATTGTATCCGAGGAGGCGTCAGATAATACAAAAAAGATGTTTACCAACATGTGTACTTATTATAAGGTTCCTATCTGTTGTTTCGGCAAAAAAGGCGAATTAGGTCACGCTATGGGTAAGGAGATGCGGGCATCTCTTGCTGTTGTGGATGATGGGTTTGCCAAGGCAATCGTAAAACTAATGAATACAATCGGAGGTAGTGAGTATGAGAGTTAATGAGCTTGCAAAAGAATTGGGGAAATCCAACAAGGAGGTTTTGGATATATTGCAGAAGCAGAATCAGGATGTGAAAACACATTCTTCCAACATAACCGAAGAACAGATTCAGATGGTCAGGCGTGCAGCCGGAGAAAAGGCGGCGGGAGCAGACAGCAAAGGAGCGGAAGGCCAGAGCGCTTCCCAGGCAGAGGCTCCGAAGAAGAAGATTGCCGCTGTTTACCGTCCTCAGAATTCTCAGCAGAGGCCAGCCAGACCGAAAACCCAGCAGGGACGAGGAACAGTTCCCGGGAAAACCCAGGGAGGAGCCAGATCTTCTGCTTCCGGAACAGGAACAGCTAAGTCTCAGACTGCTCAGGGCCAGGGATTGCCAAAGTCTCAGCCAGCCTCCGGAGCAGCCAGAACCCAGAATACCCAGGGAAAGGGATTGGCGTCTGGTATAGTGAAGGCTCAGACACAACAAAACCCAGGTACACCGACGGAGCCAAGACCTCAGAGCCGGCAGGAGCAGAATCCAGCATCCGGAGCAGGAAAGGCTCAGGGAGCAGAATCCGGTGTGTTAAAATCTCAGAACAATCAGGAACAGAGTGCAGGAACCGCCAAAACTCAGGGTGCCCAGGGCCAGATTCCGGCTTTAGGCGCAGGAAAGGCTCAGCCAGCCCAAGATCCCATTCCGGCATCTGATACAGAAAGACCGCAAAGCTCTCAGAGAGGGATCAATACTGCCAGGGCTCAGGATCAGAGCCAGGCAGCAGGAGCAGCTAAACCTCAGGGCCAGGACGGAGCAGCAGGTACAGGAAGACCCCAGACTACTCAGAACCAGACAGGTGTAAGAGGCCAGGCAGGTCAGGCAAACAATGGAGCCAGGGGACAGTCTTACCGGGATGGAGGCCGTCCGCAGGGAAGCGGCCGGGACGGAAACCGCGGAGCAAATTACGGAGGCAGCAGAGACGGAAATCGCGGAGGCGGCCGAGACGGTGAACGGGGAGCAGGCGGCTTTGGAGGAAACCGGGACGGAAACCGCAGTACAGGCGGCTTTGGAGGAAACCGGGACGGAAACCGTGGAGCAGGCGGCTTTGGAGGAAACCGGGACGGAAACCG
>CAJUGD010000028.1:0-18847 GCA_910586205.1 uncultured Lachnospiraceae bacterium | reverse complement strand
ACCGGGACGGAAACCGTGGAGCAGGCGGCTTTGGAGGAAACCGGGACGGAAACCGTGGAGCAGGCGGCTTTGGAGGAAACCGGGACGGGAACCGTGGAGCAGGCGGTTTTGGCGGAGGAGCCAGAGGCGGCGCTGCCCGTCCCGGACAGCGGGATTCCGGCTCTAAGAGCTTTGACACGCCGATCCAGTCAAAGCCCACCAGCAGCCGCAAGAATAACAACAATAACTACAAAAATGATCGTTATGATAAAAAGAACGTAAATGAGGACGGACCAAGAAGCAAGGGCGGAAAGGTTTCCAAGCATACCCTTTCCATGCCTCAGAAGACGGCGCAGAAGCAGGCAGAGGAAGTAGTAAAGGTTATTACTCTTCCGGAGGTTCTCACGATCAAGGAGCTGGCTGATAAGATGAAGCTGCAGCCTTCTGTGATCATCAAAAAACTGTTTTTGCAGGGTCAGATAGTCACAGTGAACTCAGAGATTGATTTTGACAAGGCAGAAGAAATTGCCATGGAGTATGATGTTCTCTGTGAAAAGGAAGAAAAGATCGATGTGATCGCCGAGCTTTTAAAGGAAGACGAGGAGGACGAGGCAGATATGGTTCCCAGATCTCCGGTGGTCTGTGTCATGGGCCATGTAGATCATGGAAAGACCTCCCTTTTGGATGCCATCCGTTCTACCAATGTGACTTCCCGGGAGGCAGGCGGTATTACTCAGCATATCGGTGCATATACCGTGGAGATCAATGAACAGCAGATTACATTTTTGGATACCCCGGGACACGAGGCATTTACAGCTATGCGTATGCGGGGCGCCCAGTCTACGGATATTGCCATTTTGGTGGTGGCAGCAGATGACGGCGTAATGCCTCAGACCGTGGAGGCGATTAACCATGCCAAAGCGGCAGAGGTGGAGATCCTTGTAGCCATCAATAAGATCGATAAGCCCAGTGCGAATATTGACCGGGTGAAGCAGGAGCTTTCTGAGTATGAGCTGGTTCCCGAGGATTGGGGAGGAAGCACGATCTTCGTGCCCGTGTCCGCCCATACCAAGGAGGGAATATCGGAGCTTTTGGAGATGATTCTGCTGGCCGCAGAGGTGAAAGAGCTGAGGGCAAATCCCAACCGGAAGGCCAGAGGACTGGTGATAGAGGCAGAGCTGGACAAAGGAAAAGGCCCGGTGGCCACGATTCTGGTACAGAAGGGAACCTTGCGGGTAGGAGACAGCGTGACAGCCGGAGCCTGTTACGGCAAGGTACGGGCCATGATGGACGACAAGGGGCGCCGGGTGAAGGAGGCAGGACCTTCCCAGCCGGTAGAAATACTGGGATTAAACGATGTGCCGGGAGCCGGAGATGTGCTGATGGCTACAGAAAACGAGAAAGAAGCCAGAAGCTATGCGCAGACATTTATCACAGAGAGTAAGAACAAGCTGCTTGAGGACACCAAGTCCCGCCTGTCCCTGGATGATCTGTTCAGCCAGATCAAGGCAGGCAATGTGAAGGAGCTTCCGATTATCGTTAAGGCGGATGTGCAGGGCTCCGTAGAGGCAGTAAAGGAAAGCCTTGTAAAGCTTTCTAACGAGGAAGTGATGGTCAAGGTGATCCACGGCGGAGTGGGTGCGATCAATGAATCGGATGTGACCTTGGCGTCAGCGTCCAATGCGATTATCATTGGCTTTAATGTAAGGCCCGATGTGACAGCCAAATCCATTGCAGAGCGGGAAAAGGTAGATCTGCGCCTGTACCGGGTGATTTATCAGGCCATTGAGGATGTGGAAGCAGCCATGAAGGGTATGCTGGATCCGGTGTTCGAGGAGCAGGTGATTGGCCATGCGGTGGTACGTCAGCTTTTCAAGGCTTCTGGCGTAGGCACCATCGCAGGCTCCTATATTACCGACGGAAAGTTCCAGAGAGGATGCTCTTGCCGGATTACCAGAGGCAAGGATCAGATTTTCGAGGGCGCTTTGGCATCTTTGAAGCGGTTTAAGGACGATGTGAAGGAAGTGGCTACCGGGTACGAGTGCGGTCTGGTGTTTGATAAGTTTAACGATCTTCAGGAAGACGATGTGATCGAGGCTTATATTATGGTAGAGGTTCCTCGGTAGGAGGAACGCAAAAAACAGCAGAAAGGATGTTTTATGCGGAAAAACAGCATTAAAAATACACGGATCAACGGAGAGGTACAGAGGGAGTTAAGTGAGATCATCCGCACGGAGATCAAAGATCCCCGTGTATCTGGATCTATGATCAGTGTGGTATCTGTGGAGGTTACGCCGGATCTAAAGTATTGTAAGGCGTATATCAGTGTTCTTGGCGGTGAAGGGACAGCAGAGGAAGCCATTGCAGGCTTAAAAAGCGCTGTGGGATATATCCGCCGGGAGCTGGCCCACAGGATTAATTTAAGAAATACTCCGGAGATTAGCTTTATCCTGGATCAGTCTATTGAATATGGAGTTCATATGTCGAAATTGATTGATCAGGTGGTAGGGGATCAATCCAAGGAACAGGATGATCTCTAGAAAAGATCAGCAACTTTGGGAGGTGATTGCATGAGCCGATTGATGGAAATGGCGCAGAATGCGCAGACCATTGCGATCTTGGGGCATGTGCGTCCGGATGGGGACTGTGTTGGTTCCTGTCTGGCCGCCTGCAACTACCTGCTGGAGCAATATCCGGATAAGACCGTTCAGGTATATTTGGAGAAGCCGGCGGATAAATTCAGCTATCTGAAGCGTTTTGATACGATCAGTCAGGATGCCGGGTCAGGAAAGATTTATGATCTGTGCATCTGTTTGGACAGTGGGGACAAGACCCGGCTGGGAGATTTTCAGGGATATATGGATCAGGCAGGGCACAGCATCTGCCTGGATCATCATGTTACCAACCGGGGATATGCAGAGGAGAATATTGTTTATGCAGAGGCAAGTTCTACCTGCGAGGTGTTGTTTGACTCTCTGGATGAGGAGAAAATCAGCCTTTCTGTGGCAGAGTGCCTGTATACGGGAATCATCCATGATACCAATGTGTTTAAAAACAATAATACCTCTCCTCATACGATGGAGATTGCCGGGAAACTGATGGCAAAAGGAGTTTCTTTTGGCAAAATTATTGATGAGACCTTTTTTAAGAGAACCTATGTCCAAAATCAGATTTTGGGGAGGGCTCTTTTGGAGAGCATTTCTTTTATGGACAGGAAATGCATCTTTGCGGCAGTGCGTCAGAAGGATATGGATTTTTACGGTGCAGGAAGTTCGGATCTGGATGGAATCGTGGAGCAGCTTCGGGTTACAGATGGGGTGGAATGCGCTATTTTCCTTCATGAGACGGAAAACCATGTGTATAAGGTCAGCATGCGTTCCAACAACCAGGTGGATGTAAGCAGGGTTGCAGCTTACTTTGGCGGCGGCGGACATGTGCGGGCGGCAGGCTGCACTATGAGCGGCAGTGTCCATGATGTGATCAACAATCTGTCCATACATATTGCGGAACAGATAAGCCCGGAACCAGAAGAAGAATAGGAGAAAGGCCATTGCCCAGGCAGCAAAAAACATGACAGAAAATCATGGCGGAAAAGGGCAGTGAGAAGCAGCAGGTATGGACGGAATCATAAATGTATATAAGGAAAAGGGATATACCTCTCATGACGTAGTTGCGAAAATGAGAGGTATTTTACGGATGAAAAAGATCGGACACACCGGTACTTTGGACCCTGAGGCAGAGGGAGTACTTCCAGTCTGCTTAGGCAGGGGAACAAAGCTGTGCGACATGCTGACAGAAAAGGATAAAGCGTATCGGGCTGTTTTGCTTTTAGGGATGGAGACAGATACACAGGATACTACGGGAAAAATCCTTGGCCGATGGCCCGTAGAGCAATCTGCAGACATGGAAAAAGCAGTGTCAGAGGCCATTTTAAGCTTTATGGGGCCTTATGCACAGATTCCCCCTATGTATTCAGCCTTGAAGGTAAATGGAAAGAAGCTGTATGAGCTTGCCAGAGCCGGAAAGGAAGTGGAGCGGCAGCCGCGGCCTGTGGAGATCCTTCATATTCAGATAGAGAAGATGGATCTTCCCCGTGTGGTGATGCACGTGGAATGCTCCAAAGGAACTTATATCCGCACACTTTGTCATGATATTGGCAGAAAATTAGGATGCGGCGGATGTATGGAGGAGCTGGTGCGTACCCGGTCAGGCCGGTTTAAGATCAAGGACAGTCTGCGGCTTTCCAAGATTGAAGATCTGCGGGATAAAGGGGAGATAGAACATTTTGTGCTGCCTGTGGACTGTGTGTTTGAGGAGCTTCCCAAGTTGACAATGAAGCCTGGGGAGGGAGACAAGCTGGTTCATAACGGGAATTTTTTTGGGGCAGAGCTTGCAGGCGGAAGTCAGTTTCTTCGTGCAAGGGTTTACGACAGCAGCGGACAGTTTATCGGGATTTACGGATATGAGGAAAACAAGAAGCGGTATCAGCCGCAGAAATTATTTCTGGGAGGCAGCTAGATGAAGGTTATTGCGGGGACAAGAGACTTTCAGATTAAGGATCCTACGGTAGTCACCATTGGGAAGTTTGACGGCCGCCATAAAGGACATCAGAAGCTTTTGCGGGAAATGCTGGGCTTTCGGGAGAGGAAAGGATACAAGACAGCCGTTTTTACCTTTGATATGGCGCCGGCTAAGGTGGTGTCAGGCACAAGGCAGCAGATGATTACCACGAATCAGGAACGGCGCAGAAATATGGAACGGATGGGGATGGATTATATAGTGGAATACCCCTTTAATCAGCAGGTGTCCCATATGCCTCCTGAGGAATTTGTGGAGAAGATTCTGGTAGGGCAGATGGGAGCACGGGCGATTGTGACCGGCACAGACTGCGGCTTTGGCTACCGTCGTAAGGGAGATGCAGCGCTTTTGAAAAGATTGGCTCCTGAGTATGGATATGAGGCGGTGATCATTGAGAAGGAACAGGATAAGCATCGTGATATCAGCAGTACTTACATCCGAGAGGAATTGGATGCAGGAAATGTGGAAAAGGCCAATGAGCTTTTAGGGGAGCCTTATGCCATTCATGGGCAGGTAGTTCACGGCAATCATATGGGGGCGCCTCTCTTGGGATTTCCCACAGCAAATCTTTTGCCGCCGCCGGAGAAATATCTTCCAAGATTCGGAGTCTATGTATCTCTTGTGCAGGTAGATGGAACCTATTATGGCGGAGTCAGCAATATCGGGAGAAAACCGACCATTGACGGGGAAAATCCGGTGGGCGTGGAGACTTTTATCCTGGGGCTTGAGGAGGGAGCAGACCTGTACGGAAAGGACATTCAGGTTCAGCTTTTAAATTTTGAAAGGCCGGAAAGAAAATTTGCAGGACTTGAGGAGTTAAAAGAGCAGATTGAAAAGGATAAGGAGTATGCAGCCAGGTATCTAAAGAACCGGAAGGATCAGGCAGAGAGCTGAAAAACAGGAAACAATAAAATAACCTGTCCTCTTGAAAAAGAAAATCAAGAGGGCAGGTATTTTTTGCGATTTAATGGTAGATTTTTTTTGTCTCATAGATAGGCTCAGAGGTTAAATCCAGGCCCAATTTGGAGAAAAATTTAATGTCTACCGGAGACAGCATGACAGAGGTATGAACCTGGCAGCCCCGGAGTTTGGGGAGCTGCTCCAAGGCAGTCCTGGCATTCTGATCCGTGGCAGCGCACATGGACAAGGCGATCAGAACTTCGTCTGTGTGGAGACGCGGGTTGCGGCTGCCTAAGTAGCGGGTCTTTAATGCCTGGATCGGTTCAATGAAGGCAGGAGAGATCAGATGCACTTCATCGGCAATTTGGCCTAATTCCTTTACGGCATTGAGCAGGGCAGCGGCTGAGGCTCCAAGAAGGGCGCTGGTTTTGCCGGTGACAATGCGGCCGTCAGGAAGCTGCAGGGCAGCGGCAGGAGAGTTGTTCCGGGCAGCCAGTTCATTGGCTGCTACTGCTACAGGACGCTGATTGGCGTTGATCTTTGCCTGTTTCATCAGAAGTTCAATCTTATATACCTCCTCCTTGCTGCCTTCATCTGCAACAAGACGGTTTAAAGCCTGATAATAGCGGCGGATGATCTCCTGACGGGACGCCTCCCGGCATACTTCATCGTCAATGATACAGTTTCCGGCCATATTGACCCCCATGTCAGTGGGAGATTTGTAGGGGCAGTAGCCGTAAATGCCCTCAAACATGGCAGCAAGAACCGGATAAATCTCCACATCCCGGTTATAGTTGACCGTGGTTATGCCGTAAGCATCCAGATGGAACGGATCGATCATATTTACATCATTCAGGTCTGCAGTGGCCGCTTCATAGGCTAGGTTTACCGGATGCTTTAAAGGAATATTCCAGATGGGAAATGTCTCAAACTTGGCATATCCTGCCTTGATGCCCCGCTTGTTTTCATGGTAAAGCTGGGACAAGCAGGCAGCCATCTTACCGCTTCCGGGGCCTGGGGCCGTGATGATCACCAGAGGTCTGGTGGTTTCGATATAGTCATTTTTCCCATAGCCGTTGTCGCTGACAATGTGGGAGACATTGTGGGGATAACCGTCAATGGGATAGTGGCGGTACACCCGGATTCCTAAGTTCTCCAGCTTTGTCTTAAACTGGATGGCAGCAGATTGTCCGGCAAAGCGGGTGATCACAACGCTCTCAGCCCGAAGGCCCTTGTCGCGGAATTCCTGAATCAGCCGCAGCACGTCCATATCATAGGTAATCCCTAAGTCATGCCGAACCTTATTTTTTTCAATATCAGCCGCATTGATGGCAATGACAATTTCTGCCTGATCTGCAAGCTGAAGCAGCATTTTTAGCTTACTGTCAGGTTCAAAGCCAGGCAGAACCCGGGAGGCATGGTAATCGTCAAATAGTTTTCCCCCAAATTCCAGGTATAATTTGTTTCCGAACTGGCTGATGCGGTCACGGATGTGTTCGGACTGCATGGTGAGATATTTTTGGTTGTCAAATCCTGTCTTCATAGTTGTCAATACCCCTTCTTATTCGGTCTTGTAAAACTTATTGGAATTAAGCAGCTTTTCCTTCTGAATATCCGTGATGCTGTCTGTGATATCCTTGATAAATACATAAAACAGCCGGTTTTCTTCTCCCCACTCGGAGTTTTCCAGATGTCCGCAGTCATCGATCCAGCGGATTTGTCCATCCTTGCGGATAATCCGGTATTGGACATAGTCCATATTTTCGTCAGAATGATCAACCTGCTGTTCAATATCACATTTAACCCGGTTTAAATCTTCCGGATGCACCATTCCCTTGAAAGAGTTGTTTACCATATCCATAAAGTCTTCCATAGATTCACATCCAAAGATTTCTACCACTGCCGGGTTTGCATAAAGAATCTTTTCGTCCTCCTTGGCCCGGTAGATAAAGAACCCGTCAGACATGTTGGCCAGAGATTCCGCCATGCGGAGCTGCCTGCGGTTTTCCTCTTCTTTCATAATAGCGTCAATGCTTCGAATGGTGATCACGGCAGTCTTGGGTATGCCGTTTTCCCGCTCACTAACCGTCACACTGGTCAGGCACCACTCGTCTGCTATGTCTTTGGCGCTTCTGCGGTATCGGTATTCTACAGAATTTTGATCCTTAAGGGCAGCTCTCAAATTTTCTAAGGATAAAAACCGGCGGATGTTGGCTTCGTCGTATTTTAAGATCTTTCCTGTGCCAAAGTGGCGGTTAATCACAGCCTCATAATTTCCACGTTCCATCATGCGGTTTTCATCCGGGTAAATCATCCGGCAGTAATTATCTTTGAGATGAAGAAAATAAACCTCCCGGTAGGAAAGCACCATGCTGTTCAGAGCGCCTTCATGGATCTGCATGTGGGTCACGTCCCGTATCAGACAGGCAACATACCCATATTCGTATTGGTACAGGGTTAGCTGCAAATAATGGCCGGATACAGAGCTATAGGCATAGTGATTCAGGGTTTCACCTAAGAAGGCAGCCTGATAAGCCTTGGTTAAAAGCTCCTTCTGATTGTCTCCAAAGGCTTTTAGGATCAGATGGCGGAGACGCTGTTTATCATCCCCGCATACCTTTTCCATCTCATGATTAATATAGATGATCTCATAATCACAAGGAGCGCCGGAAGGATCCAAAAGGATTTTGGAAAGGCCGTATCCGCAGGGAATATTGCCGTAGTACTGTTCCAGACGGTTCTGCTGAAGCTGGGTAATCTCTGATACTTGGGGATCCGGCGCCCGGCGCCCTTCTGCCTTTTCCCGCATGGAGGTCATATCAACCAAGGAGCCGTAAAACAGCTTGTGTCCTTCTTTTTCTCTCAGGAAAAAGACTCTCATATAAACCCACAGCACCTTGCCGTCTACCCGAAGGTAGTGGATATATCCCTCCGCGCTTTCCGGGCGGTTGTCATAAGCACGCTCAAAAAGCGAGAATAAAATAGGGCGGTCGTCATCCCGGACATGGTTCCAGAATTTCCTGTTATAATTGGCCTCCTCACTGGGGGAAACGCCGGACATGCGGAAATACGGATCATTGACCCGGGTGATTTCGATCTGATTTTCAAAAACGTCGTAAAAAGCAGCAGCTCCCAAAATATTGTTGACCATAGTATCTGTGAACAGATTGCCATCTAAAAATTCTCTTGTATGAAGGGACTCTACCTGTCTGTATCTCAGCCCCCTGTGATCTAACTTTCTCTCGTCAGATAAAAGAAGCTCGAACTGGTCAATGGAAAGCGGCTTATAATAGTAATAGCCCTGGGCATAATGGCAGCCCATATTTCTCAGAAACCGTTCATGCTGCAAGGTTTCCACACCTTCCACAATGATGGGAATCCCTAAAAGCCGGGCCATATTGACTACGGATTCTAAAATGCCGATTCCTTTTTGTTCCTCCTCGTCCTGAATATCGAGAAAACGCATATCAATCTTCAGCACGTCCACTTCAATGCTTTTTAGCATATTCAGAGAGGAATAGCCGCTTCCGAAATCATCCATCATCACAAGAAATCCTGCATCCCGAAGGCGTTTGACAGTCTGATTGATGGCGTCATCATCTTCCGCATAAGCGCTTTCTGTAATCTCAGCTTTGATAAGTTTTGGCGGAAGGCTGTATGTATGAATCAGCTCCAGCAGATATTGGGGCACGTCCGTGGAAAGAATGTCAATACGGGAAATATTGATGGATATGGGAACCGGAGAGTAACCTTTGTCAATCCAGCCGCGCATCCATTGACAGACCTTTTTCCATACATATTTGTCCAGATGGATAATAAACCCGGTTTTTTCCAGAACCGGAACAAAGACTCCCGGCGGTATCATGCCCTTTAGAGGGTGATGCCAGCGTACTAAAGATTCGGCTCCCACGATCTTTCCTGTGGTGATATCGCATTGAGGCTGTGCGTAAAAGGTAAATTCCTCATTCTGGAGGGCATCCTTGATCTCGGATAAAAGTATCCATTCTTCTTCCAGCTTGTTCTCCATTTTAGGATCATAGATGCGGATCCGGTCAGCAGAGTTGTCCGGTATTTGGGAGAGAGCCATGGTTGCCCGGTCGTGCAAAGTCTCGGGAGAAAGGCTGATATCATCAATAATGCAGACTCCAAGGGAAGGGCGAAAGCCGGTCATGTCGCTCCACTGGAGAACAGCGTTTGAGATATCTTCTTTTAACTGCAGGATCATTTCCTTTTGAGAAGGCATAATAATGCAGAAATTATCGCTTCCGAAATATCCGGCAAGTCCATGATGGCATTCTTGAATATTCTTGAGATGATCTGCAATATAGATCAGAAGCTTGTCTCCTGCATCTCTTCCGTAAAATTTGTTGAACAGGCGGAAATGTGCCATATCAATGGCAATCATAACATATTCTTTGGCAGGCAGGTTCGGAATAACTGCCTTGGCCTGATTTATAAAGCCCCGGCTGTCATATAAGCCTGTTAAGGGATTGAGTTCCGTGTGGGATGGGTGGATGGGTGGTTCCATTTTCGGGGACATTTGATGTTCCATATAAGGTCCTCCTGTATACTTGGTTGAGTCTATTGTACTATTTTCCGGAGGTGAAATCAAGAGCAATCCGCCATTCCCGCAAATACAGAAAAATTCAATTATCGAAAGTAAGTTCGATAAATTACTTGCTTTTTACACTACTTTTTGTGTATAATGGGAACATGCGCTTTTTTGAGGGATTCTGAGGGAATTTAGTCTTTTAAGCAAAAAGGCGGAGACGAATGGATGTGACAGAACAGTCACGGCAGCTTTGGCAGTTATGGAAATGTCTTATGAAAGCTAAGAGGCCGTCGGCAAAATGGTTGCGAGAGAGGAGTATCAATGGCGAAGACACAGTATAATGCAGACAGCATTACCGTCCTGGAGGGGCTGGAGGCAGTCCGGAAGCGGCCAGGCATGTACATAGGAGGAGTGGGGACCAAAGGACTGAACCACCTGATTTATGAGATTGTGGACAATGCGGTAGATGAGCACTTAGCAGGATATTGTGATCAGATCCGGGTGATTCTGGAGGCGGATGGTTCCTGTACGGTGAAGGACAGCGGGCGGGGGATTCCGGTTGAGATGCATAAGAAGGGAATGTCTGCGGCGAGGATTGTGTTTTCTACTCTTCATGCCGGAGGGAAGTTTGACAATAATGCTTATAAGACCAGCGGAGGACTTCACGGAGTGGGATCTTCAGTGGTCAATGCCCTTTCCGTTCATATGGACATTAAGATTCATCGGGGCGGGAAGATTCATCATGATGCGTATGAGAGAGGATTGCCGGTGGTGGAGCTGGTGGACGGACTGCTTCCGGTGATAGGAAAGACAAAGGAGACGGGGACAGAGATTAATTTTCTTCCGGATGGGGAAATCTTTGAGAAGACCCGTTTTAAGGCAGACTGGCTGAAAAGCCGGCTTCATGAGACAGCTTATCTGAACCCTGGACTGACGATTATCTATGAGAACCGGCGGGAAGGGGAGGAAGAAACGGTTACTTTCCATGAACCGGAGGGTCTGGTGGCTTATGTGAAGGAGATTAATAATGGAAAGAATGTTATCCATGACCCGATTTATGTAAAGGATAAACTGGAAGGGATTGAGGTGGAGCTTTCCATTCAATTTGTAGATACATTTGAGGAGAATATCCTGGGATTCTGTAATAATATTTTTACTCAGGAAGGCGGTACCCACTTGGTAGGGTTTAAGACCCGGTTTACCCAGATGATCAATTCTTATGCCAGGGAGTTAGGGATATTAAAGGAGAAGGAGCCTAACTTTACCGGGGCGGATACCCGGAACGGAATGACGGCTATTGTGGCGGTGAAGCATCCGGATCCGATCTTTGAGGGACAGACCAAGACCAAGTTAGCCAGCGCTGATGCCACGAAGGCAGTGTTTTCTGTCAGCGGAGATCTTCTGCAGCATTATTTTGACCGGAATGTGGAAGTGCTGAAAGGGATTATTGCCTGTGCGGAAAAATCAGCAAAAATCCGCAAGGCAGAGGAAAAGGCCAGAACCAATATGCTCACCAAGTCCAAATTTTCTTTTGACAGCAATGGGAAACTGGCTAACTGTGAGAGCCGGGATGCAGAGAAGTGCGAGATTTTTATTGTGGAGGGAGATTCGGCAGGCGGTTCCGCTAAGACAGCCAGAAACCGGATGTATCAGGCGATTTTGCCTATCCGGGGAAAAATCCTTAATGTGGAAAAGGCATCCATGGACAAAGTGCTGGCCAATGCGGAGATCAAGACCATGATCAATGCGTTCGGGTGCGGGTTTTCTGAAGGGTATGGAAATGATTTTGATCTGGGGAAGCTGCGGTATCACAAGATTATTCTGATGACAGATGCGGATGTGGACGGCAGTCATATTGATACGCTGCTTTTGACCTTTTTGTATCGGTTTATGCCGGATTTGATATACAATGGACATGTGTTTATTGCAATGCCGCCTCTTTATAAGGTGATTCCCCAAAGGGGGCAGGAACAGTACTTGTATGATGATAAGGAGCTGGATAAGTACCGGAAAAGTCATAAAGGGGATTTTCGTCTGCAGCGGTACAAGGGGCTTGGAGAGATGGATCCGGAGCAGCTTTGGGAGACTACCTTGGATCCGGAGCGGCGGGTATTAAAGAGGGTGGAGATTGAGGATGCGCGGTTAGCTTCTGAGGTGACGGAAATGCTGATGGGCAGCGAGGTGCCGCCTCGAAGAAAGTTTATCCATGATCATGCGGATGAAGCGGAGATTGATGCCTGACTTCTGGCTGCAGCTCAGATGCGGGAAAACTGTAAAACAATATTGATGATTTTAACGGGAAATAGTATAATAACAGCATACATAAGAAGGATGTCGCAAACAAATTTATTCCGCAGAAAGGACATTACCATATTATGGCAAACGAAACGATGAGATACAAAGACAGTGTATTCACAGATCTTTTTTATTCGGACGTAAACGCTGAAAAGAACCTTCTTAGTTTATATAATGCACTTTATGGGACTGATTACAAAGATACAAGGGATGTTGATAAATGTAGGCTGGAAGATGTTATTTTCATGAATTTTAAAAATGATGCGGCAGCAATTATTGGTAAACGCCATTTGTTCTTAAGTGAGCAGCAGGCAACAGTTAATGATAATATGCCGTTACGGATGCTGCTCTATGTGGCAAGAGAATATGAGCGGCTGGTGGACAAGAAGGAACGGTATCGCAGAAGAATCGCAAAAATCCCTACCCCGGAATTTGTGACCTTTTATAACGGGACAGAACCATTTCCGGCTGAGAAAATTCTTAAACTGTCAGATTCTTTCATGGACATGAGCAGAAAACCTGAACTGGAACTTTATGTTCGTGTTATTAACATTAATATGGACGGCGGCAATCAGCTTCTTAGGGAATGCAGGATCCTTCGTGAATATAGTGGATTTGTGGAAATAGCCAGAGAGTGTCGGAAGTTAGATCCGGAATCTGGCCTGGAAGCTGCAGTAAAACGATGCATCAAAGAGAATATCCTGGCAGAATATCTGACAAGGAAGAGTTCGGAGGTGATCAATATGCTGATGGAGGAATATAATTACCAGGATGACCTTGAGGAAAACCGCAGGGAGGCACGGGAGGAAGGCCGGGAAGAAGGCCGGGAAGAAGGCCGGGAAGAAGGCCGGGAAGAAGGCAGCATGTTAAAATTGATCCAACAGGTATGTAAAAAGCTGGCAAAAGGACAGGGTGCTGCAGCAATCGCAGATGCCTTGGAAGAAGAAGAATCTGAGATACAGAGGATTATTTTAGTGGCAGAATCCTTTGCACCGGCCTATGATGCGGCAAAAATATACCAGGCGATCCATCAGTAACACAGGGGGTGTCGTAAAATAGCCGCTATATACAAGATATGTCATTGAAACCACAGAGGTTTCATTCATATATTGTATGTAAGCTGCATTTTGTGACATCCCCTGTATTATGGGGAGATATCGGCAGAGAGCTGCCGGTGATTTCAATGTGATGATTTTTTCAGGTACACGGATTCAATCGATGTATATACCAGTTGTAAGAATGGAGAATATATGGCAGAGAAAATATTGACAACGGAATTTTCAGAGGAGATGCAGCGCAGTTATCTGAATTATTCCATGAGTGTGATTACGGCACGTGCTATTCCGGATGCAAGGGATGGGTTAAAGCCCGTGCAGAGGCGGGTGCTTTATGATATGGGTGAGCTGAGGCTGGGGCATGATAAGCCCCACCGGAAATCAGCCCGTATTGTGGGCGATACCATGGGTAAATATCATCCTCATGGAGACAGCTCTATCTATGAGACCCTGGTGGTGCTTTCCCAGGATTTTAAGAAAGGGATGGCCCTGGTGGACGGACACGGAAACTTTGGCTCTATTGAAGGGGACGGAGCCGCGGCCATGCGTTACACGGAGGCAAGACTGAGAAAATTTGCGGAGGAGGTCTATTTAAAGGATCTGGATAAGACCGTGAATTTTGTGTCCAATTATGATGAATCGGAAAAGGAGCCGGAGGTGCTGCCGGTTCGGGTGCCTAATCTTTTGATCAATGGTTCTGAAGGGATTGCCGTGGGCATGAGTACCAGTATCCCTCCTCACAATCTGGGGGAGGTCATTGATCTTGTGAAGGCATATATCGAAAAGCCGGATATGTCCACCCAGGAGATGATGACATATCTTCCGGGACCAGACTTTCCGACAGGAGGGATCATTGCCAATAAGAGCGGCCTTGCAGAGATCTATGAGACCGGCGTAGGGAAGATCAAGCTGCGGGGAAAGATGGAGGTAGAGCTGGGACGGCGGCGCACCGATAAGGATAAGCTGATTATCCGTGAGATTCCTTATACCATGATTGGGGCCGGGATCAACAAGTTCTTGATGGATGTGGCAGATCTGGTGGAGAGCAGGAAGCTGACGGATGTGGTGGATATTTCCAACCAGTCCAGCAAGGAAGGAATCCGCATTGTGCTGGAGCTTCGGCGGGATGCGGATGTGGAGAAGATTCAAAACATTCTCTACAAAAAGACAAAGCTGGAGGATACCTTTGGAGTCAATATGCTGGCGATTGCCAAAGGAAGGCCGGAAACTTTAAGCCTGCGGGGGATTTTAAGAAATTATCTGGATTTTCAGTATGAGAATGCTACCAGAAAATATCAGGCATTGCTGGATAAGGAACTGGAGAGAAAAGAGATCCGGGAAGGTCTTATCAAGGCTTGTGATGTGATTGATCTGATTATTGCTGTTTTAAGGGGAGCAAAGAATCTAAAGGATGCTAAAGCCTGCCTGATGAATGGGGATATTTCCAATATCAGGTTCCGCCATCCAGGATTTGAGGAGGATGCCAAGGCCCTGCGGTTCACAGAAAAGCAGGCAACAGCTATTTTGGAGATGCGGCTGTATAAGTTGATCGGTCTGGAGATTCTGGCGCTGCAGAAGGAGTACAAGGAGTGCCTGAAGCGGATTGAGGAGTATCAGAAGATATTAAAGAACCGGGATACCATGAATCAGGTTATTTTGGAGGATTTGGAGAATATTAAGAAGGAATTTGCAGGGCCCAGGCGGACACGGATCGAAGACGGAAAAGAGGCGGTCTATGAGGAAGCACCTGTGGAGGCACAGGAGACAGTATTTGTCATGGACCGGTTCGGATACTGCAAAATTCTTGATAAGAATACATACGAGAGGAATCGTGAGACTGTAGACGGGGAGTATAAGTATGTGGTTCCAACTATGAATACCGATAAACTGTGTGTATTTACAGACAAAGGAAATCTCCATCAGGTGAAGATAACGGATATTCCTTCCGGAAAGCTGCGGGACAAAGGGACTCCTTTGGATAATGTAAGTAAGTTTGATGGAGGGAAGGAGAATATTGTCTGGATGAGCTGCCAGGAAGCCATGGCAGGAAAGAAGCTCCTTTTTGCCACAAAGCTGGCTCTGGTGAAACTGACGCCTGCCGAGGAGTTTGTCACGAATAACCGTACTGTGGCTTCCACAAAGCTTTCGGAAGGGGATGAGGTGGTGGTTGTGCGGCCGGTGGGAGAGGAAACAGAGGTTGTGCTCCAGACCAGTGAGGATATATTTTTACGGTTTGCAATAGGGGAGATCCCGGAGATGAAGAAAAATGCCAGAGGAGTAAGGGGAATTAAGCTGGCAGAGCAGGAGCTTTTGGAACAGGTATACTTTGTGGGAGAGCAGCCGGTGATTACCTATAAAAAGAAGGAAGTTCATTTAAACCGGTTGAAGATGGGAAAGAGAGATGGAAAAGGGAGTAAGGTGCGGGGATAAGGAGCTATGAAAAGCAAAGAAAAGTAATAGAACATAAGAACCCGTTTCTTCTATAATAAATAGTTATATTTATTTATATATGAAGAAACGGGTTCTTAATACATGAAATTAAGAAATCTTTGCGTATTGGCTGCGCACTTTTTCGATTTGTTTGGAATCAGCCTGTTCTGTGCTGTACCATCCTTTGGCAGACATTTTCTGGTAAATGTCGTCCTGCATGCACAGGCTGTCTTTCAAAGCCTGGTTAAAGGTCTGATGCACATTGGCAGTAGAAGATTCGATGGTGCCGTGCATATAAAGATCGCATACACCTTTGGTGGTCAAAAGCAGATTTTCCATGATACATCTGTCGTCCATGGCAGTCACCTCCTTGTTGTGATTGATGAAAGGGCGGATTTAAGTTAAATTATAGAATGTGTCAAAAATCTGCCGGTGCTTTTCGTAAATCTGCTGCACACAGTTTTTCAGCTCTCCGTCCTGGAGATTTTTGATGGCATCCTGACATTGAGTTTTCAGAAATTTCTCGTGGCCAAGTGCATCGTCAATATAATTTAATTCTTTTGGACTCATAATGATCACCTCCAGGAATAGAATGTGAATATTTGAATGGATCTATGTGTGGAAAAGGCAGCCAAAGCCATTGTCTGGCGGAATGATTGCCTGATTATTACGTCGTAGACGGACAAATGTATTTTTATGGCGAATAGGTATTGATTTTTTTGTCAATATGAGATAGGATAGTCAAAGCAAAAGGATTGAACACAGAATAGAAATGAGGAGAGAAAATTATGGAAAAGAAGCTGCGGGCAGGTGTATTAGGCGCTACCGGAATGGTAGGGCAGAGATTTATCACGATTCTGGAAAAGCATCCCTGGTTTGAGGTGACGGCTGTGGCGGCCAGTCCCCGTTCTGCCGGGAAGACCTATGAGGAGGCGGTGGGAGGCCGCTGGAAGATGGATACTCCCATGCCGGAGTCTGTGAAAAACATGGTGGTGATGAATGTCAATGAGGTGGAAAAGGTTTCTGCTGAGGTGGATATGGTATTCAGCGCTGTGGATATGAGCAAGGATGAGATTCGGGCTATTGAGGAGGCTTACGCCAGGGCAGAGGTGCCGGTGGTTTCCAACAACAGCGCCCATCGCTGGACAAAAGATGTACCTATGGTAGTTCCGGAGATTAATCCGGAGCATTTTCAGGTGATTGAGTTTCAGAGGAAGCGTCTGGGGACAAAGAGAGGATTTATTGCAGTAAAGCCTAACTGTTCCATCCAGAGCTATGCGCCTGTGCTGACAGCGTGGAAGGAGTTTGAGCCTTATGAGGTGGTGGCTACTACCTATCAGGCCATCTCAGGGGCAGGAAAGACTTTTCAGGATTGGCCGGAAATGGTGGGGAACATTATTCCTTATATTGGGGGTGAGGAGGAGAAAAGTGAGCAGGAGCCTTTGCGCCTGTGGGGAAGGATAGAAGGCGGACAGATTGTGAAGGCATCAGAGCCGGTGATCACCTGTCAGTGCATCCGGGTGCCGGTCCTTAACGGGCATACGGCGGCAGTGTTTGTAAGATTCCGCAAAAAGCCTTCCAAGGAGGAGCTGATTGAGAGGATGGTAAGCTTTAAGGGGCTTCCCCAGGAGCTTATGCTTCCCAGCGCACCGAAGCAGTTTATCCAGTATCTTGAGGAGGATAACCGGCCTCAGGTGTCATTGGATGTGGATTTTGAGAATGGTATGGGGATCTCTGTGGGACGGCTGCGGGAGGATTCCTTGTATGATTATAAGTTTGTAGGCTTATCTCACAATACACTCCGGGGAGCAGCAGGCGGAGCAGTGCTGTGTGCAGAACTTTTGGCAGCACAGGGGTATATGGAAGTGAAGTGATCAAAAGCGGACCGATGAATGGAACAGACAAGCAATCATCCGGAGCGTCAGGCGGTCAGTACATGAATGTGCTGACCGCCTGATGTCCGTATTGAACTGTTGAATCACCAAAATTAAATCAATGGTGATATGAATATGCAAATTAAGCATGATATAATGCATTTTAGACATTACACATTTCCTTCTGCCGTTGCTACACTACTAAGGAACTGTTAAAGAATGAATCTTTACATCTGACTTGTCTAAATCTTCTTATGCCGCGCTGCAGTCAATCGGTGTACCTGGTACGCCTCATTCCTCCGCCTTGCATAAAAAGATTTATCCTGTGCCATATGCAAAGCTAATTCTTAAAAGTTCCTTAGCAAAACGGCAGGAGGAGACAATGAAAAAAGAAGATTCTACGTTTGTAAACCATGCAGTAGAAATCGGAAAAAGAGTGAAGCGGTATAGAGGATATTCTCATATGACTCAAAAGGAGCTGGCAGATCAGGCCACGGTTTCTCAAAGCTCGATTACTCGTCTGGAGACAGGGGAAACCATGCCGTCGGTATTTACCATGATCAATATAGCAAAGGTTCTCCATGCTCCTATATCCAAGCTGCTTTTGGGGAATCAGTGTGAGCCGGATGATCAGATATCCGGGATTGTGATGAAAATGAAAGAGATCATAAGCCGGGATCCCAAGCAGGGACAGGCATTGATCGAGGGGCTTGAAAAACTGCTGGATGCGGTTATGATGGAGTATGAAGATTAAAGGCGTGTGTTATGGAAATATGGTTTTTGTATCATCAATCTGGATTTTGAGGAGAACAGCAGATCAATATCAAGAAAGGTGCAGAAATGAATATTGCAATATGTGATGATTGCCGAAGTGACAGAAAGAATTTAAAGGAGCTGATCCAACGGGTTGACCGCTGTCCAGAGGAATGGACCATCTATGAATTTCACAGCGGAGAAGATGTTATTGAAAATTGCAGGGAATTTGATCTTGTTTTTTTAGACATTAATATGCAGGGAAGCATGAAAGGAACTCAGGTGGCAGAGCGTATACGTGAGAGAAATAAGGATCTGGTGATTTCTTTTTATACGGGATTTGACTGTCCGGCCAGCCAAGTGATCCATGTACAGCCTTTTACCTGAATCCGTGAAACTGGTTGTTTTATGAGTCCAATCCCAAATCGGAT
>CAJUGD010000027.1 GCA_910586205.1 uncultured Lachnospiraceae bacterium | reverse complement strand
ATAAACAGAGCGATTATAGCATGGAACAATAATTAAGCTTCACGGATTAAGGTAATAAATTTATATAAGATGGATTTTCATTTAAAAAAAATTTTTAGTTAATTGTTCAAAATAATTGTAAGGTTTGGAGTTCTTACAACAAGAGAGAGATCGTTAGCGTTGAAGATTAAGAATCGAAAAATTGGCAAAATTGAAAAAAGCTAGGAAACATGGGGCTTCTGGGGTTTTTCCTCAGGAGTCTTTGTTTACATAATACGGCTTTCCGAAAAGTTTTTAGGGGGTTTTCCGAAGACTTTCCGAAAAATTGCACCTTGAAATTCCGAATTTTTCTCCGAAAATGCTGCTTCCCATCCAAAATTTTTTGCAATTTTTGAAAAAATGGCAGGACGGTGAAAAATTAAGAATTTCGTAATAAATGCCCAAAACAAGAAAAAACTGCCTCCATAAGGTATGAAGGCAGACAGTATCTTAGTATTCTATCATTTCAAAGAAAAAATATTTTATCACTTCCCTCAAAACGAATTGTGACAAAAGACAAGGTTTTCCGAATCACAATTCCGGGCCCAAAGGATTTATGATGGACGTTCATCCCTTCCTGGAAAGAAGCGGGGTTGCCCTCTTTAAAATCCTTTTCAATCTCTATTCTCTGTAATTTCGGTTCGTTTCCTGTTTTTCCGTTTTCATGATTCCGCCATTGGACACCCTCTTTTATTTCTGAAAGAAAGACGGAAGGTTTAACTTGCGTCCTGGTATGTTTATAGTCTGGCTTTGATGTATGATTCAGTAGATACAGTCTCTCCCGTGCCCGTGTCATGGCCACGTAGAATAACCTGCGTTCTTCTTCCAGTTCAGACTTCTTTTCTGCTTTTGCGATAGGGGCATATCCTTCACAGCAGTTGATGATAAACACGATATCCCATTCAAGTCCTTTGGAACGGTGCATAGTAGACAGGGTTACGCCCTGATCAGTCTGCTCCCTCATTTGGCTGCGGTGACAGCGGATATGTGATACTGCGGCCAAATACCATGTGTCACGATCCGCGAAACGTTCCGAGTCGGATACATAGTAATGCAATTTTTCCAGAAGAGTGGAGGAATCCTGACCGGTAAACCCGGCGTATTCGGTCAGATATTTTTGATACCCAATCTGTTTAGCAATGCCGGACACTTTTTCCTGCAAGATTTTTCCTTTCAGACTGCATAAATCTTTGTAGAGCTTCAGGATATGGTCAACCGGGGAATGATACTGGGAAGTACATGACAGAGCAGCGTCTGTCAATGCCGTTTCTGTAAATTTCTGTACATTCCGGAACGCGGATTCCTTTAAATAGCGTCCAGGCCTGTTTAAAATCCGAAGCAGATAGTCGGACCGGAAATTCCCGTCAATCAGGTTTAAATATGCCATGATATCCGTAAAGATAAAGTGTTCATAGATGTCTTGGATAGGCTCAGGGGAACGGTATTCCAGATGGCTGCTTTCCAGCACAGCGGCCACGTCCTCCAGTTCCTGATTTGTCCGTGACAGTACCGCAATGGATGAAAGCGGGATTCCGGAAGCTTTTAGCTGTGAGATTTCCCTGGCCAGATACTCAATTTCTTTCAGTCTGTCAGCGGAAGAATGAAAGATAACCTGGCCGTTTCCGTCTCTGGCTGCACGGATATCTTTATAAAACCGTTGTGTGTTATGTTCAATCAGGTTTTTCGCAGCAGTAATGATTTCCAGGCGGGAGCGGTAGTTGATATCCATGCGGATTTCATGGGCATCGGGAAAATCCTTTTTAAAGTCCAGCATGATGTCAGGACTGGCGCCGCGGAAACCATACCCACGGGGCATACCGCAATGCACGCCCTTCGGGCCGGCGCACTCCGTGCGATAAGGTATAGATGGACTGGTCATCATCACCAACTACACACAGATTTCCCTGTTTTCCCGCAAGCAGGTAAAGAATCTCTTTCTGGATATGGTTCGTGTCCTGGTTCTCATCGCAGATAACGTATTGGTATGCCTGCCGGCATTTTTTCAGAAGCCTGATATTTTTCGTTAAGACGTCCAGGCAGCGCAAAAGAAGGTCGTCAAAGTCCATAACATCTGCCTCACTTTTCTTTTCTTCATAGACGGAATATAATCGTAAGAATTCCTCTGAAGAGAGAAGTGAGGGAAAGAACGTATCATGTTCAGGCGTTCTGTTTTTAAATACACTGATGTCATTTACGATCTCTTTGAGAGCAGTGGCCGCAGGTATTTTGGCATCCTTCATGAAACTGCGGATCAGGGACGCCTGGTCTTGGGGGGACAGGATTCTGGGCGGCTTACCCAATACCTGGAACAGAATTTTCAGGCAGAGGGAGTGGATGGTACAGAATAAGGCACCGCATTCCCCATAACTTTTACGATAACGGCCTTTCATTTCCTTGGCGGCGGCTTCCGTAAAAGTTACCATGACAATGGATGAGGCGGGAATACCGGCCTCTGTCATGGAATGGAACCGGCGGATCATGGTTGTGGTTTTGCCGGAACCGGGGCAGCTGATTAAAAGGACCTGACCTTTGTGGGTGCGGACCGCTTCATCCTGGGCTGAATTTTTTTCCATAATTAAGATACCTCTCTATTTCTGTATATTTTTCGGAAGAATTATGGAGAGGAAAAAGGGGAGTCAGGATAAGGCGGCCTGGATTGGATGGAAATCCAATTTATCTGTAGGGATTCCAAAGCATAATTCTAACGGCAGATAGATAAAGGCATGGGAGGAAAGAAGGGATGGGTACAAAATATGGATAGGCCATTTGAAATGGCTGGTTATGGTTGTGATGATATGGGAATGAAAAACGCGCTGGATGATATCAGGAGATCTTCATTGGATCATGAATCTGAGAATAACAGGGATTTGGTAAAACACAGTTGTAATGAAAGCGGAAGGAGAAAAATGCCATGGATAAAAAATTAGTGAGGAAGGCTATGGGAGAATGCAGTATTTCGCAAGGGATTGACGATGGGAGACAGCCTGGACAGCAAAAAGAAGAGAGAAGCTCCCAGCTTCCTAAAAAGACGAATAAAAATTCTGTTCCCAACGAATACAGGCTTCAGGGAATAACGGGTGATATGGGATGGGAAGAAAAGGAGAAACGGATCAATCAAAACAATGAAGCGTATACCAGGAGCCAGTATGAGAAGATGGGAATCAAGGTGCTAGGAGAGTATGATGAGTTGTTTTATTCCGTGGAGCTTCCTGCTGACTGGAGGATTCAGACAACCAGCAGCCCTGTGTGGAGTGACCTGCTGGACAGCAAAGGACGGAAACGTCTTTCGTTTTTTCATAAAGATTCTCTGTGGGACAGAGACGCTTTCAGCAATTTTATCTGCCGGTATTCTTTTTGTATCATGCCTTTTGATAATTTTGAGTCAGATGTGGAGTATGAGGAACGGGTATTTAAGCCGTGGAGACTGTTTCTCATGGACAGAGGCGAGATGATAGAAAAACTGGCGGAAGTGACGGTGAATACGAAAAAAGAATACTTTGCGCTGGATGATAAATTCAGAAAAACAGCGAGGGATTTTTTGGATGAGCATTATCCTGAATGGGAGGACGTGAATGCGTATTGGGATTAGAAGCTGGGATAATTGATTTAGGTAGAAGGATGGAGGATAGGAATGATTCAAATAAGGGATACCGAAATTCCAAAAGAATTGGTCAACTGTGAAAGCTGCGGAAGCCATGGAGATGACATGAAATCGATTTTCATTTTTCAGACTGTAAACAGAAACGGAAAAATGTTCAGGGTCGGCGGAAACATAAGGGAAGTGAGGCTGTGCAGAACATGCAGAATCGAAATGAGCAGGCTGTTAAGCGAGCAATAGGAGTCCCCACGTAAAAGAGAATGGAATAATAGTGGCAAAAATTATCTACTGCTGGTAGATTTACAAACTGGGAGGGATGCGCTATAATGTTGACATCAGGAGAGAAAGGAAGAAAAAACGATGACAGCCATGTTCATGACCAGCAAATGCAAAAAGCAGCAGAAACGCGCTTGTGGGAAGCGTGCATTTGTGATGGGCTCATGGATAAGCAGGAAAACAGGGCAGGCAGATTCGTATTCCGGGATTAGACATACCGGAATTTGAATTTTATGGAACCGCAGACCGCTTATCCGTGATGGGTAGGCGGTTTTTTTCGTGCGGAAAAGTACGCCGAGGGTGTGGCAGGAATGGATTTCTATCAAAGTGAAACAGCTTTATAAGAACGGATTTAGTTCCGATATGCGCATATAGCTTAACTGGCAGAGCAGCCGGCTCTTAACCGGCAGGTTCAGGGTTCGACTCCCTGTATGCGCACTGGGCGTGTGTAACTCAGTGGGAAGAGTAACCGGCTTTTAACCGGTAAGCCGTGGGTTCGAGCCCCACCACACGCATGCGCCGATGTACGGATGGACGGAGGTGTCCTGGATATGAAATTTAAGAATGCGGATTGGCGTAGAGGGAGCGCGGCCGGCTCTGACCCGGCAGGCAGAGGTTCGATTCCTTTATCCGCAGTTTCTAAAGAAGCCCGTATATGCGGCAGGCGATAGAGATTGGAGTTCGGGACAGTCACCGAGGTCAGGCAGATTGGCCTAAGTTCATTGTCCTTAGACGAATAGAGGGGATATAGCGTAGATGGCAGCGCACGGGAATTTGACTCTCGCTGGAACCGTTCGAGCCGGTTTATCCCTGCTTTAAATTGTTATGATTATTAAAGAAATGGTAGGAGGAAGGAAAGATGCCAGGAACACATAGGCGAAAACACCAAAGGAAGCTGAAACAGAAAAGCGCTTATCAGAAGCGTTTGTTTGCGTTGTCCTTATGGTGCCTGAGCTCTGGAATATAAAGCCCTTAAATGGCCTCCGTCTGAGTATCCGCCCATAATGGAGGGGATGTTTTATTCAGAAAGGAGAGCATGAAATGAGTTACCCTGTGATAGACCCGGTGGCCACCGGCGACAGGATCAATACATTGAGGAAGGAGCTGGGATTCAGCGTGGCTTACCTGAAGGAATATTTTGGATTTGCCACCACCAATGCCATTTATAAGTGGCTCCATGGGGAGTCCCTGCCGTCCCTGGACAATATGGTGGCAATGAGCGTGTTATTCGGCGTTCCAATGAATGATATTGTTGTGTATCATTAAAGGCGGAATTGCAAATATTATCATTTACTGTTATTGAGGCTGTGAAAAAAGTTATCATTTTTGCGGGGAAGCAACAGAATGCTACAGAAAACCGTTGTTTTCAACACCGCGGGATGAACTTTTTTCCAGCCTTTTTTGTTTGTGTTGAGATATTAGGCAGTCTTAAAATACCCGACGAAGTGGGGCAGTATCGATCATGGGGACAGATTCTTTTGTAAAAATATGAAATTGTGGCTATCTATCCGGCCCCATAGTTATCATGAAACAACATATAGGAACCAGAGAGGAGATTATTCATGAAACAGTTATGGGAGAAAACGAGTCGCTTGTCTGGTGTAGCAGGCAACACGGCAGTGTGCAGGAGGAAATCTTTATGAGCAGCTGGTGGGGAGGATACTATGGAAGCGGCCTGGTTTTAAATCAGGGGGAATTTGACGGATTCCTGGTAGCATATAAAGAATGGAACCATATTGATGGGGATAAAGACCTTTTCAGAGAGGAACCGATAAGCGAATTTTCATTTATCCGTTCTATCCATGCAGGGGAGTATTTTTCTGGCAGCGAAGTAAAACCGGAGGATAGTTTTGGAATCGAGGCTGTACTGCAGGAAGAATGTGACGGTATGCGTTTTATCCCCTATATGAACCGGGAAGAAAAGAATCTCTGTATGAGAGATGGGACGCTGAACCCGGATTATAGTTCCTGCGACAGGCGTGGAGAGGATCTTTATGTAATATGGTCTGACAAGGAATTTGACAGTGTCCAGGCTTTTGAGGAGAAACCTTATGCAAGCTATGAGGAATTTAGAAATGAATTTATAGAAAAAGCGCAGCGGTATCTGCCGGAGGACTTTGACTGGGACAGTCATTTAGGGCGGCTGACTTATGCTGTATTCGCCTGAGAAACGCAGAGTGATTGGATGATGGAAATAGGATTCGGTAAAAAGAGTTCTTGAAATTAACAGAAAATGGAGAGCGAGAAAGATGTACATAAAAAAGTTTCAGTATGGGGGAGTGGATTATCATGACGCCAAAGAAAGAGCCTGGCAGTTGAAATGGGACGATAACTATGATGTCCCGGAGGATAAGGTGAAAGACTGCGTTTTCGCTGATCTTATGGAACGTTTTCCATACGCGGACGGAGAGAGGATTCAGGCCGCATTGAGAGGAGAGGAAACGTATTCTTTTCCCATTGCCACCATGAAAGATGGAAAATTGATCTATGGAGAGGAATATGAGGGCCGGTGGTCAGATCAGGCGGATATCTTTGGCTATAAAGTCTCAGAAACCTATGCCTTCGGTCAGGTTTTCTATGAAATGGAATATACGGTTGAGAATATTGCCAAAGAGAATGTGTGCTATATTCCGGAGGAACAGTTCTATGCCGTATATAAAGGAGCCCCGATTATTGCTCGGTTTTATCATGAGTTCTTTGACCAGTATGAGGAAGCGGCAGTTTTTTTGGATTCTATGGAAAAGCATGACCCGGAATCAGAACTGGTAATTCTGGTACACGACCGTTTCAAGATTGTGGAAACAGATTGGTATAAAGAAAATATGAGGGTAGTGGAAGAACTCCGCCTTCACCCGGAGAAAAAAGATGTGTTTTTCATACCTGTACAGGTCCATCTGAGGGAGCTGAGACGGATGGGGGAAGGAGTGGCAATCACAGGCGGAAGAAAAGGGATTTAAGCTTGTAATTGTGTTTGATTGTATGAAGGATGAGTTTGAAGAATTAGACAGGGAAACGCCAGTCTATTTCCTTGATACAATTTTTGATGAATTCCTTGAGTATGTGGGGGAAGATGATGTAAAGGAATGGCTGAAAAGGAAGGGGAAACTCTGAAACAGGAAACCAACGGATTTTTAATCTCTGAAGAAAAACGATCAAGAATTTCATGAACCATATTTTCCTTAAAAAAGGGCTGACAAGGTGCGGCTCTTTTTTGATGAGCCTGTGCTGCAACCATAAATTTTCTGCTGTCTATGTTCTGTTCCCATAATTTCTCAGAGCAATAAAGAAATTTGAGAAAAAGGAGAGAACGGATGATATGCAAAATATGTGGTAAAAACCAGTTCATCGGGCACCAGATCATACGGGCGGATGTATTGGTAGATGGAGACGGTGAATTTGCGGGCAATCTTTCCGGAGGACTGGAGGGACACATCTATGATTCCGAAAAGCCTTACGGACCATTTACCTGTATCTGCTGCGGCGCGGAATATGATGAACTGACAGAGGATTCGTATCCGGTGAATTTCTATGAAGGGAATACGTTACAATCGCCGGGAAAGATTTTGAGGTGTTCCGACAGGATGCTGAGGCTGGAGCCAAAGCCGAAGCATGTAGTGGCTATTGGTATCGTCAATGAGGAGGGATTACTGTGTCTAAATATGGGATCAGTGTGATAGAGATTTTGAAAAGAACCGTTATCGTGGAGGCCGAGGATCTGGATGAAGCAATATTAAAGGTGGAAGATGAGGTAGAGAAGGGGAATATTATTCTGACTGATGATTACAGCGACCGTGAGGTTATTCCATCAAAATATTGGGATGGTGGGCGAGTACCGGAGGGTGCAGATATGGGCTACTACTGGCACATTTAAGCAGAAGATGGGTGATAACATGGAGATGATGTTTAAGAAATGGAAATAGGAACTGTATTTAGCGGATGAACTGTGGAAAATTGGTTGATGAATAAGGAATGGTATTCAGTGATGAATACTACAGGACGGAAAGGAGAAACATGATTCGTGCAAATGAAGCAAAAAAGAAGGCAGAAAATTATATGGGAAGCCGTATAGAAAAAGAATTGTCTATGATAAATGTGCTGATTTCTGAAGCAAGCAATAAGGGAAAATTTTCTATCTGTTATGCTGGAAGGTTGCATGAGTTAACCGTACAGCGACTGGAGGAACTGGGATATAAAGTTGAAACAAGTTATCAGTATAATGAGGTATATTATTCTGTCAGATGGGAGTAAAGCAGGAGAACAGAATGATGAATCTCAGGAAGCGGGAAGAAGGAGAATAAAGGCGGATGATATGTATATTCTAAAAGAGGATTTAAAACTTAATGACTGGCAGTATTCCCAGCGGAAATTCCTGCCGTATGAAATCAAATTGAAGCTGTCAAGACAGCGGATTGAGGAATGGTATGAGAACTGGGGCGGGGATGTTTATCTAAGCTACTCCGGCGGACTGGACAGCACGGTGCTGCTCCATATGATACGGCAGTATCTGGGAGACCGGGTGCCGGCAGTTTTTTCAAACACGGGACTGGAGTTTCCTGAAATCATCCGCTTTGCCAGGAAAGCCAGGGGAGATTTTGTGGAGATCTACCCAAAGGACAGAAAGGGGAACCGGATTTCCTACCGGGATGTGATATTAAAATAATCCCTTTTTAAGATGGCGGTTGCTGTTAATAGCATTGTATAATATACATTATCTATGTATAAAAATGAGAGTTACTTATTATAAATGGGTAACTCTCATTTTTTGTGAATTTTTACAGAAATTTAGTTCCATTATTTGTGCATAATGTTGTAAATAGAGTATGATTTAAAAGTTTGATAGGAATGATTTAAAAAATAACAGGGATATGTCAGAAAAGGCTCACATACGTCAAAAGACCAGAAAGATTTGCATTTTTCAGGCACTATATTTCAAACAATAGGTTCTGTATTAGGAGGTACAGTTCATCACCAGATGAGCAAGTATTTCTTAAAAGGAGATTGTTTTATGATTAGTGATACAATGATTGGATGCAAAACGGGCATAGATTACGAAAATAAGGTCGTATCTATGTTACTGGGATTAGGCTTTAAAGCGCAGAGAGTTGGAAAGAATGATAATGGTGTTGATATTTTTGCTTCAAAGTTTATCAACAAAACAGAATATAAATTCAACATCCAATGCAAGTATTATAATACGCCTCTTGGAAAAGCGCCAATCCAACAAGTATTTACTGGAACAAGTTATTACAATAATGGTGGGATTCCAGTTGTAATAACAAACAATTCTGTAACACATGAAGCAAGACTTTATGCTAAGGAATTAGGGGTAGAGATTATTGCAGATATTGAGCAAGAAGAAATGAGACAAGTTATAAAAACCAAGACTTTGATAAACAGAAATCAAGGAAAATTATTGAGTATTATGTACGCAAAAATAATGAATGACCCTGGCCTAATTCCTGATATCCAATCCCCAAAAAAGACAGTAAAAAGTAAGAAGGAGGAGTTAGTAAAAGAGATCGTCAGTAAATATGACATGGCTGAAGAAATGTCGAAAGAGGCAGCAAGGTTAAGTTTGGAAGCGGCTAATAAAACACAAGAAGCCCTAAGACTTCAAAAAGAAGCCATGTTAATGAATTTGGAATATGGGTGAAGGGAAGTAAGCCAGGAGGTGTCAGGAGGATTTAGAATGGCTGATTTCTTCCAGGAAATGATAGGCAGTATTGACAGTTTATCAGAGGAACAGCTACAAGAGTTATTGTCTATATTAAATGCAAAACAATCAACTAAGAAACAGAAAGCAGTTTCAAATAATGATTATCAAGGCACAATAAAATGTGAATATTGTGGTAGTGAGAATCTTAAAAAGCATGGATTAAGAGGCAGTAAGCAGAGGTATTATTGTAAAGATTGTAAGAGGACATTTGTAATAAAATCAGCTCCTATTATCCAATCCTCAAAATTAACAGAGGCACAGTGGAAAGAACTATTAAGGGGAATGATTCAAAATTTAACTTTAAAAGAGATAGCTGAAAATACATCTATAAGTATAACATCTGTTTGGTATAATAAGCATAAAGTTTGTAGTGCATTATTAGAAATCTACAAAGAACAAGATGGATTTGTAGATATAGCAGAATGTGATGAATATTATACACCCTTATCTTTTAAGGGAAAGCGTGATCCAGAGTTTTTTATAAAGACATTAGGAAGGATGCCAAGACATCATAGAAATTATGCAGAGAAAATGATGTATTTGCAGAATAGTGGATGTTGGAATGAATTAAAAAATGACCCAGAGAGGATACAGCAATTAATAGATAGTGTGGAAACAAAATTAAGGGGAATCAGTAAAGAACAGACGTGTATATTAACATGTAAAGATAGAGGAAATCATCTGTATATGTCGCCAACTTGTATTGGTAGGATGGATGTAAATGATGTAAAGAAACACTTGAAAGGGAAATTCGCGGGTGATTCTATATTGGTGACAGACAGCCATGCATCATATCCAGAGTTTGCCAGGAGTGAGCATATTCAACTAGAACAGATACCAAGTGGAAAGCACGCCAAAGGTGCTTACAATTTAGGTAGAATCAATGCTCTTCATTCACGATTACAAAGTCATTGGCCTGATAAATCAAATAGACTCTTGGCGACGAAATATCTAGATTTAGGACTAATATTCTTTTGGTGGTTAGAAAAGAATAGTAATTTAACGACACAAGAAAAGGTAGAGAAGTTATATAGTGAGGTGGCATCAGTAATAAGTAATACAGAATATAAGGACATACCCAATAGGGAATTAAGTCTGAATACAAAAGGATTGATACCCAAGAAGGTTTAATAGAATTATTAAATAAAAAGTATCCAAACTCATTTTGGGTTTGGATACATAAATTTATTGTAGGGAGACTTAAAATGAATATAAATATGAAAGAAAGAATTATAATCAGTGTTTCAACAGTAGAAGAAATGATATTAGTTGCAATATTAGTAGTGAAATTTCTAGGATTTGATAGCTTAATAAAGATAGTGTTAATATATCCATCAATTACATTGATACTTAATATAATAAAGTTTCTCATAATAAAAAAGATGTGTCAATCATATATTAAAGAAGATAGATAATATTAATTTGAGCGTTTTGCAAATAAATTGTACAACAAAAAACAAGAAACATATAATTCCAAAAATTATATAGCAAATAGGTATAGACAGTAATGCAAGAACAAAAGAAATTGCAAATGAGCATATGAAATTCTTAAAATAATTTGGCAAATGCTTAAAACGATTTAAAAAGGAATACAAAAAAGAACTTATAAATGCAATAAAAAATATTATAGTAAGAATTATCCTTTTATTAGACATTAAGCTTTGAATAATAGGCTGTTCAATAACATTTAAAAAAGTTGTTAATATCATATTTTTACCTCTTTTGAAAATTATTGTGACATATAACATATAGAACATATATAATATAATTAAAAACTCCTTGAATCTAAGCTTTCATTGTGCTACAATGGAACTGAAAATTGAAAAGCATAGCACCTATGGAAGTGTACCACCACTCCCATAGGTGTGAAAAGTGATTGGGGAATCACTCTTCACAATGGTCGCTACCACTACTATGCAGATTTCATTATAACCCATTCAAGGGGTTTAGGCAAGATGGAATTTGTAAAGGAGTCTATTTGTTGTACATAAAATGTTCGGCAAGGTGTGAGGAGAAGTATGCCAATCACCTTGCTTTTTAATTTTCCCTAATACAAAGCAGATGGGAGAAAGACGATATGAAATTAACAACAGAGCAAGAGACTTTATTGGTGGTACTGGTGGCTGTAGAGGGCTATAAAACAGATAAAGACTATGGAAAAGATGGACTCCTAGATAAGATAGGGGACTTGGATATGGAAGAAAACGGATTTTACATGGAGGAAATGTTAGATGACTTTAAAGCATTAAAGTCAAATGAGTTGATAGAGTTTGAGTGTGAAGAATGGTCTAGGGAAGAAATAGAAGATCATGTAGAATCTCCAGTGACATATATTAAAGTTTTGGATAAGGGGAGGGATTATGTTACTCATATGAGTGACCCAATAATAGTAAAAATATGGGAGTCGGTAAAAGGATACTTAGGGAATACAAATCTGAACATAGATTCCATTATCAAGTTTGAGTTTAATTTAGTAAAGTTATAGGAACAATATGAAGATTTTTGAAGCTATAAGAAGAGCAGATTTGTATTATATAGTATAAATTTATTTTTTAATTTTGCATAGAGTAGCACAAACAAGTGTATTGAAGTAAGAAATTAGATGTAACCTTACTAAAGTTGGTACTTACTTAGCACAAACATGTGTATTTGTGAAGATTATCTTCACATAAAAAAGCAGATGAAAGGAGTAATATTAGATATGCCCAAGAAGTTATTAAATAAGAGCGATTTAAAGCCATTACCAAGAGGCTTTAAGAGAATGTTAACCAAGAAAACATATAAACTACCAGCATTAACTTTAGTCATGATGATGTTAGCCTTAGGATTCAGTCTATCAGATGCAGATGTGGTGGCATATGCGGCACAAAATGATTACGCAGTAACAACCACAACTAGCCAAGTTCAAGCTACTCAATCTCCACGTTGGCATGAACAAAATGGAGTTTGGTACTTAAAAAATGAGCAGGGAACAGGAAATACAGTAAAAAGTTGGTTCCAAGATTTAGATAGTTCTTGGTATTTATTAGCCCCAGGTGATGGGCATATGTATGCTGGCTTAATCCATGACACACTTACGGATCGCTGGTATTTCTGCCAAACGGAACATGATGGCTGGTATGGTCGTATGGCTCATACAGATGGCTTATATACAGTAAATGGACAGCAGGTATATATAACATTCACTCAAGAGCATTTAGGCTATTTCGGAGCCATTACAAGTGGTTTAGAGAGTTTAAGGGCTACTGGAGTAGTAACCCAAGATGTAGCAGGCTTGCCAACAGAGAGCGCCAGTGCAGGCACACCTGAAAAGAAGCAACCCCAAAATACAGAAAGTACAAATGGTACACTATCCGAATACGACAAGCAATTTGATGTAAATCATGACGGTAAATTGGACGAAAGAGAATTGATAAACAAAGATTTCTTGGAGAACCATGATTTAAATATAGGGCAAGGAAGTGGATTAAGAGATTGGCAGTAACATAATAAAGTAACAAACAAAATTAATTTAATGATTCTAAGTAAGGCTAATTGAGCAAAAGTTAGCCTTACTTTTTTATTGTAAGAAACATATTTGCTATCAATAGATTGTATATGAAAGTATAGAAATTTTAAATTAATTTTAAGAGAGGAGAAAAAAATGGAGAAAAAATTTTTAATACCAACTGTCTTAGGTGTATTACTCTTATGTGGGGTCATATTCACAGTAGTTTATAAGAAAACAAGTGGGACATCACCTAACGATCAACCAGTAGTTCAGACATTAGCACCAAAAGAAACAGAACCCATTGAAACCAGAGTAACTACAGATAACAATAATAATTTAACAGATTTTGAAGTAAACGAAACTAAAGAGCCACCTAAATCTATCATAGTCGATAAAGATGGCAAGGCATTAAGTGAAGAGGAAGCCCTTAAATATGAGGAATCAATAGCAGATAGTATGAGACTTGAAACAGTTACCAAAGAAGATGGAAGAGAAGTTATAGTAGATGCTAATGATAATGAAATTGGAGTAGAAGCTGATACTGGTGAGCAAGCACAAGAAACAATGTCAGGACAAGTGATGGAAGAAATACAAGAAGATATAAATGATTATACATATAAACAATCCTATGAAAGAACAAGAGAATTTGTAAGGATGGAGATACAATCGCAAAAAGAGGCAGGAAATACAGACTTTATGGATATTACAGATGAATATATTAATAATGCTACACCTGAAGAATTGGATGCACTTTATATAAAAGTTATGCAAACGGTAGGATTTGAGAGGTGATAAAAAGTGAAAAATATCTTTAAAAGAATAGTCACAGTAGGTTTATCTGGACTGTTATTATTGACAACAGCAATTAATTCTTATGCTGAAACTAATAATCAATATGTGAATGGTGGTGGTAGTGGCTCTCAAAATAGTGGAGGAGATTTTCAATATTCAGGTTCATATCATATTTATCATGTAAATGCAGGAATAAGATTTTATGCTATGAATCAAGAGGGAACAGTTGTGACAAATACAGTCGATATGGTTCAATATTTCCCACAAGATTTTGCGGCAGGAGCAGCATTTAGTGCTGAAAAATTCGCATACATGACAAGTACCTATCAAAATAAAATAGGATTTTGGGATAAAAATAAAAATTCAGATTTAAACTCTGATAATGTAGCTGGTGGTAAGTATTCACTTCTGTATTTAGGTGGTGGAAAAACAGATGCAAATTATTTAAAATCCTATGATAATTTGATGAATCCAACTAGAGGATTATCATGTATAAAAAGAGGAAGTTATGATAAATCTAATCCAGCATTTAACAACATAACAGCCGGTCAAGCTAAGGTGTATTTATACAGTGACATTGAAACATACTTAAAAGGATATATAACCACTAATTATCCAGGAGAAGAATCACCTATAGACCCAGCAGGTGGTACATATACATATCCAGATGCAGAAACTGGAGAGACACGTACAATCAGTAAAAAATTTAAAAATCCATTTCATTTTGAAAATTGGGATGTAGGATTATTAGCTTCTGGTGAACATATGAAACACCAGTTGATGGCTACTCTTGGGAATAATAAAGAGTATGTTTTACAAATGTTGCTTAGAATGGAGGCACCTGTTACAGATGGAACTGGAAAACTGGTTGGTGGTGCAAAACCATTACTAGAGTTTTATGATACCAGATTAAACCAGAAATTAGAACAGTTAAAGTCATCCGGGTCACAAGATGCTATTCTTGATTTAATTCAGCAAGAGCAGTTATATTTAGGTGTAGAACCAGTTTTCTGGTCTGTATTTGAAGTTTATTGGCCTAGCAATAATGTAACAAGTGCTAATGGTGCAAATCAGCAAGCATTTTATAGCACACCTTACATATTATACGGAACTCCAAGTCACATTTACTGGGAGGCAGCAAAAGAGTTTGCAGATTTCGTTAATATAAATAGCAGTGTATTCAAAATGACAGCACCAGACCCTTTAAATGATTTGGAAAATTTTAAAGGATTCTTGGAGTCACATGGATTCTTTGGGCATTGGCAATGGGGACAAGGTGAAAGCTGTTATATGTTGGAAAAAGATGAGCCAGAATTAGGTTTAACTACATATTCTAAAATGTGGACAATGGATCCTAAGTTTTGGAGAACTATGATAGAAGGCTATTATACTATTGGTTATGGAATCATGACATTCAAGTTGGCACCTGGAAACCCAGGTATGAGTACATGGGATAATAAGACATACCCACCTACAAATTACAAGCCAGGACCAGCACCACAAGTAACAGACCCTAATCAACCAGATGGACCTTATCCAGTAGGTTATCCAAGTGAAGGTAGTGAGTATAGACCACCAAACCCTAATAAGGATCATAAATTCAACATAGTTAAATTCTATGCTGAAAAGAATCCGGATGGTTCCTATATATACAAAGAAAATCACACAAGAGAGCAAGCAATACATACTATAACAATAGATAATGAGCCAGGGTATACAGTAGATAATTATTACACATCATCAACATTTACTAAGCCTACTAATCCTACAGATGATTATGATGTTTGGAAAACAAATAGAGCACCAAAGAATACTTATGAAGGTACAAAGTCAGAAAAATTAGTGGTGAAGGCGACAGACCCAGATACAACTCTTTATATAAGGTTGGTATCAACTCCTACTCTTACAATCGTCAAATATTTTCCAGACGGTTCAAATAAGATAGAAGAAATACCATGGGTTCCCACTTATGATACAGTAGAGCCAGGTTATGAGTACGAAAAAGATAAGCAAGACCCAAATAAACCAGACACAATACCTGATGATTTTGAGAGCACAACTGGAACACCAGGTTCTAATCCAATAATACCAGTAGATTCAACATCAAGAATAGTTTATATAAAATACAAGCAACCAGAGGCAGATTCAAAGATAACTTTACATCAAAATGAGTTAGCGCACACATTCACCTTAGAGGACATTCAATCATTAGTAACATTAACACATAATTTCCCTAATATGTATTATGAAGGAAGTAATAAACATGGTAGTGGTTCAGATGCATGGTGGTGCGACTGGAATACAGTGATGAGTGACGCTAAATATGCTTATTCAATTTCAAACAAAGAAAATTATGGAGCAACAACCTTTGTAGGAAGTCAAGGAGCATTTAAGTCAGAAGAGATAGGTAAAAATGATGACCAAGGTTCCATGGGAATTAATGGAGGGCAGACAGGAGGTTTAAGACCAAACCTCAAGTTTAGTATTTACAGAGACAGAGCAAAAGACAACGTAACACTTTATCCAAACAAGAATAGCAATGTAAAAGGGGAGTTATCTCAAATTTATATAACAGCAGAAGGATATACACCTCAAACACAAAGAGTTTTAGATAAGGGACAAACAGAGTGGTATAGTACATTCAAAATAAATTATACATATGATACTGAAGATAATACAGTAAGTTATAAGAGTAGTTTAAGTTGTCATGGACCAAGTGGAAGTGAAGATGGTAGTCCACATCCAGCACTTGGTACAATTAATGACCCATTCTCACAAGCAAATAATGTTTTAACAAAAGCATTTTTAGGTCAACCAGGTAAAGGTGAAAAGGTATCAGGCGCAACAGCTGAAGCATTTACATTAAGTATAAATGGAAGGACATTTAATTTCAACAGAAACCTCAAATACAAGTTTACAAGTCAAGAGAATCTATTAAAGGGATTTAATAACCATAAAAAAGATTATGACAGTAATCAAGCCAGATTCTTCAAATTCTATCCATATACAGAAATGGAATATCAAACAGTAACAGACTTAAGTAATAAGTTGGCTTACATAGTAAGCACAAATTTAAGCGAAGTAAAAGACAACACTTCAGTGGAGGTTGGAGTTTATCAATCAGGTGTAGGAGATACAATTTTATTATCATCAGAACAATGGAGTACACATGCTAGAACCATTCAAGGTTTAAGAGATAATGGCATAAAACAACAACTACTTAATAAGTCCTTGATACCAGGTGGTGCAGTTGTAAAGTTAAGCACAGCAGGTGCAGACGCAGGTACAACACCAGAAGTTTGGGTAGGATTTAGAAGTTATGAAATGAGTATTTCAGATGATTTAAAAGTAACATTAAGTGAAGATACTGGAGTTAAAACTACTTCACAAGCCAAGGAAGATGCAAAGATATTCTTTAATGACATGAAAAATAACTTAAGTAATTATCACTTAGAAAAGTGGATTATGGAAGGAATATCAACTAATGAGAGTGATATAAAGAGCAAAGCAAAGAAAGTGAGTGGAATTAACACTGGTGGTTCAGCAGGTTCACAAGTTGTAACAAGTTTTGGTGGAAACCAGTTATCAACAGACCCTAAATATTATTTAAAGAGTAATGCAAGTGATGCAACATCATCTAAATTTGATGCTTGGAATGAAGAATTTGAACAACATATTTATAGAATTTATTCAGATGTATATGGTAAAGTAACAGTAACAAAAGATGGTTCAGAGATAGTAAGTTCTAATATAAAAGCAGACAAGAATTTAAGTGGTTTATTGGCTAATCCAGATGTAAAACGTATAGATGACAGAGTAAAATTTGTCACTAACTTCATACAAAGTCTAGATTTTGAAGGAGGCAAAGACAGAGAAGCTATTCCATGGTATTATGAAGCCCATGACGGTATAGAAGTAGTAGAAAGTCTAGGATTCATGCAGGTTGGATTTGACCCAAGAGATAAAGCAATAAGAAGTGAAGTAGTAGATCCTAAGTTAACAGGTAAATTAGAAAATAGAGATGATACACTTAATTTCAATAGTGATACACTTAATCAAAAGACTAGGACAGTTCAATACAAGATGTCATCATCACCTACAACAAATCCAGGAGAGCCAGGATATGTAGGAGAATTTAACGGAGAGCCTATAGTAATCCCACAGATAAGTGAAATATTAAAAACAAGACTTCATTATATGGGAAACAATACAGTAATGGACTTGAACTAAAGATTTAAGATTTATGGAGCAGGCCAACAAGACCTGCTCCTTTTTTGATCTAAAAAATGCTCTGTTTTGTATTAGTAGGTAAGAAATAATACAAACACTGATTGTATAGATATACATTAGAATTGGCTAATTAAGCGTTAACAACCGCCATCTTAAAAAGGGAGTTAAAATATGGCTATCCCCTTGTAAGCAAGGATACTGCAGCGACTATAAAAAAACTGCGGCATGGAAAGCTGTCAGACCGGTACCGGAATTATCTCCTTTATGGAGACGAGAGGGGAACCTTTGGCAAACTTGCAGAGAGATGGAAGCCCCTGATTGATGCTCCTTTCGACACCAGCGATCAGTGCTGCAACACTATGAAAAAGGGGCCATTTAAAAAGTATGTAAAGGCCACCGGAAGGGTTCCCTACATAGGGATTACGCAGGATGAGAGCTTCCGGAGGGAGCATCAGTACGCCCATACCGGCTGCAACGTGTATGACGCCACAGACGTAAAAAGCCAGCCATTGGGATTCTGGACGAAACAGGACATTCTGCGGTATGTGGTGGAACATGAAATCGAGATATGCCCCGTGTATGGAGATATCAGGAGGAAGCCCTGCGGAACCTATTACTTAACCGGGGAGCAGCGCACTGGCTGTATGTTCTGTGCTTTTGGCGCCCATCGGGAGAAGGAACCGAACCGGTTTCAGAGGATGTCTGTTACACATCCAAAACAGTACCAGTTATGTATGAAGCCGTTGGAAGAAGGCGGGCTTGGAATGGCGGTTCCCTTGGATTTTTTAGGGATTCCCTATATGGCCTGGGAATTTGCGGGAGAAATGAATCGGAAAACGTCCGGAGCCGCATAGCTTTTCAGGCGGTTCCCAGAAATGACCAATAGAAGGATGGAAGAAAACATATGATTGGCAGAGATGGCACTTCCTATCTCGCCTTATGGCGGTATCCCGGCCCGGACGGAAAGGAGCTGCTGCAGCTGAGCTTTTCCTGGCTGAAGCGGGAGAGAAATGGCAGGCTTTCGGGGAAGGAAGTGGAATTTACAGTTCCTTATCATGGGTTTAAAGATACCCTTCGGAAAAGCTGGGAGCATCCGGGGGAATACCAGAACATATTATCCCGTACAGAGCATGGGAAGATACGGATAGAATTCCGCTGCCACAGAAATCTGAAGGACGCGGTGAGCAACCCTCATATCCGCAGAAAGCTGGGACACTTCCTGGGGAAATTGCTTCTCTGGCCGGGAAAGCGAACCATTTGTTTCTATGATGATATGGAACCCTACAGCTTTGGTTTTTCCGAAGAAAACGTTTCCGGATACAGGGTATACGGGGCCATGATCCTGCATGGCAAAGAGAATCCGAAAAAGGCTTACTACAGTATCCATACATGACATATCAGAAGGATTTCCCCAGCGGAGATCCTTTTTTTCGCTGTACGGAAATGTCTCCAGCCATACTTGTCCTGAAAAAACAACCAGGCATTTGGAGAGAATGCGGAAAGGACAGAAATGTTTCAGGTAAAAGACCCACGGCTGCGCACCGTGGAGGAGGTTGTCTGCGCGAATACCGGCATGACAGCGGAAGAACTCTTAGGTGATCGAAAAGATTACCGGATAGACGGGCTCAGTACAGCTGCTGCTATGCTGAAGAAGGCTGTCCGGAAAGGGCAGATCATTTACATTGCGGGAGACTATGACGTGGATGGGATTCTAGCCACGGCAATCCTGGCCCTGGCTTTAAAAGCCTTAAATGCCAGCATGGTGCTCCGGCTGCCGAAGCGTTTTACAGAAGGGTATGGGCTTAAGAGAGAAATGGTTGACCGGTTTCAGGATGGTCAGTTTTTGATTACAGTTGATAATGGGATCTCCGCCCTGGACGCGGTCAGGTGTGCCAGAGAAAAGGGGATGGAGGTGATTGTCACGGATCACCATCTTCCGGTAAAGGATGAACAGACAGGGGAAGCGCGATACCCGGAGGCGAACCTGATCATGAATCCCAACGCAGTGCCTGACAGCGCTGATTTTACAGGGTACTGCGGCGCGGGCATTGCCTTTAAGCTGGCGGTGGAGCTGTTGGGAACGGGGCACTCTTTGATTTCCAGGCTTTTATCTTTTGCGGCGATTGCTACAGTAGCGGATTCAGTGCCTCTGACTGGCGAGAACCGGAGGATTGTGAAGGAAGGGCTGAAGGTTATGGTTACCAGGGAAGGGACTACCCAGGGGCTGTATGCCCTTCTGTGCGCGTTGGGGCTGGAAGCGTATGTGACAGCGGAGACGGTAGGGTTTAAACTGGCGCCGGTGATTAACGCTCCGGGACGCCTAAAGGATAACGGCTCCATGGAAGTACTAAAGCTGGTGCTTTATGATGGTCCATACTCTGAGGCCAAGTGTATGGCGGAACGATTATTAGAAGATAATCGGGAGAGGAAAGAACTGTCCGATAGGTGGACGGAGCGTGTCCGGGAAACCATCATAGAGCGAAACATGTCCGGTCACGTTCCCATTGTTGTCTATGAGCCGGATATCCCGGAAGGAGTCATTGGAATCGTTGCCGGGCGCGTGGCGGAGGCCTTCCGATCCCCCTGTATCTTGTTTGGACAGTCTGCCCGGCCAGAAGTTCTGAAGGGCTCGGGGCGCTCCTATGGGGATATCCACTTAAAAAATCTCCTGGATGAGAACCGAACCGATCTGATTCAGTACGGCGGTCATGGGGCAGCTGTAGGGCTGTCCCTGGAGCAAAAAAATCTGGAGACGTTCCGGCTGTCCCTGATGAAAACCTTATCGGGGAAGAAACGGCGGGAAGCCTGTGGGGATATGTATGACTTGAAAATCCATGAGAATGACATCGGACAGGTGATGGAGGATATCATGGCTTTCGGGCCTTACGGGGAAGGGAATCCGGCTCCGGTATTTTTGCTGGAGAACCTGACCTTGTCCCCGGTGGGGCAGGCATATTACCGGTATCTGCAGGACGGAAAGGGGGTGAAGCTGTTGTCGCCGCGGCTGGAGGCAGTGTCTTTTGGCGGGGGAAAGGAATATCAGGCCATGGGGACTCCCAGGCATGTGACGCTGTTAGGCACTTTGACCACCAACTACTATATGGGAAAGGTCCAAAATCAGATGGAAATCCGAAAAATGCTTCCCTGCAGGGCCAAACGGGGCCGGTCTCCGCTTTTATGCGCCCTGGAGGCTGAGGCAAAAGGACGGTATGTACAGAGCAGTCAAATAAGGAAGGAGAGTTACGGATGAGAGAAGAGAAAAATAACCGGAAATACGCGGGGCAGGTGGTGGACATCCCAAGGAGCAATTACCGGCTGTCCGTGATTGACCGGCTGAAGAAAATGACGGATGAGGAGGGGGACCCGTTCCTTAACATCTTTTCCAACCGGTCCATTTACCTCATATCCCTGTTCAGCTATGAGAAGAAACAGTCCCTGGTGGCAAACCTTCCCTTAAAGGATATGCCCCTGTTAAAGAAGCGGACGGACTGCGCTGAGGAGGCCATCTTCCGGGCAGTCAATTTCCAGAAAGAGGCCTGTTTTCAGGCTGCCGGGGATGGGGCTGTTAGCTCTGTTCCGGCTGCGTTCACGCCCCTTAAGATGGGAAAACTGGCGGGGAAGACCCCGGGGGATCTTCTTTTGGAGGCGCAGCGGTCAGGAAAAGCGGCAGAGATGGTAAAGACACTGGAACAGCAGGCGGATTTCCTGAGAGGGAGGCTTAAAAAATATTCCAGAAACCAGGAGCAGATTGACGCGATTGAAGAGGCGCTGGGGTATTTTGATTTAGGGTGCCTGGAGGACTATAAACCTAAAGCGGGAAAAGGACAGACAACAGGTCTGATGGATGAGCAGACCGGCAGCAAGCCTCTTGTGATTTATGACCCACCTACGAAACATCAGAAAATACAGAATAAAGCAGGGAAAAATGCCTGTTATTCGGTGAGCATTACCTGTTCGCCGGCAAAAAACTACCCATACCGGCTTGAGATCATGAACTGTTATGCCCCTCTGGGGCACAGCCGGAATGGTATGCTCCCAATCCTGATGGATCAGGCGGAGGATATCCGGAGGGAATCCATAGATCTGACGGAAGGAGAGTGGCTTTATATCATGGACTGTCTGGATGAGAATCGGAAAGAAGCGAAAGCGATGTGGTACGCGGAACTTCGGAACCAGGATGAGAAAAACCGCTGGAACGGAAATGGAGGTTAAGCCGCAGAAGGCCCTGGCGGGAGAGCACCGGGGCCTTTCATCTTTCACATGAAAAACGGGTTCTATTTTGAATCTGTAGCTGCTTGATTTTTTTATTTCTATCACATATAATAAAATCATAAGGGAAAGGAAATACCAAGGAATGGACCAACACAATATACAGCAGTTGGAGTATAACACCCCATATGATGATATATGGAGAACCATTGTGGATCGACTGCCACATTTACTGATACCTTTGATCAACGAAGTGTTCGATGAACACTATCCAACCGATGAACCAGTAACAGCGCTTCAAAATGAGCATATGGACAGTGCCGCGGATAAGGTGATTTCAGATACCTATATCCGGATTCAGGACAAATACTACCATTTAGAATGCCAAAGTAATCCGGATGGAACAATGGCAATCCGGATGATAGAGTATGATTTTCTGGTGGCATTAAAACATGCCCGGAAAAATGGATTTGAATATACCATCAATTATCCTGAGTCATGTGTCATTTATCTCCGCCATAAGGATTCGACTCCTGATTTCCTGACTGTCCATGTGAATTTTCCGGATGGGAACAGAATCGATTATCGGACGCCTGTTATCAAAGCACAGAAATATGGACTTGAAGAAATTTTTATAAAACGGTTATTATGCCTGCTGCCATATTACATCATGAAATATGAAAAGGCGCTGCATGAGATCAATGAGGATGACGAAAAACTTGGAGAACTGTTAAAAGAATACCAGTGGATTTACAGACATCTTATGGAACTGCAAAGGGAAGGGAGCCTTACTCAGTACGATGTCTCCGAGTTAAGGCTGCTTATAGAAATGCTTCTTGATTATATTGCGGCAAAGGAAGTGAAAATCAGGAAAGGAGTGACGGATATGGGTGGAAAAGTGCTTGTATTTCCTCATGATAAGGTATATGATGAGGGTAAGGCTGCTGGGATGGCTGTAGGAAAATCTCAAGGAAAATTGGAAGCAAAAAAAGAGATTGCTTTCGAGTTATTTGGAGAGGGTATGCCTTGTGAAAAAATTGCGAAATGTATTAACGAATCGATTGATATGGTGAAGCAATTGGAAAAAGAGTGGAAGAGTCAGCATGATAAGAAAGCTGTTAGCGTTTAAATAGCAGGATGAGCATTTAGAGTAGGAAGATGGCCAATAAGCAGGCTGTTTTCCTGCTTTTATTGATAAACAGGCAGAAAAATATCGGGATAAATGATGACATAAAGATTATCAGTTAAATATAGGTTTTTATTCCGGATATGGTGTAATCGTAACAGAGTATTAACGGGATGTAAGTGATTATAAAAAGTTAAAGAGGTGGTGGGACATTGAAAAGCAAGCCTCTTGTTATGGATCTTTTTTCTACGGTCCATACCTCATATATAGTGGCGATTTACCAATAACATAACCATTTTGACGGGTGATTCCGGTACAGGAAAAACGCTGGCATTTTCACTCATTAGAGAATGCATGGTTGTTAATCCCAAACTCCTTTGTATCAATTATCTTGATTACCAGAATGATATCAGAGATATGATAAGCAAGGTTGATGGAAAACTGATTGTTATTGATAATGCAGATATTTTGTTAGATAATGATACGAGAAAATATATCTCACTGGATGATAAAAACCAGTACCTGATTATTGGAAGAAATCCGAAGAATCTTTTTGCAACGAAGAAAAATCTATTTGAATTGGTAAGGAAAAGGGTGGGAGAACAGACGGAATTTACGATTAAGGAGTATTTATAGAAATTTTAAATAAGTTATTAATCACTTGAAAAGATTATAAGGAAAGCATATTAAGCTATTACAAAACTGCAATTTTTATATATGAGGGAATATTATGAACTACAACATATTTATTGATGAGAGTGGTAATACTGGAAATATAGAAATAAAAGATGATTTGACCTGGAATTTTCAATTACAGACCCATTTTGCTTTGGGGGCAATTTATTTTAAAGAAGAGAAGCAAAAGAATCTTGAGGAAGAGATTCTTAAATGTCTGCAAAACCATGATGTTCTTTTAGGAACGGAAAAAGAATTAAAATCAAAAGCCAAATATTTGTTCAAAAACGAGTTGCTTGAGGAATTGTTATTCATTTTACATTCAAATGATGTAGGGGTATATTTTGATATTTCGGATAAAAAATATAAAGTTATTATGAATATAGTTGAGTATTGTATTTATCCATATTATCTTTTCGATTTAAAGGCAACCAGGGAAAAGAAAATTAATATAGCGACTTTTTTATATAATAATATGGCGATAGAAGATATAAAATATTTTATTAATCTATGTCAAAAAGAAATAAGCGAGAATGATGGCATTAGAGAACTGGTAGAAATTTTGTTAAAAATTAGAGAGTTGTTAATTTGTTGTAAACAGAAAGAATATCAATGTGTTGATAGTGTAATAGACTATATAAAGAATCATAAAAAATATGGACTAACATTTGAAAACATCTTACCTGTCAAAGACTATAATAATAAAGGAACAAAAGAAAGCTTTTTGCCCAATGTAGATGCCTTTAATAGTTTGCTTGGACATATATGTAATCTAAGACTATCTTATGGAGATAATGTTTTTGTATATCATGATGATCAAAAGCAGTTTAGTAATGTTTTATCAAAATGGGCAGATGAATTAAAAAAATATGGGACTGGTATTCAGCAATTAGATTTTCATGATTCAAAAAAGGATGTGCTCATTCAAGTTGTTGATTTTTTTACAGGTAATATTTTAAGACTTTACAAAGAGATAATTAGTACATATTATATGAATAGAAAAAATAGGGAATTGGTAAAAAAGATTAAGCCACTTTTAGAGAACTGTAATATTGTTGCGCCTAATTACGAGCAAATGCGTTTTTTTGAGCAATGTAATATAAAATATAGGAAAGCGCCATTGCCTTTTTAATCTATAACTAATTATATGATGAGATTTGTCAGAAATATGGATTTACCGCAAAGGAATCCAGATAACCATAGAAAGAAGCATTCTATGATTGAAACCGGGAGTGGGCAGGAAGGAAACCCATACTCCCGGTTTTTATCGAACCAAGCGAAAGAAACAATGTCCATAGTAGAGGTGGCCAGATGAGAATGTACGGATATTTGAGAGAACCTTATCCATGCAATTCAACGAAAATTATTTATAAAGTAATGATACATGAAATAGACAATTTGGGGGTTTATACTTACTATTACACAGGGAGAGATGCTGTGTTTAGTTCCTATGATTCCTTCAGTGAAAATTTGGAAACAGCCATGGAAGAGTTTGAGGGAGAGCTTGATGACCAGGGCTGGATTATGATTGATGATCCTCTGCCCTATTGCCAGCATGACTGTATTTTTCCAATCCGGGTGAAAGGACGTGAGACCGGACATCCTGAATGGGGAAGTTATGAGATATTGTTAGATGGACAGTGGGTAGAGTATGACTCAACTAAAGATATGCCTTAGGCCAGCCTCTCCCAATGTCATAGGGGAGTGTGAGGAGAGAGCTAAAAGATTGCTCTTGTTCCAAAGATAATTTTGTCATAATATATACCTTTTATCTATTTTCTACCCAAACTCCCCTTTCTTTCAACTCCCGCAGTGGCACACACCAGGGCATATTACAAAACACAGCCTGCTGCCCCTTTTCTCCAACCTTCGTGACACCGGGAGTCATAACCCAAGCGGAGATCCCATTGGGGTCATAGGTGCGGACCTCACAGCCTGGCCGGCCCGTGGTGGTTATGGCATGGGTAGTAAATTCTTTGCAGAGCTTCTCGTACAAAAAATCCTGAATCAGAGGCATATTCCGGGTCTCCGAAATCAAAAAGCACCCTTTATCCGTTTCCAATCCCTCCATACAGTCTGCCGGAAATCCCCACAGGATGTGGTTCCTGACCGCAAACTCGCGGAAATCTCCAAGAAAGGAATTGTCCATAAAAAACAGATAGGCCTCCTTTCCGGTATCCCTTGTATGCTCCAGACCATAATACAGTCTTTTCCCGATCTCATGTTCTTCTTTTGAAAACTGTGATTTCAGATATTCCGTAAGCAGGAAGGCAAGAGCTCCCATATTGTATTTGTGGAGCGCAATGGTTCTTGTTTTCGTCAGATTCTCCCCATATCCCAGCAGCCGCTGCAGCTCCAGGCTTTCCTGCCGCTTATCTTTAAGATATTGCTTATCATAGACTTCAGTTTTATAAGGAATTCCCATAGATGTGAGGCCGGCCATGAGAAAAGCCGTCTGCGGCTCATCATGGGTTTCGTGGAAGAGGAAAGAATCCATTTTTCCAACCTGAAACTGTTTCTCCCATTTTTCCGGATGCCGGTAATGCCGCAGGGCTTTTGACAAGTGATCGGTATCAAGAGCATACCGGGAGCAGGCCGAGAAAGCACAAAATCCTGCGTCCTCTCTTTTGTTGATGGGCCAGTGCCAGACAGCATGATCTCTGAGAAAAACTTCCTCCCGGCTCCAGTAAGACTGTTTTTCTGCATCGCTGAGCAGTTCTGTGCTGGACTGGGCCAAAAGGCAGGTCTGCAGTTCCTCCAAGGCATGACGGTCGCTGAACACAAACTCCGGGACTTCCATACCATGCTTCCGGTAAAGCCGGCAGTAGGTCTCCATGGTGGCAAAAAGGGAGGCCGCCAGCCTCATGCCGGTCACCTGTCCATGGAACAGGGAGGAGCGGTCGTCTAAGGAAAGGACAGCGCACTGAAGGTTTATAAGGCCGCAGTGGACATCCTCCCGTTTGAAATACCCGCATTTTTTAACCAGATATTCTGGTATCACCGTATCCCTGGCATAAATAAAGTTCCCGTGAACCGCGTCTTTATTGATGCCGCAGGCAAAGTAGACGCAGTCATTGGAGACCACAAACCGGCTATAGAGGCCGTACATTGCCGCCAGATCCAGCAGTTCCCGGATTAGTGGATTTCTATAAATGCTGTCCAGGATTTTGGAATCCAATTCGCCTCTGTTTTCCGGTATTTGATTTCGATTCCTGTTTTTCTTCTTTTCCATCATCATATCTTCATCCTTTCCGGCAGATTTTTCTTTTTATTTTACCAGAATCCATGAGAGTTTCAAAAAATCCAAAAGCTGCGGATAAGCATATCTCACATTTTCCGGGATTTTCGATATTTCTTCCATAATTAACTGGTATAAGCGGAATAAACCAGTATGACGGAGGTGAGGAAATATGAATGAGTCACAGGCTGCAAACCAGGCCGTTTCCATGGTGGTGAAATTGTACCTGGGAATCTTAACGGGGATTCCGGAGCTGTTTTACGCATTCCAGGACTATAAGACCATGAACTATCACCGGGAGCTTGTGGAGCAGGAGATTGTCCGGTCGGGAAATGCCGTAACCATTGCCGCGGATGACCGGGCCATGGAGTTTGTGCGGGTCAAGCTCCAGGAAAAAGGGATCTGCTTTGCCATGGCTGAGCCGGGTCATGAAGCGTTAAAGGAACTGGTGAAGGCCAATGGAAGGTTCCTCTTTTTCTGCAGGGAACTGGATTATGAACGGATTCTGGAAGCCGTCCATGAGGTGGAACAGGATCTCTCCAGGAAAGATCAGGAGATGGAAGAGGAAGAAGAACGGGAGCTGGAACACGGCAGGGAAGAGGCCGCGGCGGAGGAAGAGAAAAAGGAGGAAGCGGACGAAGAGGCACTTGATACAGAAGACCAGGAATCTGAGGCATCCGGGAAGGAAGCGGAACATCACAGGAAGAAGAGAAAACGAAAACAGAAAAAAGGCGGATCTTCCAGCCTATCGTCAGGGCCTTTCAAACTTTCTAAGGAAGCGAGAGACCGGGAGCCGGCAGATCGGGATAGAAGGAAGCCTTCTGTCCCGGAACCCTACAGAAGGCCGGAAGCCGCGCAGTATCATGAGCAGGAAGAATCCTACCGTAAAAAGGAAAAGGAATCCAGCGGTTCTGGCAGTGATGAGAGACGTGACCGTTCAGGCACAAAGGTATCCGGTTTTACAGATAGTCGGTCCAATACAGAAAGCCATCGGCCAGCCTCCGGACATACCGCGCAAAAGGACGGGCTTGCCGATGCTGACCGAAACCGGGTGACAGACTTTCATGACAAAACCAGGACAGAAGGAAAAAACAGAGAGGAGACCATCCACAGTTCCCGGTTTGTTCTTCCTTCCTCAAGAGAAAGCGGGCATACAGAACCTTCCCATCCGATTCATCAAAAAGCGAAATCCAGATATTCCGGCAATACTGCTGCTCCTGATGGAGAACAGGCTGGCCTCAGAAAAAGGGAAGAATGTCCCGCTGCCCAATCAACGGCTGCCGATTCCGTTCCAGATTCCAGAAAAGAACATTCAGATCATGCATGGCCGCAGACAGGAGAGAGGGAGACATCTTCTGCCGGGCAGACTGTATTTTTAGGAAATTCGTCCCTGCTGCCAGACAGCCGCCGCACTTCCTCTAATTCCAGATATGGGTGTCTGACTTGTGGTAACGGCATGTCCATACCGTCTAACCGGATGATGGGCAGGAAAAGGGATTATGTGCCATCTGGTTCCGGAAGCTGTCATAGTGCTATGAATGGAAGGTCCGGGCAGTTATGTTTGAATGAAAACGATTCCCAAAGCCGGTCAAAGCCGCCTGTGGCTTCCCCGGCAAGAAACCGCATGGAGAACCTGCGGACACCTGTAAAGGAATACAGCCGTGTCTCTGATCTTAAAAAACATTTGGGAATGATGCCGCCTGCTGCTGCAAAAGGAAATTCATCACCCCAAAACAGGCCAGGGGAGACTGCCTCTTCCTCATCAGAACAGAAAAGCCCTTCCGGTTCTGCCCGAAGGATACGGATTACCAGAATCCCAATGGAATACTTAGCGGACGGTCTCCAGTATCCGCTGGGGAATGAAGGCTATTCTGATGGAAGAAAGGCGCTTCTTACATTCCATGAGGCTCAAAGGCTTTCTTACCAAGCTACAGGAGACATTCTCCAGACAAGACGGTTATATCAGACCAGGGACATCCTGTCACCCCGCAATTTTTCCAAGCTGTTCCGCCAGGGACGGAGAGTGGCGGTACAGGCAATCCTTCCCAGGGAATCCGAAGGCGGAAAAATCGCAGGCGACCTGTTCGACCGGACTTCCCCCATTGCCGTCTGCATGTATGAGAAATTCATGGCTGCAGGGGCGGTCCAGCTGGTACAGTCAGCCACCTGCAGCCAGGAAACCCTGACAGCAGCCTTTGCCGCGAAGAACCACATTTCTTATGAGAAGGCCAGGGTGAAAGTTGCCGGGATTCTCAAAAACCAGCAGGATGGAAACCAGGCCGCCATGGCTCAGCCGGGAGAAGGCTGCGTTTTTGGGTCTGCCCAAGGGTTCCTGAACATAGTTTCCGGGATGAGAACGGAAGAGTATATCAATTTTATTAGCCTGTCGGACATCTCTGATGGTTTAAAGGAGAAACTTGTGGGGATTCCCAAAGGAGACCTGGATCCTCTGCTGGTGGGCAGACTGATGAAGGAATTTACCGGTGAGAAAGACCAGGCATTCCTTAAGCTGATGCAGGCCGGCTATATGAGGCAGCATTACCGGGGAGCCTCGTTGGAGGTACTGTTCCGGCGGTATCTCAGGCAATCCTTAAAGCGCATTGGACAGCATTCCGATGCCGGGCTTGCCCTGGAACAGATTATGGGAGGGGCACGGCATGTGTACGGGGCATACAAAGCCGGCATCCGGCTCCTATACACCGTGGCAGGTACCTCCAAGTTCCATCCCCAGGGAGCTGCGGCGCAAATCCTTGCGGACCCGGTAAAGGCTCTGGGAAAAAAAGCAGGAACAGCGGCAGGAAAGATCACAAACCGGGCCGCGGCAAAGCTGACGGGCAGAACCATTATCCGCAAAAGGACGGTACAGCATGCCTCCAGCGCCCTGAAACTTTTGGCCAACCCATTAAAACCAATCACTTCCAGAATCATGAATACTGCCGTTATGAAGGCGTTTCAAAAGGCAGCGGCGGAAAAACTGGCTCCGGTGCTTGCCAAAGCCGGAGTGGCCCTTGGATGGGCGGCGGTGATTCTTCTGGTTCTGATCCTGCTTCTGGAAGTAGTCCAGTCCAGCCTTAAGACGGAAACGGACAGCGGCTCCGTCAACTGGAATTTTGCCCAGGACACGGAGATCCTTCAGGAGATCATCACCGAACTGACCCAGAAGAATGAGGCATTTATGGCGGAGATCAATGACGCCGCCAACCACCGGGGAGCCTATCTGACCACAACAGGCTTAAAGGCCGATGAGAATGTGGCTTTTTATGAGGCCGGAGCCTACCAGGTGATTTTCCGGGACGCCTACGGGAACGAGCTGGAACCTTCCCATGTGGATTTAAACAACACCAAGGCCATTATCTCCATGGCTTCCCGGTTTATGCCTTACCCCTTTCGGAAACTTCCCGAAAACGCTTCCGATGAGGAACGAATCGTGTATGAGGAGCTGAAGCAGCACTTTAAGGATTACTGCAGCTTTCTATGGGCCTCCACCCATCAGATCCGTATTGAGGAGTACCATCCGGGAAACAGCGGCGGGATAGAAGGGGCAGTGGACAATTCCGGCCTTATGACCACCCTGGACAAAGGGAAATGTGATAAGGAAGGAGAGACGGTATGGCTCCCAGCAGGATTCTCACCGGACCAGGTAAAGGAGAGCTTTTGCGATACCTGTATGGCTGTGGAAGGCACCGGGCTTGGGGATTACCTGGACGATCTGTGTACCCATGGAAAGGAAGGCAACGAACACGGCGGCTGGAGGAAGACCGGAAGCAAGCGGGCAGGGGTCAACTGCAGGGCCGCCGCCAACGGAAGGGAGCACCATGATTTCTGCAGCCATCGGGATGGGGACTGTGATTCCTTTACCTGTGATTTAAGCTATTACAAGAACAGCTGCCGGCACTGGGAGTACCAGTGGGTTTATGAATGCGGAGGCCATATGGGACTGGTGGTGTATGTGACCATTGGTGACTTGTCCCGGATGCCGGGATTCGCGGCCGCCGGGGATGTGGAGTATGAAGCTGTGGGGAAGTATGAAGAGGAAGATACGGCGGGGGAAGCTGTGGAAGGGGAAGGGTCCGTGGAAAATCCCTCACAGGCAGCAGAGGACCGTACTGAATGATCATAACCCTGCGGATTGCAGAAGGACCATAAACGGAAAGGCAGAACTTGTCATGTTCATGATATGAGAAAACGCATTACTGATTGCAGAAAGGATTTCAGATGGGAAATATCACATTACATTACCGGGGCGGGATACCCACATGGCTTTCTTTATGTCTGATTTACATGATGCTGATACTGACAGCCATGATCTTGACGTTAATTCGTCCCATTACCGTAGAAGCCTATGCCGGGACAGAGTCGGGGAACCGGGCTTACTTATATTTTTATACCCTTGACGGCGAGGAGATCGAAGAGCTTGAGAAAAAAGTGGGGAAGAAGAAAACGTATCTGTTTCCGGACCCGGATCTGTACAAGTACCTTCCGGCAGAGGAAGGGGAGGAAGAGGTGTACCCGGAGCTGTATTACCAGGTAACGGGAATCTGCTGGGAGGAACGGGATGAGGACGGCAGGACGGTGAGGGAATATAAGAAAGGGGATAAGTTTGACTGGACCGCAGGCGATCATTATTTTTACGTCAAATCCGACAATCCAGTTCTTACCGGGGAAAATCTGCTGGATATTGGCTATGAGGACCAGGCTCACTTGTATTTCCATAACGTCAATGGGGAGGAAATCTACAGCCTTTCCGTGGATTTAAGCACAAAAGACGAATTTACGTTTCCGGACCCGGAGCGCTACGCCTATTGGTTTGAGGCCGGGGAGGATCTGGGAGACGGGGAATATACCACATCCGGCGAATATTCGGGAAAGGGGATTTACTGGTACTGCAGGGATGACAACGACAAGGAATACCTGTTTGCCGATGGGAATACCTGCCGGTTCAAACCGGGGGAGTACTTCTTCTATGCCAAAACCGATGACCCTGTGCAGATCACTTTCTATTATCCCCTTAACATGGATACCTACTTTGTGACGGATGACTGCCCGGGGGATGTGTACGCGGTGACAGAGGCTGTTGTGGGGGAGACCATACATTTAAAAAAGTCCCTGGGAGCGATTTTGTGGGAAAGCACCTTCCGGGGATGGGAAGAGGTAAACCGGGGGGAGGATACGGTCTATTCCGGCGGGAGCACCTACCGGGTTATGGAGAACACGCCCCTTGATTTTTTCGCGGTATATGAGGAGGATGAGAACTGGAATCCTGACGCGGTGGATGAGAACAGAGGGCAGGAAGACCGGGAGCAGGAGAAAGGGCAGGAACTGATTGTGGATGTTGACCGGATCAATGAGGCAGCCGGAGCCGGATACCTGGCATATGTGGATGAACATGGGACGCTGAAGCGCGCAGGGGGAGGGATAAAAGTCAACCCGTCCCTGTCAGTGTGCGGCATTCCCGGGGTAATCCGGACAAAAAAATCCCTTTCCCCGTTAAAACCCCATGTTGACGGCAATGACCCGGAAAGCTACAAGAACCCGGAAAACTATAAATTTGACAAGTATGGGAGGAAGATGGAAGAGTCCAGCCTGGAGCCGGAGATCAACAATGTCTTAAGGCAGGACCATTCCGCCATGTACATGGACGTGTATGGGAACGCCTTTGTCTATTACAGCCAGCTTTCCAGAAAGGACAACCTGCTTCTTGACTATGACCGGCTGTCCCTTGGAAAGACGGACTCCTGGGTAAAGAATATATCCGGATGGGATACGGAAATGGTGCGCCGGTTCGAGGCCATTGAGTTTGCCCTGTTAAAAGGAACGTATCCTGTGGATGGGGAAGAACTGGCGCCGGGCGTTTTCTGGAAAAAGGAATACCTGTCAAAAAAGGCCTTTGACCAGCTAAAGCCGTATAAGAAGGCCTGGGGCGGCTGGCTTGACCGCTATGATGACGGCCTTTTGGAACAATATAAGGGGCAGAGCCAGGGGGGCGGTATAACGGTTGGCCGTTTAAAATCTCATAACTTGTTTGGAATTACTGCATACGCAGCAGAAACGGGCCAGGAAAAAAACAATCTGGGGCAGGCCAAACGGAGCAGCGCCCAGGTATTGACCAGTATTGACTTGGAGGGATACCGGCTGAAACCTCAGTATTACAATCCCGATACGCTATACAGTTTCTCCCTCTATTCCTTCTCCAGCCTGTCATCGGAACTGAGCGCGGAGCGGATCCAGGTCCTGAAGGAGATCTTTAACGCCCTGGTGGAATACGGATTTACGGAGGAAGCCGCCGCGGGTGCCTGCGGCAATATATGGCAGGAATGTACCTTCGACCCGGCGATTGCCGGCGGTATCGTGCAGTGGATGGGGAACCGGCAGAAGGGTCTCATGAGCTACGCGGGAGATGGGGACTGGAGGGAGCTTTCCGTTCAGATCGGATATATGAAAAGGGAGCTGGATTCCGGTTATCTGCAGAACATCAACAAGGTTATGGAAAGGCTGTCCGGGGGAGCTGCCATGATGAATGTCCGCAATGTCCAGGCCGCCTGTGACGCCTGGTGCGTCGCCATGGAGGGGTGCGCCTGCCAGGACGGAAGCGGGAAGCTGTATCCCGGACATGCAAAAGTACATAACTCCGCCTGCGCGCTGACCCTGGGAAAATCCTATCAGCATCTGGCGAAGAGACGGGAGTATGCCCAGAAGGTATACAACGCCATGGTGCTTCAGGGAGATTTTATCGGGGGCAATTTTGCCGGCATGGCTCCAGACGAGATCCTTCACCAGCTGTTCCCCAAACTTCAGGGAAGCTACAAAATGCTTGGGACTTACTATTCCGAGGCGGAAATGAACGCCATGATGGCGACTGTGAGGGTGGCGGGAACCGGCAAGACCATCCGGGTCCATGCCTGTATTGCCGATGGGGTGAAGGCAGCCTTTGAGGAGCTTGCGGCCCAGGGCTTTCAGGTAGAGCAGGCGGCCGGGTTTACTTACCGTGGGATTGCCCGGAACGGCGGGTATTTATCGGTGAAAACCAACGCTTCCTTCCATGCCAGCGGCCTGGCCGTGGATGTGAACTGGAGCTGGAGCCCCCAGTTTTCCGGGACTCCCGGGATTGAAGCCATAAGGAAATCTTATAAACCCCTGACAGAACCAAGGGCGGTAAACAGCATGGTCTATCACGCGTTTAAAAGCCAGGGGCTTTTGTGGGGAAGGGACTTTGGCAGCTGGTACGACCTGATGCATTTTTCCCTCGGGGAAGTTTCCCAGGATGGAAGGAACGCCTGGATTACCAATGGGACGGAAGGAGCCCGGTAAGCACCGGGAAGGCTGCCGGGAGTTCAGCGGGACTCTGAGAAAAGTTGTGGGAGGATATCCGGCGCCATAACCGTGTTAAGAATACAGGGATTGGAGACAGCTATGAAAGTTAAAAAGTTTGGAGCAGGTTTACTGCTTATGATCGTGTTTTCGGTCATTGGGACAAGGATGTCCTTTGCAATGGAGCAGGTGGTCCTGCCGTTTTCTGACCATGGGGTGACGGTAGCGTTTCAGGCGGATGTTCCGGAAGGCTTTGAAGAGGATATGGAACTCTATCTGAACGGAAGCCCTTATTATATGACCTTCCCATCCGGATACCAGATGAAGGTGGAACTGGAGCCGGGAAAATATGAGTTCCGGGTTCTTTCCTATAGTGACCTGCCCGGGCGCTATTCCTTTTTGGCGCCGGAGACTTTGGATACGGAAACGGACCGGGATATCACCATTACGGTTATGGATACCTGGGAGGGCATGGAAGAGGGGGAGTCTCATGAGTTCGGGGAAAACGGACAGGAGGGCTGGGAGAATTTTGAACCGGAGTTTATGGACCTTTCCCATGGGAAGCCTTATGGGACAATCCTGATCACCTCGGAGCCTTACGGGGCAGTCAGGAGTGCTTCCCTTTGTCTGGTGGGAGAGGGAAAGGTGTATGAGATTCCTCTTAAGAATGAATATGCGAGATGCGCCAGAGTGCGTCTGCCGGTGGGAACGTATTATGAGAGCGGGACAATCCAGGTGGAGCTTTCAGAGAACGCCATGGCGCCAGAGGGGCTTTCCTATTTATGGCAGCACAGGGATCATCCTGGGGCCTGGGGAAATTACTATCATGTGGAAGAAGGAAAAACCGTCCGGATTGACGATTTGATGATTATGATGGTGATAGATGGGGATAGCGCGGAGGTGAATTCCAATGCTCTTTTTTCAAGGAAGCTGGTGGAAAACAGAGAATATCTGATGGAAAGCCGTTATCAAAAAGAGCTGGAATCAGCGTTTCAGGAAAGTTATAGGGAGAGTCACGAGGAGACCATTGCTTCTGCGGAACCTGTAAAGGAATCGCAGGTTGCGGACTGGAAGGAGATTCTGACCATTGTGGTTGGAGTCATAAGTGTTATGGCGGCAGGGTTCTCTATTATTTGGTACAGGCGAAAAAAACAATAAGATTTAAAAATGGAGCGGCAGAAAGCAGTCCTATAAGCGGATTGATTCGCTGCTTCATTTTTCTATCGTAAACGACATGAAACACATGTGGCTGAGATACGAACTTCAAATCTGTTTTTGCATAAATACTTCTTTATCCATAATTATTATGTAACCATTCAAACAGGAAAAGATATTATCAGGGAATGGTTATCTTGTTTCAACATGGGAAGGAGGGGAGTTTTATGCCAAAGCAGATACTAAGAATCGAACCCATCCATTCCAGTCAGGCGTTTGCCTCCAAATGGAAGCACAACATGCGGCTTGGAGACATTCCTAACGCGGATTCATCAAAGACATGGAAAAATGAGCAGCTGATCCGGCTTCCTGTAGGGGAAACTTATCTGACTTGTTTTGAAAGAAAGATAGCCAGCCTTCCTTATTATGATACACACAAGATACGCAAAAACGGGATACGTGGATTTGAAGTGTTTTTGTCTTTCGGCCAGGGAGAGCTGCCTCCGGAATTTACTCTGGGGCAGTGGAAGAGGAATTCGATCCAGTTTTTGAGGGATGTGTTCGGCAGGGAGAACGTGGCAGCGGCTACCCTCCATATGGATGAACGGGCTCCCCATATCCATGCCATTGTATTTCCTGTCATGGAAGGCAGGCTCCGGGCCCGTGCCTTCCTTCCGGACCGTCAGGCCATGCGCGACCTTCATGTGAAATACCATGAATATACCAGAGAGTGCGGGTTGGAACCGGAAAGCCGGTATATGCATATCGAACATAATAAGGTGGGAAGGTTTTATTCCAATATCAACCTGGCGCTGGAAAAACAGCTGCCAAGTCCCATGGAAGGGGAAAGCCTGGAGGCATACGCTGTCCGGGCGGATGAATGTTATAAGGACCAGATGCTTAGGAGCCTGGGGAAGGAGCAGAGGATACGGCAGCTGGAAAAGGAAAAGGAGGCTCTGGAAAAAGCGAACCGGAGAATGGAGGAAACAATTCGGAAAAGCTATGAAGCGCAGATAAACCGGATACTAAAGGAGATCGGTTCCGTACAGAATGCCAGACATGCCATCCATTACCGGGACTGTCTGCAGAAAGCCATAGAGTGGAAGAGGGAGAGAAACCCGGAGCTGGCGGCTTCGGTGGAGCAGATGATTACGAATGTGCAGCAGGGGTATGAGAAGGCGGTGGGGGAGATGGAAAGGCAGGGAACAGAGGGACGGTAACATCGTTACAAAAGTCAGGATTGTATTCCTGCTAAAGAATCATTATAATGATAATATATATTTAGGAAATGACCAATGGAAACGATTTTTCAAAGGAGCCAAAAATGGAACGTGATATATTACTGCTTGGGGATCCGAGACTGTATGAGATTGCAGAGGAAGTGAAGAAAGAAGAGTTAGAGTCACTGAAACCGGTATTTACAGATATGTTTGACTGTATTAAGGCAATCCGCCGGGATTACGGCTTTGGCCGTGCAATCGCAGCTCCCCAGATCGGAGTGAGGAAACGGCTGATCTGTATTCTGACTGATCGGCCATATGTGATCATCAACCCGGCCCTGGAGTTTCTTGGGGATGATACGATGGAACTGATGGATGACTGCATGTCTTTTCCTGACCTGTTGGTGCGGGTGAGACGTTACCGCCACTGTATTCTGCGTTACCGCGATGAAAACTGGATGGAGCAAACGAAGCGTATGGATGATGATATGGCTGAATTGATCCAACATGAATATGACCATCTGGATGGCATTTTAGCAACCATGAGGGCAATTGATAATAAATCTTTTGTGATGAGGAAATGATAAAAAGACCGCCAAGGCCAGTCACTCCCAGCCTGGTGGTCTTTTCATAAAATCAGAAAAATTTGATACTCCTGATCTCTGTTTTATCGAAAATCACGCTTCATTAGAAAGGAGAGCCAGGATTTCTTCCGTGGACTTTCCTGATTCCTCAATAGCCTTTAACAGTTTGGCCTTATTTTCTCTCATGGCCTTTTTAGCGGCGGCAGCGGCAGCCTTCTTTTCCTTAATGGCAGCGGCTTTTTCCGCCTTTAACTGCTCTTTGTAGGCGATTTTTAATTCTTCTTTCGCGGCTTTCAGATCCGATTCCATTTTCAAGATTTTCTCATGCAGCTTTAAAGCCTTCCCGGTATAAACGATTTCCTTTTTTACTCCTCTTGGCATTTGGACAGCCTCCTTGAACGAAAATATATTTAGAAATTGATAAAATAATCATACAATAACTTGTCATGGTTGTAAAGGAGCGGTTTTTCTGATGGCAAATCTTTTCCCAGGGAAAACGCAAAGTGTGATGTTATGAACGGCTCCTTATTTCCTGGTACTGTGCTACCACAGCTTCATATTGTTTCCTTTCAAACTTCCACGCAGGACTCCAGATCCATTCCACATTCTGCTCATCCTGCATAAAGGGTTTTATATAATTCCGCTGTCTCCGCATGTGTTCCTCATAACAGTTTTCACTTACCCATTTCCAATATTCCGCGCTTCCATACGGCTCCAGGGCAATGCTGCTACCGTAGTTTTCCCAGTCTTCATCTGTATAGGCTTCCAGACAGAGAATCCCGCTTTGGTTATATTCCAGGAGATCAAAATGGGAATGATCCACCCTGCCGATCCTGTCCCAATAAACCATGGTTTCAGTCTTTCGGATATGGACGGTAATGACGATACAGGAGAGATCGCAGTCGTCTTCACAGACAAGAATGGGCACATTCAGTTCCTCTTCGCTTAAGACCATTTCCCAGATCAGATCATTTTCCCACTGCCATATGAGTTTCCCGCTCCATGTAGGGAGCAGTCCGGACAATGAGCCAAAGGCGGAAAGGGACTGTGGCCTGTGCTGTTCCAGATACGCGGTAATGGGCTGGCCGTCAATGACCCAATAGAATTCGTCATAACCGTAACAGGTTTTTACCAGCTTTGCTTCCAGAGTGTTCATATTTAGCCGTTCCGTATTCATACGTTGATTTTGTGTGCAGTGATAATGGTATAACTGCGGGCGTTGACAGTTATTTTGCAGTCACCGGCAATTGCGTACCAGTTTTTCCCAGCTCTATCGATTTTTGTATCCTTGTCTGTGATTCGTACTTTGCACCAGGAAACAACATCATTGGTTTCAAGCTGTAAGTTCCTTTTTATCCGTTCCATACCCAGCTGGGTTGTATGAAGCTTATCTATGTTTTCAATCAGGCCATTCATGTGATTGCCACTCCCCAAAATGATTTTATCGATTATGATACTACGGATCGGAGCCAGAGATATCCATTATGACCAGCTCTGAAGTTCAATGATATTCCCTTCCGGGTCTGTGGCGTAGACAAAGACAGCGTTTCTTCCATCCTCATAGGCGGCCTTTACCAGTTCTCCCACCTGGCTTCCGCCTTTTTCAAGGAGGAGCCTCAGTGTTTCTTCCACATCATCCACTTCAAAAGCAAGGTGCGCGATACCGCACCGGTTGATCTGACGGCAGGCATCCTCCATTGAGTCATAGGAAAAGATTTCAAGGGTAGGGTGGTCTTTTTCGTAACCTGGCAGGCAGAGATGTTCCCCCACGATGTGGGCACCCGAAATCCCGGTGAGACGGTCCAGCCATTCCCCTCGGAGATCCCTTGTCTCCCCGATGCTTCTGCAGTGAAATACTTCTTTATAAAAGGCTATGAGCCTTTGATGGTCTTTTGCGATAATATTTGTATGTACATACCGGAACATATCTGTGTCTCCTTTTCATGAGTGTCATATTTCCTGCCATTTATTCTATCAAACTTCCCCATGGCTTTCAATCACAGAAATGCCAGGATGGCAGACTTTTATTTAACCGTTGTAACAGTTCAGATAACCCTTGAACTGTTACTAACCGTTCCCCCTTATGAAAAATCATCCGTATCCATAATTGAATCGGCATTTATGAAGGAATTGAGAAAGGAAAGCATAAAAAGAATATTGATCACAGTAGGGAGAATGACATAATGTCAGCCCCTGAGGAGGACAAAAATGATGGAAGAGATAAAAAAAGAGATCATGGACGCAGTAAAGGAAGAACTTGGGGCAGAAATAAAAGACATGGCCCGGAATCTTGTGGATGACTGTATGGGATATCATGGGAGAGAGCCGATATCAGGATTGACTGCAGGGCTTGACAAACAAACGATTCTCATGAAGGTAGAATATCAAATGATCAACGCAGAAAAGAACAAGGAACGTCTTACAGAAATGCCCCATGAAAGACTGCTTGACCTTGCCGCAATCTACCAGGTGGTTTTGTCAGAAGGCGGGGGGAGAAAAAACAGTTTTACGGTCACCCATAGCCTTTGCGAAACGTACAAGATCAGTAGGGAAGAACTGGATGCCGCGGCAAGATACAACATGGAAATCCAGGGGTTCCACGCACAGACTATGGAAGAGTTTTTATCAGAGCTTACAGGGGTTCCAAAGGAAATGTTTCAGGGAGACATTCCGCTGTATATTATCTGTAACCGGTATGGAAATAACGGGGCAGTTGCCATGCTCTGCAGCCGCTTATTTAGAGTGCTGGCCGGAAAACTGGAAAGCGATCTCCGGATCCTGCCATGCAGTGTTGATGAAATCATCGCGATACCTGCGGACAGGCATGACGCGGAAGAATTGAGAAACATAGTTGGCCTCATAAACAGCAGTGAAGTCCCTGAAAGTATGGTATTGAGCGACAACGTGTACCGGTACTGCCGCAATTCAGGCCAGTTGATGATCGAGTGAGGCGGGACGCTTGTGAAATGACGCTTCACAAATTAAAATGCGTTCCGATGACCTGGCAGGTGACGCGCCATGGCACACACCGATACAACGATACAAGGATACAAGGAGAATACAGGAATGAACCATATTGTGAATATCAGTACTGACCGGCTCTGGCCGCATCCGGAAAATCCCAGGAAAGATCTGGGTGACTTAACGGAGCTGGCAGAATCAGTCAGAAAAAACGGGATCATGCAGAACCTGACCATTGTGCCGCTGGAGCTGGCGGATCCTGACGCTGCCAGACAGCGGGAAGGGAAAAATTACACGGTTCTCATCGGGCACCGCCGCCTTGCCGCCGCCAAATTGGCGGGAATAAGGGAACTCCCCTGCAGGATTGAGGAGAGCATGGATAAAAGGGAACAGGTTTCAACCATGCTGGAAGAGAACATGCACAGAAGTGACCTCACCGTTTATGAGCAGGCCCAGGGCTTCCAAATGATGATGGATTTGGGAGAGACGGAGGCTTCCATCGCGGAAAAAACAGGATTCAGCAAAAGAACCATCCGGCGCCGGCTGAATATCGCCAGGCTGGATCAGGAAGAACTGCAGCGGAAAGAAAAGGACATAAGTTTCCAGCTGTCTATCAAAGATCTGTACGAGCTGGAAAAGGTGAAGGACATCCGTGTAAGAAACAAGATCCTGAAAGAGGCATCCAGCTCAAGGGATCTGGTGAGCCGGGCACACAGCGCTGTGGGGGAGGCGAAAAGGGAGCAAAACGCCAGGGCCATTGGGGCTGTGCTGGAAGGAATGGGAGTGGGCAAAGCCCCGGAGGAGGCCAAAAGCGAACTGTACTCCGGGAAGTGGAAAACCCTGAAAGGGTTTGAACTGGAGGAGGATGTCCCAAAAGAGATCACGCTGCCAAAGGAAGACGGCCTCATGTATTATCTGGTCTCTTACAGACGTCTTTTGGTGCTTATGAAAATGCCGAAAGGAAACAGAGCGCTTTCTCCGATGGAACAGGAGGAGAAACGGAAAGCCAAGGCCAAGCGGGAGATCAAGGCAGTCCTGAAAGAGAGCTCTGCCAGAAGAAAGGAGCTCATAGAGGATATCCTTTCCGGAAAGGTTGACGCGGTAAAGGACGAGGCGGAGGAGATTAAGCGGGTATGGAAGGCCCTTGTGTCTCTCGGTGCTGGTATTTATGGGTCAACACTGAGGAAACTTTTTCTCGATAAAGAAGAGTGGACCTGTACCGATAAAGAACGGCAGGAAGCCCAGAAGAAAGCAGACGCCCTCAGCATGCTCCATCAGATGCTGCTTATTTTGGATGCCTCCATGGCAAGCACCAATGAAACCTTCGATTATAAACTGAACTTTAATCCGTCCAAAGGGAAGGCGCTTTTGAAGGGATATGAAGCCCTGGAGCCTTATGGATGGTATTTTGAGAGCGAGGAGGAAAAGAAGGTGCTGGACGGTACCCATGAGCTGTATGAGAAAGAGCCGGGGAAGGAAAACGGCAGCAGCTGATAGATAAAGGCAGGCCCGGGGTATGAAAAGGACATTTTAGGGAACGTGTCAGGAAAATATATGCTGAAAACTAAGGCAGTCTGTGAAAACCAGGCTGCCTTTTGACTGTAGGGATTTCCTTCTGTATATCTTTAAATCTCCATATATTTGCGTTTGATATATTGCTATTGCATTGCAAATGACATATAGTATAGATGCAATAGCAGTGAAAGGAGTTGATAAATTTGGCTAACACAACGAATTTCAGTGTCCGTCTGGACAGCGATATTAAAAAACAATGTGAAGCCTTATATGGCGAGTTGGGGCTTAATCTTACAACCGCTATTAATGTATTTCTCCGTCAGTCTCTTCGTGTCGGCGGTTTCCCTTTTGATGTTCGCATAGAACAGCCTAACAAAGAAACGATTGCGGCAATGCTGGAAGCAGAGCGCATTGCACGCGATCCGTCTGTAAAACGCTATTCTGATGTAGAGGAAGCGTTGCGGGAATTAAAAGAATGATATTATCCGTAAGCTGGCAGGCGGCGAACAGCTGCCAGAAAAAAATAAAGACCATGCATTAACCGGAAACTGGGCGGGGCACCGTGAGTGCCACATTCAACCGGACTAGCGGCTTGTCTACCGCATTGAAAATGACTTGCTTATATTGACTTTGGCGAGAACAGGAACACACAGTGATTTATTTGGGAAATAAGACAAAAGGCACTCGGTTTTCGGGTGCCTTTTGTCTTGCGTCCTCTCTTTTTCTTTGGTATACATAAAAGCCTTCGGATTGGTAACTGCTTTACCCCTCCAGCTTTTTTCTAACCAGTATGTCTGAAACAAAATTTTTTTGACCTTTTTATCCGTGGAGCATTCCTCTATTTCCTGTCAGCAATGATCTTATCCGCGATCTGTTCCAACGTAGCCTGCAAGTTAAGGCCCACCAGATTGGGATAAAAGATATAGTCACTCAGGTTGACTAACCCTGTATTGATCTTCAGATATTCCAGCCACCAGTCCATTTCGGCCTCGCTGTGTTTTAAAATACCTAAAACGATTTCCTTGATCTCTTCGTTTGTTACATTGCTTTTGGAAGGCGGGGCCATTAACGCCTTTCGCGCTATGGTCTCCAGGCTTGTGTAACTCCAATACCTCTGAAAATCCGTTATCCGCAGCCTCTTATTTCCCGAAAGCTCCCTTAAATCCTGTTGCAGCCCTGCCAGTTCCTCACTGGCTCCCTGGTCCTGTCCGCAATCCCTTTCTGCCATGAGGGAGGCGGCTTTTTCAATGATTTCCATGGCCTCCCCAAGCTTTGTCTCGTCAATCCTGATTTCGTTCAATGATCCTGCCTCCATTTCCAAGTGTTCATTCGATCCATCCCATTTTCCGTCCCATGATATCCGGGTTATCCGGCGCTTTCGGCAGCTGCACCGTCTCAGAAAAGCTGAAATACTCATTGCTCCCAAGGCCCGCGGTCCGGTCCGCCCAATACTCCAGCCAGTCCAGGAAACGGAAAGGCTTTCCTGTCTCCTTGTCACGCATAGGGATAATCCCGCAGTCATTGGCCAGGTCATAATACCAGACTGTGCCGTAGGTATCCGGGTCCGGACTGTTTACGACCAGAACGCTGTCCATGCCGTCCCCCTCGGTACACAGGGCCACCAGCCCGTTGTCAGCGGTAAATGGGGTATCCTCGTCATAAAACTGGTCCATCTCTTCCTCGGTCATGTGAAGAAAGTAGAGGATATGGTCCGGCGTATAGGGAAATGGCTGCTCCACAGTGCTTTCTTTCTGGCGCAGGGGCAGCAGACCATAAAAGGGCTGGCTTCCGGCACCGGCAATGGTAGTGATGAAACGGCGGTAGTCCTCGGGAAGACGGATCCCTTTTTCCGCCTCAAAAGCGGCGACATCCTCCTCACTCATGGGCGGTTCCCAGACCGGCGGCCACTTCCCGCAGGAAAAGGAAAACTGTCTGTCATGCAGTGCCTCGATTTTGGACATGATGCGGGCGATGCGCTGGTCATATTGTTCTGTCTGGCTCATTTATCTATCCTCCGTGAATCTTTTTTATCTGAGCATTATTCTATCAAAGTTCTATAGAGCTTTCAATCAGAGAATCGTGAAATTTAAACATACCAATTTAAACATGGAAGTGCTGTAAACGAACCCAAAAGAAAAACCGGTTTCCGCCTTATGTTCCCCATAATTGAAACCGAGGAGGTGAACATTGTAATGATAAAATCGGTCAGGATATTCTTATCCGCGTGTTTTATGGCGGTCATGCTTCCGGCAGCCAGCTATGGGGCAGCCGCTTTCCCAGGCAGCTACGGAGCAACTGTTTTCCCGGACAGCATGATCAATACGGCAGAGGGCGGAAAGGAAGACAGCATTATGATGGTTGAGGAGGAGCCTGTGCCTGACGATTCCGGAAATGTGACCGCAGCCATGTCTGTCGCGGATGATGTGGTTCTTCCGGTCACCATGATACTGAAAGGCCGTGAGGGAAGGTTATCCCTTACTGTCACCTATGATGGACAAGGAGTAAACATAAAGCCCGGTACATACCGGCTGACCAGGGTAACGGACGGGAATGGGAAAAAGCTGGACGCCGGCGCCGCGCTCACGATCCCAGAGAAAGGGGGTCAGGTCTATTTGGATTTTCATAAGCCGGATCATGGGGGAGGCAGCGCAGTAAAACAGTTTATCCTGTCAAATCTGCTGTTTATTCCGATTGCGCTGTTTTTATATGCCTGCTATCGGTGGTATGAAACCTGTTTCCTGCATTGATATTTTGTAGAAAGGAGCCCCGTACCAGGGGAAAATGAGGAATGAAAGAAACATTAACAACACTTATAGAAGAAATGAACCAGTCAGAAGAGATAAAGGAAGAACAGATTACGAAGCTTTTATCCTGTTTTGAGGATGCTGTCACAAAAAGTGAGACGCGGCTTGTCGTGGAGGCCGAACAGGCGGTGGCCGGAATCCTTACAAATGAACGGATCAAAATGCTTGACCGGCGCTTTATCTCCTCCCGTATGGCAGAGCTGCTGACGGTAGCAGGAAATGTAAAGTCCTATGAAAATCTGGGAGCCTATCAGATAGAAGGAGAAAAGGAAGAAAGCGTACGCTGTATCCTGCAGGTTATCCGGCTGGAACTGGATGACGGTACAGAAATTTACGTCGCCAACGCAAGAGAGGGGAGATTATGAAGAAGAAGCTGTTTGTGCTTGCCGCTTTTACCGTCTGTATGGGCCTGATGCTTTCCGGCTGCAAAAAGGAGCAGGAGGCGGAAGGGCCAAAAGAAGCGATTCTTTCCGCTGTATCCTTAAATGATCTGGAACCCGGCCATTTTTATGTAAAATCCGGAGATTCCTTCTATCTGCTCTCGGTGGAGGACTGCAATTTTGACCCTGCAAGACCGGCGCAGTCTGCGGACAGCAAGGACAGGGGAATGACCAGTCAGGCCGAAAACCGGCTCCTGGGATTTGTCCGCAGGGATATGGCAGTCCCGACCCTGTATAAAAATGACCAGCTGATCTACGTTTCCGATGGCTCCATATCCGCGTTTACCTGGGAACGGTTCCGGGACTGTGGCTATTCTATCGGCTTTTCCGGACTTGTTTTAAGCGAATCCGGCAAGATTAAGTCTGCTCCTCAGACCGTCTGTTGTGAAGGCTCCACCCTGAAAACCACCCTGGAAACACTGGGCCTTGGCAGGGATACAGATGTCACGGTAGACTCCATCAATGGGACAACCCTTTCCCCGCAGTATTTAAACAGCGCGGGTATCATCACCGGAATGAGTAAGGACGCGGCGGCAAAGGTGGATCTGTATCTGGGCACGCAGCATACCCCGGTTTCTGTTGCTGCCGACACCAGGTATTACCAGTCCTTTGAGCTTTACCAGACTGCAAAATACACCCTTTCCACAGACGGATACGCCATCGTTGAGGTGCCGGCGTACTTCCGAAGCGGGTATTATCTGATTAACAATCTCGGATTTGTGAAATTCCTAAACGTGGACCGGGGAGTGGATGAGAGCGGGATCGATTTGAATTCTGCCTATTATTACGAAGGGAAAGAGGGAAAAACCCTGACGTTCTATGAATGGCAGGAAGAAAACGGAATCCAAACGGCAGGAGGACAGCCTCCGGCACAGTCACAGACGGTTCTTAACCCGGAAGATTATGAAGAGCGTTATCAGATCTCCGTAGACAGCACCCAGGAGTCCATGGCGGTGACCGTGGCGTACCGGTATATGGATGAGGAAAGCCGGATAAGCGCCGGCCAGAACGGGACATTTCCAAAGGTATATCTGGTAAGCCCCACAGGGGAAAGCGTAACGCTTACGGAAGATGAAAGCAGGACATACAGCGCCGGTAATCCGGAGAGCGATACCTACCTGGAGGCAACGGTCAACGGAGTTGCGGCAGGGGAGTGGCAGCTCCTTTATTCCAATTTTGACAAGATCCATAAGCGTGTGGAGGTAAGCCTTAACAGCGGAAACGCCACCAGCTATGTCCATAATGGGAGCAGCGGCAGTATCCGGATTTATTATGGGCCGTCCGGCCAGGCCCACGATTTTACCATTACCTGGGAGCACGCGGACCGGGCCCTGGCAGATCTTAAGCTGACCGCGCCGGATGGAACCGTCTATTCGAAAAGCACCACGCCCGGGAATGTCATGGCGGATGAGTACGGAAAATATGTGATTAAGGTTCCAAATCTGGTGAAAGGAGATTACCGGTTTGATATGAAAGGGGAAAGTCTTGGGCGTGTATGGGTAGCCTGTGATGAGTCTGTCTTTTTCCACCGGGAAGAAACAGACCATGCAGAGGAACCAGCCGAAACCCAGGAAGAATCATCAGAAAGCGCCGGGACAGAAGAATAATTTTGATTCCGGACAGGAGCAGACAAAATAATAATAGGAATGATGGAAGATAGAGTTTTATATGGTCTTGTGATAAACCGCCTTGGTGAGCTGATCACCCTGGCGGTTTTATTTCGTGTTCAGGAACGAAAGATCAGATAAGGATATATAGAATGTCCCTTTATGGTGTTGATCCGAAACCATAATTTTATTGAATCACATCACAGGAATCGGGAGAGGAGAGTGGCAATGAATGATTATGTCATGAACATGGAAACGCACAAACTGGAGTTTCATTTTGAGAAAGAAGATTACCTGGCACTGCCAGAAGATCTGAAAAAGGAAATTAACAATAATTTTCTTTTCAGCGGGAAATCCAACACATGGGTGAGCCGGGCCAAATTCCCGAATCTCCGGCGGGCTGAAGAAGTGGCAAAAAAGCTGGGGCTTACAGATGGCGGAAAGACGGGAGAAAGGCTGAGTTTTGAAGAGCAGATGGAGCGAGAGGCGAAACGGGCGCAAGAACGGTCGGAGCGGTGTGAGCTTAAATCCGACCAGGCTGCCGAAAGGGACAAAGCACTGGAAAAACCGGTAGAAGATATGGGTAGAGATCCTTCTTTTTTCACCCAGCCCCTGATAAACAGCAGCGCGGGCAGAGCCTTTCCAAACGAGAGAAACCGGATGTTCGCTGCCTGGGACAAGGGGCTGGAAGAATTTAAAAAATCGGAATATTATGCCAGGAAGGCGGAAACAGCCAGGCAGACAGCCCAGGGGACAATGCCCACAGACAAAGCGTCCCTTGACCGGAAGATTAAGGAAACGGAGAGAATCATAAGAGCGCAGAGAAAATATCTGGAAAATTATCAGAATAAGCTGGAGCAGATTGTTGGTGGGGAAGTCTCTAAAAGTTATGGCGGCGGTGTTCTTACAGCAGAAACCGTGCAGGGATTGATAGAAGATATGGAACTGCTTATTGAAAGTGGGATCAGTAAATTCATTTATTATCAGGAATGCCTGGAGGCGGCCGGAGGCGTGGAGTTTTCCCGGAAGAATATCAAGACCGGATATCTAGTGGAACTTAGCCAGTGGGGGAAATGTAAGGTCATAGGAACCGGAAGAGTGAACCTGACATATCGGATTTTGGAAGGCGGCGCTGCCGGAATGGCTGGCCAGGCCGCCTATGCGGAGATAAACAGGATTCTTTCTGATCAGATCCGGATTGACCCGCATCCGTTTCAGGTTGGGGAAGCGTACACCGTAAAGGTGTGGAATGGACAAGCTTACGCGGACAAGGAGTACCGGGTCACCAAGATAACGGAAGAAAAGGTCACATTAAAATCGGGAACCGAAAGGGCGATAACAAGAAGGCCGAGGAAACTTTGGAATGGCTCCGGCCCCAATGGCTGTGTCTGGGCATTGGGAATCATAGACGGTTTAACCGGCACAGTTTATAAAAACGATGAGGAGACGAAATGAGATTGACTGACAGTGATAAGGAATGCCTGAAAGCATGGGGATATCCGGAACAGGATATGAAACAGATTGAGGAGGCAATGAGAAAGACTGTTTATAAGATTAACCATAAGAGGCGGATTTCCGCGGAGAAAGCCAGTAAGCTCCTGGGAAGAGAAAACTATTTAAGCGGACTTTCCAGGAGCGCCTTTCATCGGAGTGCTTCCAGAGACATTGGCAGCAGCGGGAATGTAGTGTCGTTTGATTCGTCAAGGCTGTTTCAAAAAAGCGGGATCGATTTGAGAAGAAAGGAATCGATGTGAACAGAGAACAGGTAAAGCAGGAACTGTTAAAGGGGCGGACGCTGGATGAGTTATTTAAATTCCAGCCTGGCCAGGGATGTGACATCTATAAAGGTGAATTTTCCCTGTCAGACGAGATTATTTATATTCCGGATCTTGATCTGAATGAGATACCGGTACATGAGGCTGTCGAAAAAGAAGAAGTGGATCGGGTTGTAAACGCAATGTACAGCGGCCTGGATTTTCTGGAGCAGTGCGGTGGAAAGGAAGAGCTGGCAAAGGAATTGTTTTGGTACTGTGACTGGCAGCACCCCTCCAGTGCATGGTACGCAGATTTTTTGTGGGATGTGGAAGAATAGTGCAACCAGGACTATCATGTAACTGATAGGAAAAATATATCACGAAGCTGATAGGAATCCCTATCATGTAACTGATATTGGAAGGTAAAAATAATTTGTCTTAAGATTGATAAGATATGTGTAACTGCGATCTTAAAATAAGAGATTATGGATACTGCATATCCCGGATATTTCGAGGGATGCAGAAAAATTTTGAGTAAATTTCAGGAATTTTGGCATCATATTGCCGCAGACAGACTATGTATGGTAAAATAACATAAGGACAAGAAAAAGCAGGGATTCCTGCCAGATTAGAGGTCTATTTAATGAAAACAGCCAATAGCAGGATCGTCAATGCCCCCTATGATGATGTGTTCTGCACACTTCTGAATGATTGCAGCAGACTGATTATTCCTGTTATTGACGAAGTGTTCCATGGATGCTATAGTGGGGAAGAGAAGGTGGTCTTTTCTCCTGAAATTCACTTTTTGAATCAGCAGGATGGGGAGGAAGTGAAGCGGATTACTGACAGTAGTTTTACAATCGTGGGGAAGGAAAAGAAAAAATTTCTGTATGAATGTCAGAGCACTGCGGACAGCAGCATGTTGGTAAGGATTTTTGAATATACAACTCAGATTGCTTTAGACCAGGGAGAAATTATTGAGAATACTCTTAAAGTGGAAATCCCCCATTCAGCAATCCTGTTTCTCAGAAATACCAGGTCAACACCGGATAAAATGAAAATAGAGATGATAACACCTGGTGGTACGGTTTCTTTTGATATTCCAGTAATGAAGGCTCAGAAGTATGGGATAGACGAAATTTTTGAGAAGAATTTGTTATTTTTGATCCCATTTTTTATCTTTTTACATGAAAGCCGCTTTGAGGAGTATAATAGTGATAAAGATAAGTTAGAAATTCTGAAGACAGAATATGCGGATATTATGGCACGATTGAATCAGCTTCTGGAAAATGGAAGCATCAGTGCTTATACAAGAAAAATCATTATGGAAATGTCGGACAAA
>CAJUGD010000026.1 GCA_910586205.1 uncultured Lachnospiraceae bacterium | reverse complement strand
AGCCAATCCGATTTGGGATTGGACTCATAAAACAACCAGTTTCACGGATTCAGGAATTATAAAAGATTAAGGGCGCTTTTTAGTCGTTTAAAGCTGGAAAAATTTTATAATTTAGATGAAGATAGCTTTATTATTTTGTCAGTGGGAGAACTTCATGAGCGAAAAAACCATCGAGTTGTGATTGAGGCATTGCATAAACTAAAAGATAGTAAAATCGTCTATCTTCTGGTGGGCCAGGGCGATTTGGAGAAAGAATATAAATGGCTGGTAAAATCCTATTCATTAGAATCAAATGTTAAATTTCTTGGATTTCAGGAAAATGTAAATGAGCTATATTGGGCATCCGATTGTTTCGTTCATCCTTCCACCCGTGAAGGATTTGGAATAGCGCCTATGGAAGCCATGGCAGCAGGACTTCCGGTTATAGTATCAAACGTAAACGGTATCAAGGATTATACAAAGCATAAAGATACCGGCTATTGTATTGAACCGAAATCCGTTGATGCATGGGCAGAAGCTATTTATTCAATGAAAAAGAATTATATATTTAGAAAAAAATGTGCATTACAAAACAGAAAAATAGCAAGGAAATATTCTGTCACAAAATCACAAAATATTGTAAAGAAAGTATATGCAGATATGGAATAAAGAACCATACAAAATATATCTGTATCTCAAAAGGCATCGAAAGGGTTTAGGGGAATCTATGAAAAAGGTGAGCATAATTGTACCAATATACAATGTGAAACAATATGTCAGAAGATGTATTGAAAGTCTCATCAATCAGACATATGAAAATGTGGAGATTATTTTGGTAAATGATGGTTCAGATGATGGAAGCTCTGATATTATAAAAGAATATGAATCAAACAATAAAGTGATAATTCTTAATAAAGAAAACGGCGGACTTTCCTCCGCAAGAAATGCCGGGATGGATTATATGACAGGAGATTATATTCTTTTTGTGGATGGGGATGATTACTTAGACAGAGAGACTGTTTTTAGATTAATGGAATATTGCCAGGATGAAACACAGCTTGTATTGTTTCCTTATATCAGAGAATATTATGACATAAGCTATAAAACATTTCTTTTTGAAGAATCCTATCTGGAATTTGATGAAAAAGAGGTACATAAGAAAATTTTTGCAAGGCTGATAGGCCCTGACGATACATCAAAGAAAAATGGTCCTGACAGTATGGACAGGCTCAATACAGCATGGGGGAAGCTATATAAACGAGATTTGGTGGAACCTATCCGGTTTACGGATACTATGGTGATTGGCCCTGAAGATTGCTGGTTTAATATTCAGGCATTAAGAAAATGTAAAAGTGCCAAATATGTAACAGATATTTTTTATCATTATGAGAAATCAAACCAAACATCACTTTTGCATAAGTACAATGAAAATTTTCTGGAAAAACGATGGAGAATGTACCATTTAATCAGAAACTTCATGAGTGAAACGGAATTAGATTGTTATAAAAGAAATCTGAAAAATCGGATTCTGTGTGAACAGTTTGGGATTTTACAAAATATCTGGATTTCTGATTTAAACAGAAAAGAAAAGAGAAAGCTTACAAAGGAAGTACTATATGATAGGAGATACCAGATGATTTTTAAAAGGACAAGTCTTTCCTTTCTTGATGATAAGTGGAAGCCGTTTTATTTGCTTTGTAGAAGAAAATATTCTTTTGGAATAGAGTGGGTTTTTCGTTTATGGGCAATCAATCGTACAAGGAGTATAAAGTATGAATAGGGTTGCGTTTATTCTTCCTTATTTTGGATCGTTTCCTAACTATTTTAATTTATTTTTAAAGTCTTGTCAGGAAAATAGAGATTTGTGTGACTGGATTTTATTTACTGATAATCGTACAAAATACCCATATCCTTTCAATATGCATGTACATTATATTTCATGGGAGGAAATGAGAAAACTGTTTCAAAAAAAGTTTGATTTTCCTATTAGTCTGGAGAACCCATATAAATTATGTGATTATAGAGCAGCATATGGATTTATCTTTGAACCATATTTGCGGGGATATGAGTTTTGGGGATATTGTGATTGTGATTTGATTTGGGGAAAGTTTTCGGTATTTTTGAAAGATACTATTTTAGATTGCTATGATAAAATTTTCAATCTGGGACATTGTACAATCTATAGAAATACTTATGAAAATAACAGAATATTTTTTTCTGAGATTTTTGGAAAAAAAAGATATAAGGAGGTATTTTCCAATCCTGAAAACGTTTCATTTGATGAAGAATATCAACAGAGTATCAATACAATATATGATCTATTAAAAATTCCCGTTTTTGAAAAATCATTTGCAGCCAACCTATTTACCAAAACAACAGGTTTTTGTCTAACGAAATTAAAAGAAACAAAAGACGGCTATAAAGTGGAATGTAAGAGGAAAAATTTCTTTGTTTGGAACAATGGACATTTGGTAAGGTATGTGATAAACAAAAAGAACTTTACACAAAAGGAATACTTGTATATTCATTTTCAGTCTCGTCCAATGAACATAAAATTTGATTCTGTTAATATTTCAGAATTTAAAATGATTCCCAATGCATTTGAACGACTTGAAATAAATGAAAATGAAATCTCAAATTATAATATAAAGCAAATAAGAACAAAAAATTTCAGCCTTCATTATATTCGTTTAAGGAGCAAAAATTTGATTACAAAAGTAAAAAGACATTTAGAAAAAACAGCAAAGAGGCGGGGATGATCTATGGCAATCTTTTTGATTTTAAGCGCTGCAGTTTTTCTGTTAAGCTGTATGAAGCCGCGCTCAAAAGTGATTATGGCTGTTCAACTTATAATGATGTGGCTTTTGTTGGGATGGAATTCTGGCGGGATTGACTTTTTGGGAAACGAATCGATCTATTATGTAATGTCTGGACAGAAGAAATTCACAGGATTTTCAAGCGGATGGTTTTCCAATATGATAGCTTATTTTGGGCACCAGCATGATCTGACATTCATTGGCTATAATATTGTCACCACATTCTGCGCGATGCTCATCATTGGTTTGATCTTATATTATGAAAGTGAAAAGCCATGTATTGTGTTAAATCTGTTTTTAATATATCCATTTGTTGACAGCATTATCCAGAAGCGTTTCTTTCTGGGAATGGTATTTATTTTGTTGGGACTTTTTCTGCTGATGAAAGAAAAGCGGATGTGGTTTTTTGTCTGTGTAGCCATTGCAATTGGATTTCATTTTTCTTTTTATTTCTACATACCGTTGTTTTTCGTTACAAAAATAAAAGAAAGGAATTTTCGTTATTATGTAGCAGCCTTTTTGATTGTTGAATCTTTCATATTGTTTTCCGGTTTAAACCTTTTGGAGAAAATTCTAGATACCCGAAAAGTAGAGCTGTACATGTCTGTTTCAAATTTTTCATCCTGGTTTGTGAGTATTGCATTTGTGATTACAACAATCGGTTATATTTATATAATAAATAAGATATGCTGTATATTAGAGCAAACAAAGGATGTTATTTTTCTAAAGCAAATAAACATTGCATTTGCAGTGATTATACCATTGCTGTATTTTGATGCGATCTTTTTGAGATTTTATAGGGTTGTGTTAATTTTAGCATTTATTATTATAACCAATCAACTAAAAAAACCATTGATAAAAAGGTTCAAACTGAATCTATCAAAGCAAAATCAATGGTTTTTACTGCTTATTGCTTATTTTTTGGTATTGAACATATTAATTTATTCTATGGGAGAGGGAGGAGCAAGTGGGTTTTTAGAAACTATGCTGACTAATCAGCTTTTGTCATAAGAATACGGAGTAATGGAATGTGATGAATGATAAAAACAGGAGAATAGCAAGGAATACTGTCATGCTCTATTTTAGACAGGCGGCTATTTTATTAGTAAGTCTTTGGACTGTGAGAATGACATTAAAGGTTCTTGGGGAAACCGATTATGGTTTGTATACAGTTGTGGCAGGAATTGTAACCATGTTTACAATGTTCAGCGGGGCAATGGCATCTGCAAGCCAACGTTTTTTTAGCTTTGCGTTGGGCAGAAAAGATTATGATGGTTTAAGAAATATTTTTAGCATGACTCTCATTATTTATGCAGTGATCATTGTAGCAGCCATTTTATTAATGGAGATTGGAGGATTATGGTTTGTATCCGGATATCTTTCTGTTCCAAAAGGAAGGGAAACTGCGGTTATATGGATTTATGAGGCGAATATTTTTTCATTGGTATGTACCTTGATTACTACTCCTTATATGGCTTTGATTATTGCACATGAGAACATGGATGTATATGCGGTTATCTCCATTATTGAAGCTGCTTTAAAAGTTTTTGTAGTTATTGCGGTAGGGAGAATGCCAGGAGATAAGCTTGCAATGTATGGGATATTGACGGCATTGTCCACATTTGCAATAACATTTTTATATAGATTCTATTGCAGACGAAGTTATCAGGAGAGCCGGTATAAATCTTATTGGGACAAAGGAATGTTTAAAGAAATATTTAGTTTTACCATATGGAATTTATTTGGTTCTTCTGTAGGGGCTTTTAAAATACAAGGGGTTAATATTATTTTGAACCAAAGCTTTAGTCAAATAGTGGTTGCTTCCAGAGGCATTGCATCTTCTGTGGGTACAGCGGTAATAAGCTTTTCTCAAAGCTTTGGAACTGCGATCAGACCGGTTATCATAAAGGAGTATGCAGCAGAAAATTATGAAAAAGTCAATGCGCTGATAGGTAGTGCATCAAAATTGACTTTTTTACTAATGTATATATTTATTCTTCCCTTGGCATTCGAGATTCATACTGTTCTGAAGATTTGGCTTGGAAATGTGCCTGTAAATGCGGCGCTTTACACAGTTCTTACTTTGATTGATGCTCTTATTGATTCAGTCAGTTATCCTCTGATGACGGCAGCACAGGCTACAGGGAAAATCCGTCTTTATCAGACAATAGTAGGAGGTATACAGCTTTCTAATCTGCCTATCTCAATGATAGCTGTATTGCTGGGTTCACCTGCATATGGGGTATTTGTGATAGCAATCATACTTACATTTTTGTCATTTGCCGTAAGAATTTTGATTTTATCAAAAATTATGAGCTTCCATGCAGGGCGTTTTATAAAACATACAATTTTACCTTTGATTTGTGCGACGATTGTTACAGTTTGGGTTCCTTATGGAATTACGCTGTTTTTTGAACAGAGTCTGATCCGGATTTTAGCAACAAGTTTTTTATCGCTGGTTTCTATCTGTATTGTATTCTGGCTGATTGTGGCGGATAAGAATGAAAAGGTATTTATAGTTGATTTTATAAAAGAAAAGAGAGGAAGATTGAGATGAAGCTGGCAAAAAAATCTGTCTGCACAGGATGTCAGGCATGTTCTAATCTGTGTACTCAAAATGCGATAAAAATGAAAATGAATGAAGAAGGCTTTTTCTTTCCAAGAATCGATGGAAATTACTGTATAAAATGTGAAAAATGTCTTCAGGTTTGTCCGGAAATACGCGATGATAAATGTGAAAATAGATTGACAAATGTATATGCTGCTTTTAGCGAGGAAGAAAGCATTCGTATTAATTCCAGTAGCGGAGGAATTTTTACTATGCTGGCAGCAAAAATAATCGAAAATGACGGAGTGGTGTTTGGGGCTGAATTTGGAACGGATTTTTCTGTAAAACATAGTTATATTCAAGATATAAGCCAAATTCATAAGTTTCGCAATAGCAAATATGTCCAGAGCTTTATTGGCAAATCTTTTAGAGATTGTAAAAACTTTCTGGATGATGGAAAATGGGTGCTTTTTTCAGGGACTTCTTGTCAGATAGAAGGACTATATCAGTATTTGGACAAGAATTATAACAAATTGATTACTATAGATTTAATATGCAGCGGAAATACATCTCCGGGGTTGTGGGAAAAATATCTGCAGCACATGAAGACAAAATATCATTCAGAGATTAAGGATATCAATTTCCGTGACAAAAAATATGGATGGGACCGTTTTTCTTTGCGGATTAGTTTTACTTCAGGAAAAGAATATCGGAGAATACTGCCCAATGATCCTTGGGCATATTTTTTTCTGCACCACCAGGCTCTGAGGGAAAGTTGTTACCATTGTCGTTATAAAAAAACTACACACAGAGCTGATTTTACATTAGGAGATTTTTGGGGCGTTCAACGGACATATCCAAAACTATATGATGACAAAGGCTTATCATTTGTAATGATACATTCTCAAAAGGGACGTAAACTATGGAAAAAGGTAAACGGCATCAAAGCAAAAGAAATTCCTCTCAAAATGGTAGAAGAACACAATCTTGCTATCATTCGTTCTGCATCCAGACCTGAAAATAGAGAGGACTTTTTTGCGGATTTCTCCAAAATGAATTTTTATGAACTGGAGAAAAAATATGTAAATGTTCCATTTTGGAAGAAATCCAACATGATTTTTGACTATTACAGTCGTATACGCTTGCATGGAGGAAAGATTTATCGAAGATTAAAAAAAGTAATGGATAAATGATATATGAGGTGATATGCATATGAAGATAGGAATAATGACACTTTCTGAAACAGAATGTAACTATGGAGCGGTGCTTCAGCATTATGCCTTGCAAGAGTACTTACGAAGAAAAGGCCATGATCCATTTTTAATAAGATATAAGGGAACTGTGAAAGGGATTAATTTCAGAAATATAACGCCAGCAAAAGTGTTTAGGTTTATAAAAAGAAAATGGAGTGAGAATTTAGTGCATGTTCAAGATCAGCCCAGATATTTTACAGACTTTAAACAAATGTATCTTGTACAATCCGAATTGGAATATATAAATTATAATGATTTGAAGAATAATCCGCCGGAAGCAGATATGTATATTGTTGGATCGGATCAGGTTTGGAATTTTTACAATACACCTTTGAAATATTGCCGTAATCATATACATGCCTATTTTCTTGATTTTGGTAAAGAGCAGACAGAAAAAATTTCTTATGCTGCAAGCTGGGATAAAAGATATGTAACGAATGAACAGTTAAAAGAAATTAAACCGTTAATAAATAAATTTAGTTATGTATCAGTTAGGGAAAAAAGTGGTCTTGAGCTGTGTTGGAAATGTGGGATAATGGATGCGGAATGGATTCCGGATCCAACGCTTCTGTTATCATCTGATGATTATAGAAATATTTATCAGGATAAAAGAAATTCCATCAGAAAGATAAAAGAAAAATTTTTGCTTATATATCTTGTTTTGTCAAAATATAAGAGTTTTGACTTAGCTTTTATTTACAAATATGCAGTAGATAAAGGACTGAAGGTTATTTATGTTACGGAAGATAAAATAAATGATTCTTATGAAAAGTATTATCCAACAATACCAGAATGGCTCTATTTGGTTGCACAGGCAGAGTATGTAGTCACAAATTCTTTTCATGGAACTGTTTTTTCTCTGATTTTCCACAAACAATTTGGAACGATTCCCCTTGTAGGATATTCGTCTGCAACAAATAAACGGATAGAATCCTTATATGAACTTTTTCATATAGAAGATAGATTTATCTACGATGAGGATCTGTCAATATTAGATAAAAATTATAAAACAGATTTTTGCTATCCTGAAAACAGGTTTGAAAATCTTCTGAAATTTTCGGGGGGGGGTATAGACAAAAGGTCTTGATAAAAGCATGTACAAATGGAAACCTGGGGGATGACCTTTTTGTAAGAATCATATTGGAAAGATATAAATCATCTCCAATACAATTTTTTCTTCTTGTTTATAAGATAGAAGATTATCAATACCTTTTGAATGAATATCCAAAGCTTGTATTGATCAAGTATCCTACCCCTAAAATGTTGCTTCGTATTTTGGCAAAGCTACAGGAGAGCTTAGCGCATAGTTCAAGGCTGAAACAGTATGGCTATGAGAAAGCATATCATCCGCTGTTTGATGAGAAATTTGATATTTTTATTAACATTGGTGGTTCGCAATTTACAGAATATGAGGGGGAATCCTTCCTTCTAAGTTTATATTTAGAGGAATTGATGATTAGAAATATAAAAGCAAAGACAATGCTTCTTATAAATGTTAATTTTGGCCCGTTTGTCACAGAAAAATATAAAGAAAAATGTGAGGCAGTATTTAAAAAATATAGCAGAATTATATTTAGGGATCAATATTCTGCACAATTATTTTCAAAGATTTCTCAAGTAACCTATATACCAGATATTGTACTTGGATTTGATTTTAAAAAACGGATAGGAGAAGACATTACACAGGAGGAGATGATTGGTATTAATGTGATCAATTTATGGGAAAATAAAAGAACCTATCAGGAACGAAAAAAATATATTGAGAATTATGAGAAAACCATTCATGCAGTCATAGATTACATCACAAAATTGAAAATGAAAGTATGCATAATTGGGTTTTCCTCAGAAAAGAGTGAGGAAATATATATTAACCATATTATTGCATGTGCAAAAAGAAGAAATCCTTTTGTCGTAATAAAGAAATGTATTTATAATGGAAAAAATATAAACGAGGTTTTTCGGTGTATAGCAGAATGCAGGGGACTTCTGTCAACAAGATTTCATGCATTGATTATAGGAATGGCATTGGGAAAATGTCAGTATCCAATTTGCTATGATAGCAAATTGACAAATTTTATAAAAAGTATTAACTATACAGATCCATATTCATTATTAAATGATATTTCATCACCAGAGGATATTGCAGATTATTTAATCCATGGAAATCCCTCTGATTATAAACATGTTATAGACGCAAGCAAAGAGCATTTTACCTTCATGGATTTAGCTATCATTGAATGATCTTATGATTTTTAGGAGGCAGTCGTGAAATTAGTATATTTAATGCGCTTCTGGCCCATATATGGGGGGGCGAAACAGTAACAAGAACATTGGCAAATGAAATGGTGAAAAGGGGACATGAGGTTTGTGTGATCTATTTGTGGGATCGTACTAATGGTATTGAGGAGCTGGTAGACAGAAGGGTGAAAACCATTCGTATTGACGGAATGACCAATATACGGGATGGGGCAATCAAAGGTACAGAACTTAGATTTCTTGAAAAGAGGCTAAGACAGACTCTTATGCTGATAATTCCGGATATTGTTATTAATCAATGGATGCCTTCTTCCACAGTGGATCGGGCAATGCGCTGTCTGGATTCTGCTCTCATCAAATGTCATCATGGAGTGATCAAACATACCCCACAGATTAAAAGACTTAGGCAAAAAGTGTTTTATACAGTTTTTGGAAAAAAGGCTGGCTGGATACGGATGTATCCTGAGCTGAAAAAGGATTATATACATTCAGATGCATGGGTGTTGCTTAGCCATGCGACAAAAAGGGATGCAAAATATCTGATAAAATGGGCGGAAGAAGACCGGCTAAAAGTAATCCCCAATCCATTGCCGTATTCGGTTAATGAAAATAATATTAATATAGACAAGAAAAAAAAGGAAGTTATTTTTGTAGGGCGGGTTATTGAATTGAAGCGTGTGTGGTATTTGTTGGAAGCATGGAAAATGATAGAAGATAAAGTGCCGGATTGGAAGTTTCGTGTGGTTGGAGATGGAGCATTTCTTGAAAATGAAAAGAAACATGCAGAAGAATTATCTATCAAAAATATTGTTTTTGAAGGTTTTAAAGAGGCAAAGCCGTATATGCAGGAAGCCTCTGTCCTGATGATGGCTTCCTCTCAGGAGGGATTTTGTATGGTGATAGCAGAAGCGCAGCAATGTGGGTGTGTACCTGTTGTGACAGACAGCTTTCCTGCTGTCCATGATCTGATTCAAGATGGAAGAAATGGGGTTTTGACATCAGACAATGATATAAAAGAATTTGCCGAGGCAGTTTACCATTTAATCTGCCATGAAGAACAAAGAAAAAAGCTTGCAAAAGCTGCAATGGCTGACAGTCAAAGATTTTCTGTAGCTTCTATTTGTGATCAGTGGGAAAGTCTGTTTAAAACCGTTAAAATATGTCGTAAATATGGTTCTCAGATTTGACTGCTTTTGTAATACATACACAGAAATATTAGGAGGTAATGAAACATGGCAGATAAAATATTGTTTCTTTCTCTTTATGAGCCATCAAAAACAGGGGAACATATTGGCGGTCCGGTGATTTTGGCAAATGATATTTTAAAAGTAACGGATCCTGGTTTGAATGTGGATTTGCTTGTCTATGAAAAAGATAAAATAATGTATGATCTTCCGGAATATATTAAATTTATTTCTTGGAGTAAATTGGCAAGCAGAACAAAGAAAAGAAATTTCCTTAGTATGCTGCCAAAAAATCTTTATCATGATGTTCCCTGTTATACGATTAATGTGCAGGAATATGATAAGATTATATATTATCCATATTTTGCTGCTCTTTTTAATTTGAAAAACTGTAATGCGCAGATTTATACAATAGGTATGGACAGTGGTCCCATGATTTATTTGCGGGGATTTGTAAGGCATAAAAATCTGATTACAAGAGCATTTTGCCTGTATGGTTTTATGCAGGCTTTGTCTATTGACAGAAAGGCAGCAGAGGTTTCGGAAAAAGTATTTACTGTGGGAAAGGCAGATGCGGAATTTTACCGTTCTGTGTATCTGGTAAATGCCAAATATATACCACATCCGATTACACCATTGATTGATAATATTTACCCTATAGAATGGAAAAGAGGAGAAAAACTTCGCTTGTGTTTTCCGGGAGGATTGACAAGATATTATGCTAGTGGATTAATGGATAATTTAATAAATCTTTTTATAAAAAGAGCGGAAAAGTTGAAAAATAAGATTCAGATTTCTTTTCTTGGAAGGATTCGGTACAAACAATTAAAACACAGGATGGAGAAACTGTCATCCTTGGGAGTTGCAATCGAGTATACTGAATTTGCTGAAAATTTTGAGGAGTATTTATCAAAACAGCATGTGATACTTCTTCCATTAGTGAATGGAGGAGGTACAAAGAACAAAACCCTCTCATCCCTTGGTATGGGACTGGATATGATAGGGACTTCTATTGCTATGGAAAACGTGTATGGCGTCAAAAAAGAACATGTGGCAGAAACCGCTGAAGAATTTATCAAGCTTATTGATCTGAGAATCAGCCAACATAGATTATTTGGTTTGGAAACTGAGGAAGTTCAAAAGCTTAAAGCCTATCATTCTGTGAATAAATGGAGAAAATATTTTTGGAATGAGATTCAATAATACTTTGCTGAAATTATACATCTAATTGTGTAAGATTTTCTTTTCACAGGCAAGAACCAGCTTTTCTCTTTTCCCTGCATCCAGAGTTGTCAATCCAGTCAGTTTTTTGACTTTTTTGTTGACAGCCTGGTTTCTGGATATGTTGATGTAAGTGTCTTTTTCTGCTTTTATTACCTGGAAGTCACGTATAAAGTGAATCAGGTCGTAGGAATTGATTGTGATAAATGGAGACTTGCAGATGTTGTGGTAAAGGAAGAAGGTGATCATTCTTTTATTCGTATCTGTAAACAGTTTAGCAAAAAGAAAGGTGGTCTTGACATCATATGCGCCTCATGCTATGAAGTGGTTAAGGGGGAACAAAGTTCCCCCATTCATTAAAAACGCTAATTTGTGATTGTGAAAAATTCAAAATTGGGGGGTGACAGGACGGAGGAAATGGCTTATTATTAATAATGAGAAATGGGTTTTCACCGTACATCTTGCTACGGTTTGCTCATTTCTTTTTTACTGCCAGAATATAATACAGATATTTCTTGCCATTTTCAGCATGGTTAATCAAAAGACGGGCATGGAAGATATTGTATCTGACAAACGTATTTTCGTCATAGACGGGAAGGGCAAAACGGACATCGTTCCAGTCAATCTGGCGTTTGCCCTTGAAACGGATATTGTTAATCAAAACCAGCTTTTTACCGTCCGCATCAGTTATGATATTTACATTTACTCTGTCATCTGGCGCTTATCTTATAGATTTCTTCCTTGATACTGTATCGTTACCACATAAATCGTTTTGTACGGTTCGTCAATACGGAAAATAGCAATATAGTTATCAATCAACAACTGTCTGTAACTCTTTCCGGCATATCTACCCTCGTTTCGCTCTTGATGAGACTGCGGAAAAGTGTCTAAACTTAACACCGCTTTCTTAATTCTGTCAACCTGTCCTTTTGCATTTTCAGGAGCCAGTTTCTCATTTGCAATATATTCGTAAATGTTGTCTAATTCGCGTATTGCTCTGGGGTTAATCATTACCTTGTATTTATCCAAAATGCTTTTTCTCCAATTCCGCAAAAACTATCTCTGCATCGACAGCCTCTGCTCCGTTTGCAATTTCCTGTTCGGATTCGTAAATAGCTTGGTCAATGCGGTTAATCCTTGCGAATTTATCATACAATTCACTACTCATTACAACCAAGTCGCTATATCCGTTTTTGGTAATAAAAATAGGCTCCTGCTCTTTGTGTGCAATATTGGAAATTTCGGTTGTATTACGTAAATCTTTAATAGGCATAATAAGAGGCATAATGCTTCGCTCCTTTTTTTGACATAATTATAGCATAATTATGTCTTGAAAACAATAGAAACATGTGATATACTCAAATAAAAATTTTTGGACGCAATTTTGCATGCAAAGTGAGGAAAAATTGTTGAAAGACTATACAATAGACGAATTGATAGCAGCCCTGATGACAAAATGTGGTCTTGGGGCTGTTATTTCTTCAATCGAACCGGTATCCGGCGGTTTTATGCATAGAATGTACAAAGCAAGAACAAAATCCGGAATATATGCAGTAAAACATCTTAATCCTGAAATAATGGGAAGAGAAGGTGTGCATGATAATTTCGATAGAGCAGAGAAAATTGAATGTCTTTTGGAAAAAGAGGATATTCCTATCGTGCCTGCTCTAACAGTCCTTGGTAAAAAAATGCAAACTGTAGATGGACACTATTTTTATATATTCAATTGGCAAGATGGGCATATTACTGATTGGAATAATATTTCAAATGATGAATGCAAGACGGTCGGTAATATTCTTGGAAGGATTCACGCTATTGATCCGAAGAATGTTGCCCATCAGGAGCCTGAATTAAGTAAGATCAATTGGCACGAGTATACCCTTAAAGCGAATGAAGAAAAAAATGAGATTGCTGATCTTCTGGCTGACAATGAAAAGCTTTTGATCTATGCTGAGAAGGAGTTGAACCAAGCAAGAGCTTCTTTGCCGGATATCATTTGCGTCTCCAACGAAGATATGGATCCAAAAAATATTATGTGGGATAACGGTAATCCATGGGTAATAGACTTGGAATGCCTTGACTATGGTAATCCAATATCGCATGCGCTACAGCTGGCACTTCAATGGTCCGGAATTACAACCTGTAATATGGACATGGAAAAGATGGCCGCCTTTTTTAACGGGTATTTGGAAGCGTATGACAATTGTTTTCGGGCATACAGCGGTGTATTCGGGTTGGCATATACATGGGTAGAATGGTTAGATTATAATATTCAAAGAGCGCTCGGAGCATGTATTGATGAAGCAGAAAGACAGATGGGAATCTCTGAGGTAAGAAACACGGTCGAGAGGATAAAGTATATCCGGAATATTGAAAAAGAAATTAGAGAAGCCTTGAATTCCCGTTTGCCTGAGATCAAGGCTGCCAGATATGATAATCACGATGAGAGAATATGTTATTACGAACTTTTATTGGAAAGCGATATTACTGAAGTGCCGCAATATGAACTTCCAAAAGGCTACCGTTTCGTTTCATATACTGACAATGATAGAGATGCATGGATTGATATTGAAATATCCGCCAAAGAGTTTGTAAACTATAAGCAAGGATTAGAAGCATGGAATCGTTATTATGCAGCAAAGCTGGATGAACTTCCAGGCAGAATGTTTTTTATTGAAACTGATGAAGGTGAGAAAATAGCTACAGCTACCGCATTCTATGATATTCATGGGCGTGATACATCTAATGGTTGGCTTCATTGGATGGCTGTTAAGCGAGAATATCAGGGAAATGGACTGTCAAAACCGTTGATAACGTATGTCCTTCGAGCAATGAATAAATTAGGATATGTGAGTGCTAAAATTCCTACACAGACAAATACTTGGTTAGCCTGTAAGGTGTACATGGATTTAGGTTTTATACCAGTTAAGAAGAATTTGAAACATAGTTATGAAGGTTGGAAAATTATAAAAGCTTTGACTAAGCATGGTACACTTGAGACACTTTAATCTATATTGATATTCAAAGAGGGGCGAATTATCTCGCCCTTTATCTTTGTTATGGTAATTCTTGTCTATATACTGTTTTTTCGCTTCTCTTTGATACCTCTGTAATCGTTCATCGAAAGTTTCCACCTTTGAAGCAGTTTTTTCTCCATAGGTTTCCTCCCATTCAGTCACTTGTTCATTATAAGTGATATACGCACTTTAAGGTTTGTGGTAAGTACGGTAAAATTCCTGCACATTCTGATAACCATATCTCTTGGTGGACCTATGTCAATACTTTCAGACAAGCAGACACTTTAGACAATGCACCCGTACTTTCCGTCTGGAATGAACAGTGTTCGATAAATTGAATCAGTTCTGTGGGATTTCAGGACAAGCTAAAACGGTTGCGATTGAAAGAGTTTTAGGTGTGTATATTGACAATTATTATGCAAAAATCAAATTTTATGTCATTATTAAAAAGAGAATAGGTAAAACAAGCTGGGAGAGTTCTTGCGCTTCAATGGCCGGAAGGTTTTGGAGGATTTCGGGACGGTCAAACGGGAGGTGGCAGAAAAGCTGGCGTTGGAGCAGTATAAGCAGTATAAGCAGTATGATGCCCGCCGCCGGACGCTGGAAACGGTGGACGATGTAGATGAGCTGACTGCGAATGTGAAGCGGCTGAAGCAGTGAAGGTTAAAGCTCCCTTGATACAGAGGAAAGCACTTGATGCTCTGCGTAAAGTTGAAACGGTCAGCACAATTTTATATTGATTTATAAAACATTATTTAGTATATTAGTTAAGAATAGAAAGAGTGGGCGGCAGTTGAAGGGATGTGGAAAGTTTGCCGCCAGACTGCAAAAAGTCCGGAGGGAAAATATTGGGCCCTGCTTTAAGGGATGTAAAATCAGCAGGCGCCAGAGAGGAGAACGGTATGATAAAAGTGGCAGTAGATGCAATGGGAGGGGATAATGCCCCTGGTGAGATCGTCAAGGGAGTGGCGGATGCCGTGTCCCACAGATCGGATATTCAGGTACTGCTTGTGGGAAAGGAGGATGTGGTTTCAAAGGAGCTGTCTAAGTATACTTATCCCAAAAAACAGGTAAAGGTGGTTCCGGCGACAGAGGTGATCGAGACTGATGAGCCGCCGGTCAATGCGGTGCGCCGGAAGAAGGATTCTTCCATTGTAGTGGGAATGAATCTGGTGAAGGCAGGGGAAGCGGATGCCTTTGTCTCAGCAGGCAGCTCCGGCGCGATTTTGGTGGGCGGCCAAGTGATTGTAGGAAGGCTAAAGGGGGTGGAGCGTCCTCCTTTCGGGGCGTTGATTCCTACGGAGAAGGGAGTGTCCCTTCTTTTAGACAGTGGAGCAAACGTGGATGCCCGTCCGTCTCATTTAGTGCAGTTTGCCCGCATGGGGTCCATTTATATGGAGCATGTGATCGGCATCAGCAATCCTCGGGTCGGGATCGTCAATATTGGCGCAGAGGAGGAGAAGGGCAATGCTCTGGTCAAGGAGACATTTCCTCTGCTGAAGGAATGCCATGACATACATTTTACCGGCAGCATTGAGGCCAGGGAGATTCCTCATGGCGGAGCGGATGTGATTGTGTGCGAGGCATTTACGGGCAATGTGATCTTAAAGCTATATGAGGGAACCGGATCCACGCTGATTTCCATGGTGAAAAAGGGGATGATGAGCAGCCTTCGCAGTAAGATCGGAGCATTGCTGGTGAAACCGGCTCTTAAGGAGACTTTAAAGGCTTTTGATGCTTCCCGTTATGGGGGTGCTCCGCTTCTGGGACTGAAGGGGCTGGTGGTAAAAACCCATGGAAGCGCCGGGGCGCGGGAGGTGAGCAATTCGATTATTCAGTGTGTTACCTTTAAGGAGCAGAAGATTAACGAAAAGATTAAAGAGAGCCTGGATTTAAAAGAGCAGGCGCAGCCATGAACGTCTGATAAGATAGATAACAATACATGAGAAAAGAAATCAGAGAAAGGAGATTATCATGGAGTTTGAAAAGCTGCAGGGCATTATTGCAGAGGTCTTGAATGTGGAGGCTGACAGTATCACGACAGAGACCACATTTGTGGAGGATTTGGGGGCGGATTCCCTGGACATTTTCCAGATTGTCATGGGAATCGAGGAGGAATTTGACATTGAGATTCCGACAGATGCGGCGGAAAAGATTGTCACGGTAGGCGACGCGGTGGAGCAGATCAAGAATGCTTTGAACTGATTTGGCGGCAGGCAATGATTTGCCGGAACTTGGAAGGCTGTGACGGATGGAGCGGGGCGCGTTTCGGGAAGGCCCGGGCGGCGCCCTTTCATTTCCATTGGCAAAGAGCCAAGAGCCTTGCCAGAGCTAAAAGCCTTATCAGAGCCAAAAGATCTGCTGTATATGAGGAATGGAAAGGAAAGAATATGAATCGGGACTGGAGAGAACTAGAGAAAAGGATTGGTTACTGCTTTAAGGAAAAGCGGCTTTTGCGTCAGGCCATGACCCACAGCTCCTTTGCCAATGAGCACAATATTGATAAGCTGAAGTGCAATGAAAGGCTGGAGTTTTTAGGGGATGCAGTACTGGAAGTGGTGTCCAGTGATTTCTTGTATCACCGATATCAGGAGAAGCCGGAAGGGGAGCTGACAAAGATTCGGGCAAGCGTGGTCTGTGAGCCTACGCTGGCATTTTGTGCGTCGGAGATTGAGCTGGGGTCTTATCTGATGCTGGGAAGGGGAGAGGAGAACACTGGAGGAAGGAACCGCAACTCCGTAGTGTCAGATGCCATGGAGGCGCTGATTGGGGCGATTTACCTGGATGGTGGTTTTGCTAATGCAAAAGAGTTCGTTCATCAGTTTGTATTGAATGATCTGGAGCACAAGCAGCTCTTTTATGATAGCAAGACTATCCTGCAGGAAATGGTCCAGGCAAGGGAGAGAGAGGAAGTTCTGGAGTATGAGACCTTAAATGAAAGCGGGCCTGATCACAACAAGGTTTTTGAGGTGCGGGCAATCCTTGGCGGACAAGAACTTGGCAGAGGAGAAGGCAGGACGAAAAAGGCTGCGGAGCAGGTGGCTGCATACCGGGGAATATTAAAGCTGAGGGAGCGGATATGTACTTAAAAAGCATCGAGATACAAGGCTTTAAGTCTTTTGCCAATAAGATCCTGTTTGAGTTTCACAATGGAATCACGGGAATCGTCGGGCCCAACGGCAGCGGGAAAAGCAATGTGGCAGACGCCGTGCGCTGGGTGCTAGGAGAGCAGCGCATCAAGCAGCTTCGGGGAGCCAGTATGCAGGATGTGATATTTGCCGGCACGGAGCTTCGAAAGCCTCAGGGATTTGCTTATGTGGCCATTACCCTGGATAATTCGGACCATCAGCTTGCCATTGATTATGATGAGGTGACAGTGGCCAGAAGGCTGTATCGTTCCGGGGAAAGTGAATACCGGATCAATGGCAGCGCATGCCGTTTAAAGGATATCAGTGAGCTGTTTTATGATACCGGTATCGGAAAAGAAGGGTATTCCATTATCGGGCAGGGCCAGATCGACAAGATCTTAAGCGGAAAGCCAGAGGAGAGGCGGGAGCTGTTTGACGAGGCGGCGGGTATTGTAAAGTTTAAACGGAGAAAGGCCATTGCCCAGAAAAAGCTGGAGGATGAAAAGCAGAACCTGATCCGTGTGGGGGATATTCTGACTGAGCTGGAAAAGCAGGTGGGGCCTCTTTTCCGCCAGTCTGAGGCAGCGAAAAAGTACTTAGCCTTAAAGGAACAGCTTAAGGTATTGGATGTAAACTTGTTTTTGATGGAATCCGAGACGATCCGCAGCCAGCTTGAGGAAGTAGAAAAACGGGAAAACATTGTGTCCCAGGACATAGAAGAAACTGCCAGGCAGTCTGAGGAGGAGAAGGAGACTTACAGCCGGTTAGAGCAGGAGCTTTCAGACTTAGAGTCAGAGATCAATCAAAAGCGGGAACAATTTGGTCAGGCAGAGATGGAAAAGGGAAACTTAGAAGGCCAGATCAATGTGTTGGGAGAGCAGATCAACACAGAGCAGATGAATGCGGACCATATCCATGCCCGGATGGAAGCCATCAAAAAGGAGAGGGAGGAAAGAGAAAAGCAGCTTGCAGAGTATGAGGGGGACGGCGCACAGATCCGAAGCCAGGAAAAGGACAGCAGCCAAAGGCTTCATGATGCAGAAGAGCTGCTCAGACGACAGGATGAGAAGATTATGCTTCTGGATCAGCGGATTGAGTCTGGAAAGGGAAGCATTATTGACAGCCTGAATGAAAGGGCATCCCTGACGGCAAAAGAACAGCGTTATGAGGCTATGCTAGAGCAGATACAGGTGCGCCGCTCTGAGGTATGCCAGCGGCTTCTGCGCAGCAAAAGTGATGAATCGGCCCAGGAGGAACTTCTTTTGGCTGAACAGGAAAAGCTGAATAAGTCGGATCAGAGGATGACAGAGCTTTTGACAGCACAGACAGGCTGTGAGGAGGCCATAGAAAACAGCATCCAGGAGGTGCGCCGGCTCACCCGCTGCTTAAACCAGCAGCAGCAGGAATATCAGACAAAGAGCACTCGTCTGGAGTCTTTAAGGAACCTGGCAGAGCGGTATGACGGGTACGGCAACAGCATCCGCAGGGTGATGGAGGTGCGGGACAGGGTTCATGGCATCCATGGGGTGGTGGCGGATCTGATCACCACAGAAAAACAGTATGAGACAGCCATTGAGACAGCCCTGGGAGGAAGCATTCAAAATGTGGTGACGGATTCTGACCAGACAGCCAAGCAGTTGATTGAATATTTAAAGAAAAATAAGTATGGCAGAGTGACCTTTCTTCCGCTGGCAAGCATTGGGCTAAAAGGGGGATTTTCCCAGCCGGAGGCATTAAAAGAAGCGGGAGTGATCGGCCTTGCCAGCGATCTGGTTCATGTAAAGCCAGAGTACCAGGCGCTGGCAAAATACCTTTTGGGCAGGGTGATGGTGGCTGATACCATTGATCACGCTATACAGGTTGCCAAAAAATATCGGTATACTTTGCGGATTGTAACTCTGGAGGGAGAGCTTTTAAGCGCAGGGGGCTCCATGACAGGAGGCGCGTTTAAAAATTCCAGCAATCTTCTTGGAAGAAAGAGGGAGTTAGAGGAGCTGGAAGAAGCCTGCAAAAAGGCAATGTCCATAACAGAGCGCCTTCAGGATGAGCTGACAGTGAGCGAGGGGATTTTAAAGGAAAAGCAGGAGGAATTAGAGCGGATTAAGAATCAGGAGCATGAGGAATCCTTAAACCAGAATACTCTTCGGATCAATGTCAGCCAGCTTGAGGACAAAAAGGAAGAAATACGGGATTCAGCAAAGGATCTGAATCTGGAAAATCAACAGCTTGAAATGCAGATCCGGGACATTGAAGGGAGCAGGCAGAAGCTTACCCAGGATTTTGCAGTGCTGAATCAGCAGAATGAACAGGCCAGCCGGGCAGTGGAGCAGCTTACCGGCCAGATGGACGGGGCCAGACAGGAAAGAGACTCTATGGCCCGTGAGCTGGAGGATGCCCGCATAAAACAGGCAGGCTTAAAGCAGCAGGTGGATTTTGTGATGGAAAATATCCGGCGGGTCAGAGAGGAGATCCGGCGTCTGGAGGAGGAGCTTAGCGGGCTGGAATCCGGAACAGGAGATTCCGGCAGGATTATCGAAGAAAAGCGCAGGCAGATTGAAGAACTTCGAGAGCAGACAAAGGATGCCGTCCGGCGGCGGGAGACTTTCGGACAGCAGGCAGAGGAGCTTAAAAACCGCCGGGAGTCCATGGCCAAAAGGCAGAAGGATATTTTCACCAAACGGGAGGAATTAGCCGGGCGGGCAAACCGTCTGGATAAGGATCTGTTTCGGCTTCAGAGCCAGAAGGAAAAGCTGGAGGAAAAGTTAGAGAGCCATGTAAACTATATGTGGAGCGAGTATGAGCTGACTTTTTCCACCGCAAAGGCCCTGCGGGATCCGGAGATGACTGTGCTTTCAGAGCTTCGGGAAAGGATTGAGGAGCAAAAAAACGGAATCCGGGCATTAGGAAATGTCAATGTAAATGCCATTGAGGACTATAAGGAGATTTCGGAACGGTATGAGTTTATGAAGACCCAGCATGATGATCTGGTGGAGGCGGAGAAGACCCTTTTACAGATCATTGAGGAGTTAGACACAGGCATGCGCAGGCAGTTTGAGGAGAAATTCCGGGAAATCCGGAACGAATTTGACCGGGTTTTTAAAGAGCTGTTCGGCGGCGGCCACGGTACGTTAGAGCTGATGGAAGGAGAGGATATTCTGGAGGCAGGAATCCAGATCATTGCCCAGCCGCCGGGGAAAAAGCTGCAGAACATGATGCAGCTTTCCGGCGGAGAGAAGGCGCTGACAGCCATTTCCCTTTTGTTTGCAATCCAGAATCTAAAGCCGTCGCCCTTTTGCCTGCTGGATGAGATTGAGGCGGCGCTAGACGACTCTAATGTGGATCGGTTTGCCGGATATCTTCACAAGCTGATTAAAAATACACAGTTTATTGTGATCACCCACAGAAGGGGAACCATGGTGGCCTCAGACCGGCTGTATGGAATCACGATGCAGGAGAAAGGAGTATCCACCCTGGTGTCCGTGAACTTGATTGAGGATCAGCTTGAGGCGTAAACGATTTTCAAACACATTGCAACAAAATAGTGAAAATGTAATGCAAAAACAAAAAGAAAGGAACAAAAGGGGTATGGAAGAAAAGAAGAAGGGATTTTTCAGCCGTCTGGTTGACGGTTTGGCCAAGACCAGAAACAATATTGTGTCTGGCATGGACTCGATTTTCAGCGGCTTTTCGGCCATTGACGAGGACTTTTATGAGGAGCTGGAAGAAACCTTGATCATGGGGGATTTGGGTATCCGGACCACAGCCTCCATTATGGAGAATCTGCGGAAAAAAGTAAAGGAGCAGCATATTAAGGAGCCGGGAGAATGCCGCCAGCTTCTCATTGATTCCATAAAGGATCAGATGAATCTGGGGGAAAATGCCTATGAGTTTGAAAACAGGACCTCTGTGGTGCTGGTAATCGGGGTCAACGGAGTGGGAAAGACCACCTCTGTGGGCAAGCTGGCCGGACAGTTAAAGGATGACGGAAAGCGGGTGATTGTGGCGGCTGCGGATACTTTCCGGGCGGCTGCCATAGAGCAGCTTACCGAGTGGGCCAACCGGGCAGGGGTGGAGGTGATTGCCCAGCAGGAAGGCTCTGATCCGGCGGCAGTGATTTACGACGCAGTGGCAGCAGCCAAATCCAGAAAAGCGGATGTGCTGATCTGCGATACGGCAGGAAGGCTTCATAACAAAAAGAATCTGATGGAGGAGCTGAAAAAAATTAACCGGATTATTGATAAGGAATATCCGGGCGCTTACCGGGAGACCCTTGTGGTGTTAGACGGGACCACAGGGCAGAATGCCATGTCCCAGGCAAGACAGTTTATGGAAGTGGCGGATATTACGGGGATTATTCTCACAAAGCTGGACGGGACGGCAAAGGGAGGAATTGCTGTGGCCATTCAGTCGGAGCTGGGAATCCCTGTAAAATATGTGGGTGTTGGGGAAAAGATTGATGATCTGCAGAAGTTTGATTCAGGGGATTTTGTAAATGCGCTGTTTCAGGTGAAGGAATAGACAGTATGCACAGAATGGAGGAAATCATGGAAGAACTGACACTGGAGAAATTTGAAGAAGCATCAGAGGTGGTGCAGAAGGTCACTCAGGAGACCAAGCTGGTATACAGCGAGTATTTTTCAGCCCAAACAGGAAACCGGGTTTATTTTAAGCCGGAGAATATGCAGGTGACAGGGGCTTACAAGGTCAGAGGAGCGTACTATAAGATCAGTACCTTAAGCACTGAGGAAAAGGAGAGAGGGCTGATTGCGGCTTCAGCGGGAAACCATGCCCAGGGAGTAGCCTATGCGGCAAAGCTGGCAGGAATAAAAGCCGTGATTGTAATGCCCACTACCACGCCCCTTATCAAGATTAACCGCACGAAAAATTACGGAGCAGAGGTGGTTCTCTGCGGCAATGATTTTGACGAAGCCTGTGCCCATGCCTATGAGCTGGCAGCAGAAAAGGGCTATACCTTTGTACATCCCTTTGACGATACGGATGTGGCGGCAGGGCAGGGAAGCATTGCCATGGAGATTATTAAGGAGCTGCCTACTGTGGACTATATTCTGGTTCCGGTGGGCGGAGGGGGACTTTGCACCGGTGTGGCTACCCTGGCAAAGCTTTTAAATCCTAAGATCAAAGTGATAGCCGTGGAGCCGTCCGGGGCTGCCTGCCTGCAGGCATCCATAAAAGCAGGAAAGGTGGTGAATCTTCCCACAGTCAGCACCATTGCAGACGGCACGGCAGTACACCATCCCGGGGAAAAGCTGTTTCCCTATCTTCAGGAAAATGTGGATGATGTGATTGTGATTGAGGATTCGGAGCTGATCGTGTCATTTCTTGACATGGTGGAGAGCCACAAGATGATCGTGGAAAATTCCGGCCTTCTTACCGTGGCCGCTTTAAAGCATATGAATGTGCAGAAGAAGAAAATCGTGTCCATTTTAAGCGGAGGAAATATGGATGTGATTACCATGTCTTCCGTGGTACAGCATGGGCTGATTCAGAGGGATCGGATTTTTACAGTGTCCGTACTTCTGCCGGATAAGCCAGGGGAGCTGGCCAAGGTATCTGCCCTTTTGGCAGAAGAAAAGGGAAATGTGATCAAGCTGGAGCATAATCAGTTTATCAGCATTAACCGGAATGCGGCTGTGGAGCTTCGGATTACCTTAGAGGCAGAAGGGACAAGCCATAAGAATCTGATCGTACAGAGGCTTAATGATGAAGGATATCGTCCGAAACTGGTAAAGTCAAAAGGAATGTAGAAAGGTCAGGCTGCGGGAGGCGTATTATGAAAGAGGAAGACGAAAAACAGGAACCAGAGTATAAGAAAGAGGAAGATGGAACCGAAAAAGAGGAGATTCGGCGTCAAGAAGAAAAGCAAGAGTGTAAACAGCAAAAGGAAGAACAGAAAGCTTTGGAAGTAAATCCTGTAAAAGCAGGATCTAAGGAAAGGCCCCTTGTGCAAAACATTCATTACTTTATTAAATGGACTATCATTTCCGTGACTATTGGGATTCTGGTGGGACTGGCAGGATGTGTGTTTGGCCACGGGGTAAGCTTTGCTACAGAGCTGTGGCAGGAGTATGATTGGACCGTGTATCTCATGCCTGCTGCCGGCCTGCTGATCGTGTGGCTGTATCAGGTGGGCCATGAGGAAAAGAACCGGGGAACGGATCTGGTGTTGGAATCCGTATCCGCCCACAAGGAGATTCCCATTATCACAGCCCCTCTGATCTTTATTTCTTCGATCTTAAGCCATATGGTCAGTGCGTCGGCCGGACGAGAAGGAGCTGCCCTGCAGTTGGGAGGCGCTATGGGAAATCTTACGGGAAAGATTATGCGGCTGGACGAGCGGGATCGGAAGATTGCCATTATGTGCGGGATGAGCGCCTGCTTTTCGGCCCTTTTCGGCACGCCTTTAGCGGCCGGAATCTTTTCTCTGGAAGTGGTAAGCATTGGGGTAATGTATTATGCAGCCCTGGTTCCCTGCCTGTTTTCGTCCTTTATCGGTGCGGCTATTGCCGGAACCTTGGATCTTGAGGCAGAGCATTATGAGATTGGCCTTGTGCCTGGCTTTGATTTTCAGGGAGCAGCCCTGACGGTTTTCTTAGGAATGCTGTGTGCGGTTGTGGGTATCCTTCTATGTATGTCCATGCATAAAAGTGTAGCTTTGTACCGGAAGTATTTTCCGGATCCTTACCGGCGGATTCTGGCAGGAAGCGTGATTTATATTGTACTGACCCTGATTTTTCGAAGCCGTCTGTATAATGGAGGCGGCCTTCACCTGATTGAGCGATGTTTTGAGGGGGAAATGGTGCCGTACTATGCATTTCTGGTAAAAATTCTTTTTACGGCGGTGGCTTTGGGAGCCGGCTTTAAGGGCGGTGAGATTGTGCCGACACTTTGTGTGGGGGCTACCTTTGGCTATGGGATGGCAGAGCTTTTAGGACTGCCGGCAGGGCTGTGTACGGCTGTGGGCATGGCCTGCCTTTTTGTCAGTGTGACCAACTGTCCCATCTCCACGGTTTTTATGGCTTTTGAGCTGTTTGGATTTGAGGCAATGCCGTTTTTCTCCATAGGGGTGGCCATCAGCTTCACACTGTCCGGGTATTATGGGCTGTACCACAGCCAGAAGTTTGTTTATTCTAAGATCCGGACAGAGTTTATTGACCGAAGATCAAATTAGGGCGTCAGCAGCAGACTTTTAAAGTGAAAAGAGAGCAAGGCGAAAGGAATGGTGAAAATTGTGAAAACACGGATTGAGAATGTGACGCTTCTGACCATGGACAGCCGGAACCGGGTATATGAAGACGGTTATATCCTGTTTGACGAAAACCAGATTCTTGAGGCAGGAGACAGGAGAAGCCTTATCCATGGCCTGCCGGATGCCGATGTGAGGATTGACGGTAAAAACGGGATACTGATGCCTGGGATGATAAATGTCCACAGCCATATTCCCATGATTCCTTTTCGTTCCATGGGAGACGACTGCCCGGACCGTCTGCGGCGTTTCTTATTTCCTCTGGAACTAGAGGCCATGACCCCGGAGCTTGTGTATGCGGCTTCCCGCTATGCAGTCTGCGAGCTTTTGCTGGCAGGGGTGACGACAGTCTTGGACATGTACTATTTTGAGGATCAGGTGGCAAGGGCCTGTGATGAGATGGGAATCCGGGCATGGCTGGGGGAGACGGTCATTGGCCAGGAAACCTGTGACAGCAAAGAGCCTTACGGCGGTTTGGCAATCTGTGAGGATTTTATTAAAAAATGGCAGGGCCATGACCGGATTCATCCCATGGCAGCTCCCCATGCCACAAACACCAATTCCCCTGAAATGCTTAAGGCTGCATTCGAACTGGCCGAGAAATATGGGGTTTTGTATACGCTTCATGCCAGTGAGATGGATTATGAGATGAGCCATTTCCGGGAAAACTACGGACAGACTCCCATAGCCTTTCTCCATGATTTAGGAGTGCTGAGCGAGAGGACCATTGCGGCTCACTGCATTCATATGACGGATGATGATATTCGTCTTTTGGCAAAGACCGGTGCAAAGGCAGCGCACTGCATTGGCTCTAACAGCAAGGCCGGCAAGGGGATCTCTCCGGTATTGGACATGAAAAAGGCAGGGGTGGAGGTTGGTCTTGGAACGGACGGGCCTTCTTCCGGCAATACACTGGATCTATTTACCCAGTTTAAGATGACAGCCTGCTTCCAGAAGACAAAATATCACGACCGCAGTGCATTTCCTGCAAAAGAGATTGTGGAATTAGGCACCATGGGCGGGGCACGGGTGCTGGGAGCAGAGCGGGAGATCGGGTCTCTTGAGCCAGGAAAAAGGGCGGATCTGACGCTTGTGGAAACGTCTTCTGCCAACATGTTTCCTCTTTACAATCCCTACTCTGCTTTGGTGTATTCGGCCAATGCCTCAAATGTGGACAGTGTGTGGGTACAAGGAAAGCAGTTAGTAGGAGAAAAACGGCTTCTCTATGCGGATATAAGCACAGAGCGGAGCCGCCTGAATGAAAGAATGGGACGTTTTTTGGAGCAGGCCCAAAAATATCAGGAGATTTTGTAGGATTATAAAAACCCCATTGACATTTCCTGACAGGAATGATATGGTAATTTCATGAAAAAGCAACAAAAGAAAGGTGGGAACTCCTTTGCTTGAGAAAAAAACCAACATATATTGGCTGTTCATTCTGCCGGGCTGTATTTTCCTTACATTTTTCATGTTAATACCCCTGTTTTCTCTGTTGTTTAAATCTTTTGTGGATGAAGAAGGCAGCTTTTCCCTGGTTAATTATTTTACCCTGATGGAAAGCACCTATTTTAAGCAGGTATTCTGGCGCAGCATCCGCTTAAGCCTGATCAGCACCGCAGCCTGTGCCGTGCTGGGTTTTCCGACCGCCTACTATATTTCCAAATATTCGAAAAACAAAGGGATGCTTATGGCTCTGGCAGTATTTCCCATGTTCACCAGCCCGGTGATCCGTTCCTTTAGCTGGATGGTTCTTTTGGGAAAGAAGGGGATCGTCAATGAGATCCTGGTCAGCTTCGGGGTAGTGGCAAAGCCCATCAGCCTTTTATATAACGAATTTTCGATGGTAGTGGGCTTTATCCAGCTTTTTCTGCCCTTGATGATCCTGTCCCTGATAGGGATTATGGACAATATTTCCGAGGATCTGAATCTGGCTGCAGGAAGTTTAGGAGCATCCCGGCTGGGGGTATTCCGCCATGTGGTCTTACCTTTAAGCATTCCCGGACTGGTGACGGGAAGCGTGCTGGTATTTACAGGCTGTCTGACAGCCTACACCACTCCCCAGCTTTTGGGGGGAACAGACACCAGGGTACTGGCTACCATGATTTATCAGCAGGCTATGTCTTTAGGAGACTGGACCCAGGCATCCGTGGTGGCAGTGGTGATGATTGCAGTGACCATTGTGGTGTCCAGTGTGATAAACAGCATCAGCCGTAAGCTGAACCCGACTCTGTAATATGATTTTTCGCAATCGCTCAGACGGAGGGGAATCTGACAAGAAAGGACAGGATTGACAAACAGGTCCGAAAAGGATAAAGGAGAATACTATGGCGCTTTTGGAGCTGCAGAATATTACTGCGGGATATGACAAAAATGTGATTTTAAAGGATCTGGACTTCCAGGTGGAGGAGGGAGAGCTGGTGTCTCTGCTGGGATCCAGCGGGTGCGGAAAGACTACGACCTTACGCCTGATTGCAGGCTTTTCCACTCCCATGTCAGGGAAATTCATGTTCGGCGGAAAGGATTACACCCAGGTTCCATTAAATAAGCGGAATTTCGGCTTTGTGTTCCAGAGCTACGCCCTGTTTCCCCACATGACGGTATTTGACAATGTGGCCTTTGGCTTAAAGATGCGCAAGGTTTCCCCGGATCAGATTAAAAAAGAAGTTATGGAAATGCTGGAGACCGTGGATCTGGGCGGCTTTGAGAATCGTTTTCCCAAGGAAATGTCAGGTGGGCAGCGTCAGCGGGTGGCTCTGGCTAGGGCATTGGTCATTAAGCCGGATCTTCTTCTTTTGGACGAGCCGCTGAGCAATTTGGACGCAAAGCTGCGGGTGAAGATGCGGGTGGAGATCCGCAGGCTGCAGCAGAAGTTTGGCTTTACTGCCATTTATGTGACCCATGACCAGGAAGAATGCTTTGCCATCTCCGATAAAGTGGCTATTATGAACCATGGGGTGATTGAGCAGATGGACAGCCCGTCTGTGATATACAACCATCCGAAGACCGAGTTTATTGCCCGATTTGTAGGCTTTGAGAATTTTATGGATTTAAAGAGGAGCGAAACCAGCGGGACTTACCTTTTGCCGGACAACAGCCGGATCCAGGCGGAAGCCAGAGAAGGGGCCGAGTCATTCAAGGCATGTATCCGGCCGGAGGATATTATGATTGTGCCGGAGGGTTCTTCTGCGGTCAATCCCTTGGCAGGCCAGATTACGGTAAGTACATTTCTCGGAAAACGCAGCCAGTACAATGTCCGCACTGCTATCGGTGAGTTTGAGGTCAGCACGGATCAGGAAAGCGTATACAAGACCGGAGATAAGGTGACATTATCCCTGACGCCGGGAAAGATTATTTTACTTTAAAGTCCATTTCTTTGGAATTGGTGATAAAAGTAACCGTTCAGACGGGGCGTTCTTTTGATGGTCACTTGATGTGGAATCTGGTATGATTTGGCTTGCAGGCTAACTTGTCATCCAAAATTCATGTCCGATTCCCTGCTGCCTGGACTGTTGCCGATAAATGATGAAAAGGAGAAAAGGTTATGAAAAAGAAGTTGTTAAGTGTTGCATTGGCTGCAGTGATGGCATCATCCCTGGCAGCATGCGGAGGTTCTGACAAGGCGGATACGCCTTCCGGGGACACCCAGGCGGCTGCATCTTCAGAGGCTGCGGGAACAGAAACCAAGGCAGAGGAGGAGAATGCCGGGGATGCCAAGGCAGATCTTCCATCCTTTGAAGGGCAGGAGCTTCGGATTTCCACATTTTCCTTTAATGCGGAGCTGGTTCAGAAGAATATCTATGATCCCTTTATGGAGGCTACAGGCTGCAAGCTGGTGATCGAGACCGGCAAGAACGCAGAGCGGGTGACTAAGATTAAGGAATCACCGGAGAATTATGATATTGTGGTCATTGGAGATGCTTTTATTGCGGATCTGATTGACGCAGATCTGATTGAAACCGTGGATGCCGCCAATCTGTCTAATCTGGATGCTGTGTACGACAATGCCAAAGCTCCGTTTGGCGAGGGATATGGCCCGGCTTACAGTTTTAACCGTTTAGGCATTGTATATGACAAATCCACCTGTCCCATTGAGATTACATCCTGGGCAGATCTGTGGAATCCGGAGCTGGCAGACTCCATTGCGATTCCGGATATTACCACTACCTCTGGCCCGCTGATGTATTATTCTGTGGCCAAGATGGCAGGATTGACTCCGGGAAGCGATGATGATGCCATTCTGGCAAAATTTGAGGAGTTAAAGCCCAACATTATGAAGACCTATACCAGTGCCAATGATACGATCACCATGCTGAACCAGGGCGAGGTTTCGGTCGCAGTGCTGTTAGACTATTCTTATACGGCAGCTCAGTCTGCATCGGATGATTATGTCTGGGTAGATCCTTCAGAGGGTGTGTACAGCGGCTTCAACGCGGTGAATATTATTAAAGGCTGTGAGAACAAGGAGCTTGCAGAAGCATTTGTTGATTTCTATCTATCCAAAGAAGTTCAGCTTGCAGAGGCTTTGGACGGGGTGGATGCTCCTGTGAGAACCGATGTGGAGCTGACCCCGGAACAGGCTGCCAACTTTACTTACGGCAAGGAGATGATCGACAGCCTGCTGATTCCTGACTGGTCTGTGATCAATGCCAACAAGGCGGACTGGATTGCCAAGTGGAATGAGCTGTTTTCAGTTCAGTAACAACTTAAAAATGTTTTACAGGAGCTATCCATGAGAAAGAGCAAATCTTTGTTTTTTGTGACATTGCTGGTATATTTGTTTCTGATCGGCCCGCTTGTGGTGATCATGGCGGCGTCCTTTAGTGACACTACTTATCTGAAGTTTCCGGGAGAGGGCTTTACCCTGCGCTGGTATCACCAGATTCTGCAGGTGAAAAGCTTTGGAAGCGCGGCAAAAAACAGTATTATTATTGCCTTTGCAGGCACTTTTGTGGCACTGCTTTTTGGGCTTCCGGCTGCGTATGCCTTAAACCGCTATCGGTTCAGAGGAAAGGAGCTGATCAAAAGCCTGTTTTTGTCGCCGGTGCTGATTCCGGTGATCGTGTTGGGCTTTGTGATGCTGCGGTATGTGGTGAACCGGTTCAAGCTTCCGGCTATGCCCAGCCTTTTGATCGGCCATACGATTTTATCGATTCCTTATGTCATGCGGGTGGTGACTTCCAGTCTGGCAAATTTTGATTTTTCCATGGAAGAAGCAGCAAGGATTTTGGGGGCAGGGAATCTATATACTTTTTTCCACATTCTGCTTCCGAACATTAAGTCAGGCATTGTGTCTGCATGTATTATGGCCATTATAAATTCCTTTAATAATGTATCCCTGTCTGCTTTTCTTACCAGTGCAGGGGTGTCCATGCTGCCTATCGAAATGATGGCTTATGTGGAGTACCATTTTGATCCGACCATTGCGGCTCTTGCCACTCTTTTGATGGTGATCACTTTAGGGGTAATGCTGGTGATTGAGAAGACCTTAGGGCTGAAAAGTGTGGTATAAGGTTGAGGACTTAGTAAAAACTTATAATCGGACATGCATAGCTCGAAAATCAGGAATTGCATTTTCGGGCTTTTGCATTTTTAGGAAAAAAGGAAAGGAGCTTATCTATGAAACCGGCTCTTATTATTGGGTCTACCTGTGTGGATGTTATCATTAACCTGGATCACCTTCCCCGGACAGCCGAGAACCTTCGTCCTCATTCCCACTCCATGTCTCTGGGCGGCTGCGCCTACAACGTGGCTTATATGATGCGTCTTCTTCACGGGCCTCATACTTTTATTACGCCTGTAGGCAGTGGATCTTATGGTGATTATGTGGCCAGGGAGCTGACAAAAAGGCAGATTCCCATTCTGGTCCGGGTGCCGGATCAGGACAATGGCTGCTGTTACTGTCTGGTGGAGGCTTCTGGAGAGCGGACGTTTTTGTCGGTACACGGCGCTGAATATACGTTTCAGAAGTCATGGATGGATCCTTATCCGTCTAAGGATTATGAACTGACCTATGTGTGCGGATTGGAAATAGAGGAACCTACAGGGATTCATCTGATTGAATATTTGGAAGAACATCCCGGACTTCAGGTATGCTATGCGCCGGGGCCCCGTGGGGTGAAGATTCCGTCCTGGAAACAGGAACGTATGATGAATCTTCATCCGTTTCTTCATCTCAATCTGCAGGAGGCGCTGGAATTAAGCAATGCACATTCTTTTGAGCAGGCTGCCGATATACTTTATTCCCGGACAAAAAACACGGTTGTGATCACCCTTGGCGCACAGGGAACCTACTGTAAGGAAAAACATGGGGATTCTTATCTTGTTCCTTCTGTGCCCTGTGAGCATATTGTGGATACTATTGGGGCGGGAGATGCCCACATAGGGACCATTCTTGCCCTTTTGACTAGGGATGTCCCTCTCCGTCAGGCAATCGTCTGTGCCAATGAGGCGGCCGGCGCGGTGGTGGGGATAAAAGGGGCATCTCTGCCGGCAGAAAATGTGCCGGAGATTTTAAGGGAGTATTGTCTGGAATAGAGATGTTTTATACAGGGAGCTTGTACATAGGATGAGTGTGAGAATGACAAAAAAGGAGTACACAGGGATGAGTGAAAAAACGCCGGAAACGATTATTGAGAAAATAGCAAAATATTCAGCAGGATTGGAGGCTGTCAGCAGAAAGAGACGGAGAGACTTTCATAAATATCCGGAAACAGCATGGCTGGAGATGAGAACCTCGGCTATCATTGCAGAGACATTGACAGAATTGGGGTATGAGGTGCTGACCGGCAGACAGGTATGTCTGGAAGAAGCCAGAATGGGCGTACCGGAAAAAACCGTACTTGAAAAACATGCAGAGATGGTCTTAGAGCAAGGCGTGCCCGGTGAGTATCTGACAGAGGAAATGCGGCAGGGATTTACCGGAGTCATCGGGATTTTGCGCTGTGGGGAAGGGCCTGTGGTGGCTCTGCGGTTTGATATTGACGCCTTGGGGCTGATTGAGGAGAAGACAGAAAAGCATCGTCCCTTTGCAGAGGGATTTTCTTCGGAAAACTATGGGATGATGCACGCCTGCGGACATGATGCCCATGGGGCGATGGGACTTGGAATTGCCCAGGTTTTGATGGAAATCAAGGATCAGCTTCATGGAACCGTGAAGCTGATCTTTCAGCCCGGGGAGGAGGGGGCAAGAGGAGCCCGGGGAATTGTGGCCCATGGACATTTGGATGATGTTGATTACTTTGTGGGGACACACATTGCTCCCACCAAAGGCCCGGACGACGGAGACATAACGCCGGGAACCTGGGGATCTCTTGCAACCAGCAAATATGACGCCCATTTTTATGGCCAGGCAGCTCATGCGGGAGGATTTCCGGAAAACGGAAAAAGCGCGGTTGTGGCTGCCGCCAATGCAGTACTGAACTTAACGGCAATATCCAGACACAGCGGCGGCAGTTCCCGGGTGAATGTAGGGATGATCCAGGGAGGAACCGGGCGCAATGTGGTGCCGGATCATGCTGTGATCCAGTTTGAAGTCCGCGGAGAGACTACAGAGATTAATCGGTTTATGGATGAGGAGGCCAGGCGGATTTGCATGGGAGCAGCCCATATGCTTGGATGCCGGTGTGAGATGATTCTGCAGGGAGGATCAGAATCCCAGCACAGTGACGAGGATTTTCTGGAATGGATTGCCGGCGTAGTGGAGAGGGATCTGCCCCGTTTGCGGGTCAGCAGTTGTAAAAATGCGAAAAACTGGGGAAGTGAGGACATATCACTCATGATGAACCGGGTTCAGGAGCATGGCGGCAAAGCGGTTTATATGCGTTCCATGACATCTATGGCGTCAGCCCAGCATACGGTTGGATTTGATTTTGACGAAAAGGTGCTGGTGGATGGGATAGAGACCTTTTCTGTGATTGTGTGGGAACTGATGCGCGATTCACACGCTGCAGCACATTGAATTTAAAACGGTTTTATGTTACAATGACAGACAAAAGCAGCCGCAGACAAATCAGGGCATATGATGAATGGATTCCAGACATCAGCGGATCTTGAGCGGACGGCGAGTCGCCGCCCGGAAGAAGCAGTGACAGGAAAGTCCGCAGCCTGCTCCAAGGTACATCCGCACATACATGTGCTTTGCGCCGGCTTCGCCGGTGTTTGGTACCTCTGCGCAGTCTGCGGTATCCGGATAAGTGCGGCTGCTTTTGTTTTTCTATTTGAATCCTTACATCCGCGGCACATAAAAGTGTAAAAAGGAAAATCAGTATATGGAACGAGAAACCGGTGAAAAAAAGAAGGCAGAGTACTTAGACAGAATATATGCAGAGCAGGAATATGAAGCCAGAAACCATACAGGCGGCAAACATACGGCCAGGATGGATCTATGGCAATATTGTACCTGGAAACATTGTGAGGAAATGCTTCTTTCCTTTCGTCTGTTAGGTGAAAATGACTGGCCGAAAGACAAGGTTCTTTCCTGCTTGTATGCACTTGCCAACCATGGGGAAAAGCATTATGAAAAGATACGGATTCCCAAAAAAAGCGGAGGATTCCGCACTTTATTGGCACCGGATCCGCTTCTGAAATATGTACAGAAAAACCTTCTTCATTATGTATTAGAAGGCTTTTCTGTGTCAGATCATGCGGCAGCATACCGCAAAAAGGGCAATCGATCTGCGGCCTGCGGCTGTGTGGAAAATGCCTCTCTGCACAGAGGAAAGGCTCTGATCCTGAAGCTGGATATTGAAAATTTTTTTGGCAGCATTACCTTTCCCCTGATTTACCATTCTGCCTTTCCGGCAAAATATTTTCCGCCGGAAGTGGGAAAGCTTCTTGCAGAGCTTTGCTGTTATCTGGAATATTTACCCCAGGGGGCTCCTACTTCGCCTGCAATCTCCAATCTGGTAATGAAGCCTTTTGATGAATACATGGCAGAATGGTGCGGGCAAAAGGGGATTGTCTATAGCCGGTATTGTGATGATTTAACCTTTTCCGGAGACTTTGATCCGGGTGAAGTCATAAGAAAGGCAGAAGGATTTCTAAGAGCCATGGGATTTTCTCTGAACCGGAGGAAAACCAAGGTTCTCTCTAAAGCATCCAGACAGATGGTAACCGGCCTGGTGGTCAATGAAAAGGTGCAGCCATCCAGGGAATACCGGCGAAAACTGCGCCAGGAGCTTTATTATTGCCGGAAATACGGCGTGACGGAGCATTTACGGCGCAGCAGGAAGCAGGAAGATCTTTTTGAGGAAAAGGAAAATAATCAGGCATGGTATCTCTGCAGCCTTTTAGGAAAAATCAATTATGTGCTGTTTACCCGACCAGAGGATAAGTGGCTTTTGGAGGCGAAAAAATGGGTGAAAGATCAGCTTTCTCAGGGATAATGGTAAGAGTAAAACCAAGGATTTGGATGGCTGTGCTTGCAGTGATTTTTTTTCTTGCAGAGCTGATGATCGGGCTTTACGGCAGGGGGTTTATCCGATCTTACATGGGGGATGTGTTGATTATCCCTTTTTTGTACTGTTTGGCACAGATTTTTTTCTTGAGAAAAGATTATCTTCTGCCTGCAAGCTTATTTTTGCTGGGCATTTTAGCAGAGATTCTTCAGTACATGGAAGCAGGCAATTGGTTGGGGATCTCGAAAAACAGTCTTCTTGGGATTTTGCTGGGAGCTACAGGGGATGTGCTGGATGTGGTCTGCTATGGGGTAGGAGCAGGGATGGTTTGTGCAGGAATATGGATTTATAAAAGGTTAAAACCTGCTGAATAGTTGTAATACTCACAAAACCCTATTTCCAAAATGTGTAGGTTTTGGAAATAGGGTTTTCATATGCTTGATCATGTAAATTTAGCTATATTCTAATATATTATCGTCAAAAATTCAATAATCTTAATCATTTTTTCTATGAAATTTTACCCATAATTTTTCATTGTCTTTTTGTACCAAAACCTACACATTTTGGAAATCCCAATTTTCTGTCAACCACAAGGAAAAACAATGCAGAACGATAAGGTGTGCAAGACGGTCCGCCAGTATAATAAAGAGCCGGTTTCCCGGGAAGATATGGAAAAACTTAAGGAGATTGCGGATGACTGCAGGAAGGTAAAAAACTATGTTTATGACCGTTTCGGAGGAATCAGCAGCATTTCTAAGCTATATCCGGGATATACGGTTCAAAACGAAATGACCAAATCCGGCCTGAGAGGAGAGCTTCAGATGCCAAGTGTTTATTTTTATTTGGCTGTGTTTGACGCTTTGGGGGATATTAAGGGCCAGTGGGTCAGGACAAAGACAAAGGTTTTACAGCTTATAGGGGCAAATGATAATTTGACGCCAAAGGAAAAGCATTATCTTCGCTTTCTTTTAAAAACGGGCAATGCATTTGCGGCTGTTCTGAATGAGGATCCGGTGTCACTTCCTGAGGAAATACAGAGAAAATATGAGGAAGTGGCGTCAGAGGTAGAGCCTGTAAAGCTGCACCGGTATCTTTGCAGGCAGGTGCGCAAATACCACATCAAGCAGCACACAGACTTAGCGGAAGGATTTTCTATAAGCGAGAAGGCTTACCGATATGAAGATCATGGGATTTATATCTCCACAAAACAGAAACGGAAACGTATTTTCGTACCGCTGACAGATAACAACCAATATAGCAGTCAGCTTTATATCAAATTGTATCCAATAAAAAACAGTATTGAAATCATGGTTCCAGTGTCTGTGACAGTACATTTTCATGAAGATTTTAAAAACCAGGTGGGAATTGCCCTGGGCATGAGCAAGATGCTGACCACTCATGAGGGCTATTGTTATGGAGAACAGTTTGGAAACTATCAGCTTCCCTATGCCGAATGGATACGAAGCCAGGCTATCTGTTACAGCCGCAACAAGAAAGAAAATCCGGGAAGAAAAAAATATCAGGCAAAAAAAAGACGGCTTGAGGAACAATTACATACCTATATTAATCAGGAGCTGAACCGGTTCTTTCAGACAGAAAAACCTCAAACCATCTATTTGGTAAAGCTTCCTGCTCCCAAAGCAGGAGGGCGCAGCAAAAGGATCAACAACCAGGTGGCATTATGGCAGAGGGGCTATATCCGAGAGCGTCTGATGCAGAAATGCAGGGAACAGTCTGTAGAGCTTGTGGATGTAATGGGAAAAGATATCAGCAGAACATGTAACTGCTGTGGGGCAGAGGGAAAAAGAGAGAATCATACTTTTATTTGTGAAAGTTGTGGATATACAGCAGAAGAAAAAACTAACACCGCAAGAAACACCTTAAAGCGGGGGATGGAAGGACGAATTATTCACCATTAGGGGAACAAAAAGTCAAAAGTAAAGATCATAAGGACAGCAGTCTGGATAAATTGCAGCAATGTCTGTGGTTTTACCGAAAGGACCGGGCAGCGGGTTCATGATATAAAAAACACAAACGGCATTAGAAGGCAGGAAATCCTGCGCATTGGGTATGCCAAGACCTTGTGAACATGTAAAAGACTCAAGAGGTTCAGGAACCTGAACAAAGGGAGGACTCAAGGAGAACATGACGTAGCAGGGAGCGAAGTGAAGACGCCAAAAAGTGCCTTCCCATCACCCCATAGGGTGACCAATATGCCTTATTTTATTTAATAAATGAAAACGAAACTGCCGCAGTTGCGGTAAAAACAGTGCGGCTGTTATGAAAAAAAGGAACGAAACAGACATGAGGAAAATGCATAAAAAGCAGGCGGAAGATTTTGTAAAGCTATTGAGCCAGGCACATTTGGAAATTAAGAATGCTTTGGAGAGAAAAAAATTTGATATAGCAATGAATCTGTTAGAGCAGTGCCAGGAGGGCGCCATTGAGCTAGGACATATGATAGAGGAATCAGAAGGGGAAGGCTTTACAGCCATTCCCTTTTTGGAAGATTATTGCGAACAGCTCTATCAGGTTCATGAAGCTATTTGGAATCATCAGCTTATCAATGCCAATAAAACCTGCAGAAAGCTTGAGAAAGCTTTGACACCTGTTGAAAACAGCATAAGAAATGATATAAAAGTACGCCTGGAAATGGTTTTTCTTCCCTATAAAGCTTCCATGTGGGATTCTCTGGAAAGTGTCTGGATGGCAGCCGATGCTGACCCGGACTGTGATGCTTATGTAATGCCGATTCCCTATTATGATCGTATTCAAAATGGAGCGCTTGGAACTTTCCACTATGAAGGGGAAGAATTTCCCGAGTATGTCCCTGTGACCTTTTATGGAGATTACAACATAGAAGAACGAAAGCCAGATGTTATTTTTATTCACAACCCTTATGACCAGGGAAACCATGTGACGACTATTGATCCACGGTATTATTCCGGTGAGTTAAAAAAGCATACCCCATGTCTGATTTATATTCCCTACTATGCCACTGCCGGAGGCATGAGTGAGGGGCAGGCTTTGTGCCAGGCTTATTTTTATGCTGATGCAATTATTATACAATCAGAGAAATTCCGCAAATTTTTTGATCCGGTAATCCCAAGAGAAAAGCTTTTGCCCTTTGGATCTCCTAAATTTGACCGGGTCATCAAGAAATGCAGCCAGCCAAAGAAACCGCCGGAAGATTGGAAAGGGAAGCTAGAAGGGAAAAAAGCATATTTTTATAACACAAGCATTCACGGGATGCTGTGGGATACGATAGGATTTTTGAAAAAAATGGAATATGTGTTCCGGTGCTTTGAAGGAAGAAATGATGTATGTCTTGTATGGCGTCCTCACCCTTTGCTGGAATCTACCTTTGATTCCATGAGAAAGGAGCTGCGCCCAGTTTATGACAGGCTGAAACGGTACTTTATAGAAAGTAATATGGGAATCTATGACAATACGCCGGATATTACGGATACCATTGCTCTTTGTGACGGATATATAGGAGATGCCGGCACTTCCGTTACATCATTGTTTGGTTTGGCGGGAAAGCCCATGTTTATTTTGAATAATAACATTCACAGCAGCCCGGATCCAGAGGACTGGAGAGGACAGATTATAAGAGGGTTTTCTGTGGATAACCAGGACGAGTGGATAGTGACGCAAGGAAACAAGTTATATCATGCGCCGGATGGCGATTACCGGTATGAGTATGTGTGTGATTTGTGCAGGTATTCGTCGGGAGGATATTATTCCAGAGCTATTGAGATTGACGGAACCGTTTATGTGTGCCCTGCCAATGCACAGGATATTCTGGTGGTAGGAAAAAGCCGCGGAGACGATGGGGAAGGAAAGGACGAAATCTACGAAGGACATGGGGAAACAGCCGTGTCTGGCAGACATCTAACGGAGTCTCTCCATGACAAAAAAGACAGAAGAAAACACTGGAAAATAAAGCGGAGAATCTGTTTGGAACATTGTATGGAACAGCAGGGGGCATTTGCTGGGGCGTGGGGGATTGGACAATATTTGTTTTTAATTCCCAACCAATATCCGGCAATCATCAGGTATGATACAAAAAAGGATCGGATCGATTACATAAAAGGCTATAACAAAGTATTTGTCCAGTCAGTACAGGGGGAATGGAGGATTGGGGGAAGCTGTGTATGGGAACATTATCTGATGCTGGCGTCTCCGACGGATAACCATGTTATGGCCATAGACAGCAATACAAATCAGGTACAGCTTATGACTACAAGTTCTAAAAATTCCTGCGGCTGTATGGTCATGATGGCATACGGACAGGAGCTTTGGCTGCTTCCCTTTATTGGAACTACGATTACCTGCTGGAATCCTAAAACCGGAAACATGAAAGAATATTCCTGGAATTCAGACAGATTTTTCTGTACTCACCGTCCCTCTGGGCGAAAATGCATGGAACGCCCTTTTTTTACGGCAGCATTTTGGCAGGATAAAGTCTTTTTTGCCCCCTATTGGGGAAATCAATTTTTCTGTTTGAATCGAGAGACAGGAAAAACGGAAGAATGGAAGCCACCATTTCCTGTGCCCGAAACACCAAAGAACGGGTATTATAGCTTTTGGGCAGTAGGGTGCTTTTTGGGACAGACAGATACCTTAGGAGCCGGGACGTATCGTTTCTTCTCACTGGCAGATTGTAAATTATATGACGTGAATCTGGATACAAATAGGTTCCAGGAAATTGCAGTGGAGTTTGACTTGGAAGAATTGAAAAATCAGGAGCCAGGCTTTTGTGAGGAATCAGAGTGGCTTCAGTACTGCTGTACAGAAAATTATTTTAACAGTCTTTCAGCCTTCCTTGACGGACATATAACAGGCGCTCCTTTTGACAAAGACCGTCAGCTTTGTGCATTCCATAAAATAGCAGCCAATCATAACGGTACAAGCGGAGAAAAGATTTACCGGTTTGCAAAGGAAAAATTGGGTATGGGGCAAAGCAGAAGTCCAAAGACATAACCAGAAAAGCAATAGAGCTGCAGAAGAAAAGGAAACAAAAAACATGGCACAGGGAGGAAAGAGATGTGACAAGAGTTATTACATACGGCACATTTGATCTGTTTCATGAGGGGCATTACCGGCTGCTTAAGAGGGCAAAGGCTTTGGGAGATTACCTGATTGTGGGAGTCACCACGGAGGCATATGATAAGACCAGGGGAAAGCTGAATGTGGTGGATTCTTTGATGACGCGGATTGAAAATGTAAAGAAAACCGGGTTTGCCGATGAGGTCATCATTGAAGAAGCGGCAGGACAGAAGTTTAATGATGTCAAAAAATTCCATATTGATATTTTTACGGTAGGTTCCGATTGGATAGGTAAATTTGACTATTTAAGTGATTACTGTAAGGTGGTTTATCTGGAACGGACCAAAAACATTTCCAGCACCATGCTGCGGGAGAAAAACAGCCATATTCAAAGAATCGGAATCATAGGAACCGGTCGGATTGCAGAACGGTTTATTCCTGAGTCAAAGCTGGTCAGCGGCGTCAGCATTCAGGGAGTATACAATCCCCACAAGGAAAGCGCAACACGGTTTGCCGAACGCTGGGAAATCAATGCCTATGAAGATTTGGAAGAATTTTATGATGCTATTGATATTGTTTACATTGCATCGCCTCATGAAACCCATTACAGATATATTAAGTCAGCGATGGAGCATGGGAAGCATGTGCTGTGCGAAAAGCCTATGGTGTTAGAAAGGAAGCAGGCGGAAGAATTGTTCCAATATGCTAAGAGTCGTGGATTGATTCTTCTGGAAGGGATTAAAACTGCTTACTGTCCCGGCTTTGCCAAGTTGCTTGGGATCGCCTGCAGCGGAACTATAGGAAATATCCGTAATGTAGAGGCTTGCTTTACAAAATTGGAAAAGCCAGACAGCAGAGAGCTGACAAATACCTGTTATGGCGGTAGTTTTACCGAGTTGGGAAGTTATGTGTTACTGCCCATCCTGAAGCTTTTAGGAAAGGATTTTGAAGATATCCGGTTTGACAGTATCCAGGGAGAAAACGGGCTGGATCTCTTTACAAAAGTATCTTTTAAATATCCTGCAGCAATCGCTACAGCCACCTGCGGATTGGGAGTGAAGTCAGAAGGACGACTTCTGATCGCGGGAAGTAAGGGATATATTGTGGTTGAGGCCCCCTGGTGGAAAACCACTTATTTTGAGGTTCATTATGGGAATGCGAATGAGGTGGAAAAGTATTCGGAGCGGTTTTTGGGAGACGGGCTTCGGTATGAGATCAGTGATTTTTTGTCCATGATTAACGGCGCAAATCAAAGTGATTTTAAGCTGACCAGGGGAGAAAGCGTGGCTTTGGCAGATGTGATGGAGCGGTTTATGAGGAAGGAGAAGCGGCTGGAAAGCAGATAAATGCACGAGCTTTGGTGACTGTTATTTTTGAATAAAAGATTGGGAAATGTACTTTGACAATTTCATACTTTACATCAGATTTAAAAAAGCACTCTGTTTACATAGATGAAGAAATCCCTGGAAGCGTGATGGACTTGAGGATATGTCTGATGTGTGGACTAAGGAGAGGAGTGGCTGAGGCAGAGAAATCCTATATAGTCCAGATGTGATTGTGGCGGCCGGTAGTATAAAAGAAAGATCTGATGTAAAGTATGAAATTGTCGTACTTATGCATCAGATTTTTTATATGCATCTGTAATCAGATTTTGATATAAAACAGAGTTTTTGTTATGAGGAAAATATGAAATATTACGAAAACAGTCAATATGAAACAGAATTAAAAGACATTTTAGAATACAAAGATATATTTAAAATATTAAAAGATAAAATATTTGTTATTACAGGTACAAGAGGGCTTATTGGCAGCATGCTGGTGGATACCATTATGTATGCAAATCAGTCTTATCACTTGAACTGTAACGTTTATGGCGTGGTAAGAAATTTAGAAGCCGCCCGTTGGCGGTTTGCCAACTATGAAGGTATGGACTGTTTTAAATTAATACAATCGGATATTAACAGAGATAATATCCAGATTGCAGAAAACATTGATTATTTTATTCACGGGGCCAGCAATACACACCCGATTTACTATTCAGCAAGGCCCATAGAAACCATACTGACAAATACAATAGGGACGAATAATGTATTGGAGTTTGCATCAAATCATAGCTGCAAAAGGTTTATTTTTATGTCATCTGTGGAGATTTATGGTGAGAATAAGAAAGATGTGGACAAGTTCGATGAAAATTATTTGGGATATATAAATTGCAATACACTTCGGGCAGGATATCCGGAAGGAAAAAGATTGGGGGAGTCGCTTTGCCAAGCATATATTAAAGAAAAAAATTTAGATTGTGTGATTCTAAGAATCTCGCGGGCTTATGGGCCTGGCCTCTTGAAAGAGGATTCCAAAGCATTATCACAATTTATATGTAAAGCAATACATAAGGAGAATATTGTTCTGAAAAGTAAGGGAGACCAGTTTTATTCTTATGTTTATGTCGCTGATGTTGTGAGCGCTATACTATTCCTTCTTGCGAAGGGAGTAAACGGAGAGGCATATAATGTATCGGGATTTGAATCAGACATTACTTTAGCAGATTTGGCCGATTATATAGCAAGTTTGGCAGGTACAAAAGTAAGGTTTGATATTCCGGATAGTAAAGAAGCAGAAGGTTATTCTAAAGCGACAAAAGCATTATTAGATATTTCGAAAATATCAGATTTAGGATGGAATCCACGATATTCCATAAAAGAGGGGTTACAGAGGACACTGGCATTTCAAGGGACAGAATGGGGATAGAGATGAACACAGCCATTATTATAGCAGCGGGAGTGGGGCATAGGACGGGACAACATGTGCCGAAGCAGTTTATTAATGTATTTGATAAACCAATTATTATTTATATACTGGAGAAATTTCAAAATTCAAAAAAAATAGATGCAATAGAAGTTGTATGCCTGAAAGGATGGGAGGACATTTTAGCAGCATATGCATTACAGTATGGTATTGCAAAATTAAAATGGATCACAGCCGGCGGAAGCAGCAGTCAGGAATCCATATATTTTGGATTGAAAAATTTGGAAAATGAATGTAGTGAAAATGATATTGTAATTATCCATGATGGAATCAGGCCAATGGTCGAACACGAAATTATTGATTCTTGTATAGAAGTGTGTAATAAGTATGGGAATGGGATAACCGCTTTGCCTGTTTACGAACAGATTTTTAGGATAGATGGAGAGATATCATCAAAAGAATATATTCCAAGAGATTGCCTGAAAATACTTCAAACTCCTCAGGCATATAAGTATGGAGAATTAATGAATGCATATGAGATGGCTTTTCACAACAATATAGGAATACAGTCATCTGCATATGCAAATACCATGATGGTTGAGTTAGGGAAAACTTTATATTTTTCAAGGGGATCTACAAAAAATATTAAAATAACGACAAAAGACGATATTGAGATTTTTAAGGCAATGTTGAGGCAGAAAAATGATTAAATTAGATTCAGAAACGCTTCGCAAACTTCAGATGACAGAACTGGAAATGCTAAAAGAAGTGGATCGGATATGTAGGAAATATAACATTAAATATTCTCTGGACGGAGGCACTTTATTAGGAGCAATACGACATGACGGTTTTATTCCCTGGGATGATGATGCAGATGTTGTTATGCTCCGGCCTGAGTATAAAAGATTTTATCATGCATGTAAAAGAGAATTGGATACAGAACGATTTTTTTTACAGGATTTCAGGACAGATGAAAATTATCGTTGGGGATACTCTAAAATGCGCAGAAACAATACAATATTTTTAAGAGAGGGTCAAGAACATGGAAATTGGAATCAGAGTGTTTTTATAGACATTTTTGTGTATGACCATGTGCCGGACCATTATATTTTCAGAAGGCTTCATTTGTTTCTTTGTTTTTGCATCAGAAAAGGCTTGTATTCAGAGGTCGGAAAGAAAAACGCTCCAACAAAGCTTATGAGAGATTGGTATGCCTTGCTCAATAAGATTCCAAGAAACAGGTGGATAAAATTACTGGAAATCATTGCAGATATCACAGATAGAAAAAGAACAGAGCTGGTGCGGCATATGACATATCCTTATCGAAAGGAATGTCGATATGGCCTTCCAAGAGAATGCTTTGACGAATACATAGAAAAGGATTTTGAAGGATATCGGTTTAAGATTTTTAAAAATTATGATCTGTATCTAATGCGGCTTTATGGGGATTATGGGAAGCTTCCACCAATAGAAAAAAGGAAAATACATCCAGTAAGTGAAATTAAATTAATTGATTAAGATAGGGGATTTATATGCCAAGTCTAGAAGAAAAGATAGAGAAAGAAAAGCAAAGATATTTGGATTTTGCAGAAAAAAATAAAGCAAAACATGTTTATGTTTATGGAGCCGGAAAACAGGCTGTTCCTATCGCAGATTTTTATGAGAAGAACAATATTAAAATTGATGGATTTTGTGTCACAGATAAGAAAAGTAATAAAAAAAGTATTAATCAAATATCAGTATACCAGGTGGACGAAATACCATATAAAGATGAGGAAACAGCATTTGTATTTGGAGTAAGAGTACAATTAAATGATGAAATAGAAGGTATACTTAAAAAACAGGGCTATACAAACTTCCTGAAGGCTACAGACCTAATCCGCTATTTGGGAACTTATGGATATAGCTTTTATACAAGTCCAATGATAGAGATCACAACCAAATTAGGCTGTGCAGTAAACTGTAAATTCTGCCCACAGGAATTATATATCAGAGAATATCTAAAGACGGGAAATGGAGATAGAGTACTGTCACTGGAAAATTTTAAAATATGCATAGATAAATTGCCAGGAAATACTTTTGTAGAATTTGCCGGATTTACAGAGCCGTTTTTTAACGAACAATGTGTAGAGATGATTCAATATGCCAGAAAAAAAGGATTGAAAGTAAATCTGTTTACAACTTTGAGAGGCTTGAAGCCAGAACAATTAGATAAAATACTAGAAATAGAGTTTGAAGAATTTGTTCTTCATGTACCGGATAAAGAAAGATATGCAGTAATCCCCATTGATGAATCTTATAAAGAAATGGTCAGAAGATTGGTGAAGGCAAAGAAGCCTAATGGCAATAGCTTTATCGATTATGCTTCAGCACAGGCAGAAGTTACAGATGAGATCGCCAAATTACTTGGGAGTGATACGAGAGTGTATGTGGTTCTCAATGATCGAGCAGGGAACTTGGAAGACACCTGTTTATATGGAAAAAAGGAATTACGCGGAAAGCTGAGATGTGAGCTTTCTATGGATATCAATCACAATGTTTTACTACCAGACGGGCGCGTGATTTTATGTTCCAACGATTGGGGAATAAAGCATGTAATGGGCAATCTGATATATGAAACCTATGAACAGATAATAAACGGAGAAGAAGCGCAGAGAATACGAAAAGCAATGCAGAGTGAAGATGATCCCTCTGTTTTGTGTAGGAATTGTTTTCAGGCAATCTGTGAATGAAGACCAGTGAATAGAAGAAAGGGCAGATCGCCATGTTTATAGAAAAAATTAAGTGTCCAGATGATTTGAAAAAATTGAGCTTGGATCAGTGTGTGGTTTTGGCAGAGGAGATACGGCAGGCTATATTACAAACAGTCAGTGCAACAGGAGGACATCTTTCTTCTAACTTAGGGATTATTGAGGCAACGATTGCTTTACATTATGTATTTGACTCTCCAAAGGATAAATTGGTATTTGATACCTCTCACCAATGCTATACTCATAAAATACTTACAGGAAGAAAAGAGGCGTATTTAGATCCGAAGCTTTATAAAAAATATTCAGGATATACAAATCCTGATGAAAGTGAACACGATTATTTTAAATTGGGACATACATCAACCTCAATCAGCCTGGCATGCGGGTTGGCAAAAGCAAGAGATTTAAAAGGTGACAAGGAAAATATAATCGCGGTTATCGGAGATGGATCGTTAAGCGGAGGAGAGGCGCTGGAGGGATTAAACTATGCCGGAGGAGAGATAGACGGCAATTTGATTGTTTTATTAAATGACAATCAAATATCAATCGCAGAAAACCATGGCGGATTATATAAAGGGCTGGAGATTTTGCGTAAAACGAGAGGTACATCAAATAATAATATATTTAAATGTTTAGGATATGAATACATATTTTTGGAAAATGGAAATGACATTCCCAAATTAGTATCTGTTCTGCAGCAAGTAAAAGATGTGAATCATCCAATTATAGTCCATATTTGTACGGAAAAAGGGAAGGGATATGCAATATCTGAAAAGAACAAAGAGGATACCCACTTTGTAAAGCCTTTTAATCTGTGCATTGGTGATATAAAGAAAGAAATTATTGGAGAAAGATATGATGTAATAGTCAGAGATTACCTTCTTGAGAAAATGAAAGCAGATTCAAAGGTGGTAGCGATAACGGCAGCCATGCCGGTTGTTTTATCGCTTTCAGAAAGCATAAGAAGATCCATGGGGGATCAATATATTGATGTGGGTATTGCAGAGGAACACGGGATTTCCATGGCTGGAGGTATAGCAAAAAATGGAGGTAAACCTATATTTTTTACAAGATCCACATTTTTCCAGAGGGCATATGACCAGATATCTCAAGAGCTTTGCATCAATCATCTTCCTGTTACCATGATATTAATTAACTCATCCATATATGCTGCAACGGATATGACACATATCGGAATCTATGATATAGCGATGATGTCAAATATTCCTAATCTTGTAATGCTGGCGCCGACGAATAAACAGGAATATTTGGCGATGCTGGAGTGGAGCATCGAACAGAATGAACATCCTGTTGCAATAAGACCGCCAAGAAATGGGGTGTACAATGCAGCCTATGAGGTAAGCAAGGATTATGGTTCATTAAATAGATTTCAGCTCTGTACCAAGGGAGAAAAAATCGCAATTATAGCATTGGGAGATTTCTTTCAATTAGGGGAAGAATTAAGAACTTTGATAAAAGAGAGGATGGATATTGATTCCAGCCTGATTAATCCCAGATATATTACAGGATTAGATGAGAAATTGCTGGATGAAATCGCAAAGGATCATCAGTTGGTGATTACACTGGAAGATGGAATATTGGACGGTGGTTTTGGACAAAAAATAGCAGGATTTTACGGAAGATATGATCTAAAAGTAATGAACTGTGGATTGAAAAAAGATTTTTTTGATAATTATGATGTAAAGAAAGTGATGAGAGAGAATCGGCTTGTTCCGGAGCTGATTGTGGAAGACTTGGAAAGAATGGAGATAGGAAGCTAAGCTTATTTATAGGAGTTAAAAATCAGATGAAAGTATCTATAATTGTTCCAATATATAACGTAGAAGGCTATCTGTGTAAATGTATAGAAAGTATAATAAACCAAAATTACAAGGATATTGAGATTATTTTAGTAGATGATGGATCCACTGATAATTCAGGAATTATTTGTGACTATTATGCAGAACAGGACTCAAGAATTATAACGATTCATAAATCTAATGAAGGTGTTGTATCAGCGAGAAAAGCAGGTGGAAGGATTGCTGCAGGAGAATATATTGTAAGTATAGATGGCGATGATTGGATAGAAGAAACGTATATTGATACTTTTGTTAAAATGATTGAAAAAACAGGAAAAGATGTGATTTGGAGCATTTCTTACTATAAAGAAAACGAACAGTATTCCTCTCTTTGTTTGGCTGATACGGGAAAAGATATTGATTTAGCAGAGTTTCAATCAGATACATTAAAACGAGTAAACGGACAATATGGTTTTCAAAATGATATTGATTATTCTATTTGTAATAAGTGTATCCGAAAGGAATTATACAATCTTGTACAGAATCAGGTGAGCAATAGCTTAACCAGAGGAGAGGATCTGTATTTTTGCCTTGTGCTTTTGATAAATACAAATAGTATTTTTTTTGGAAGAAATGATGGTTATCATTATGTACAGCGAAGCAGTTCCAATACAAATAACAAGAGTGCATATTCTAAAGAAAGATTTGCTCTTTTAGAAAGAAAACTGAATGAACTATCGAATACTCTGAAAGATGGAAAAAAGACGTTAAATAACATTATAAGAGGATATTTATTAAGCACTCATATGCTGTATTTTTTTGAAACATTGCAAAAGGATAATTTGGATTATATTTATCCTTTTAGAGAAGTTAAAAAAAATTGCAGAGTTGTTATTTTTGGAGCCGGAAGTATAGGGAAAAATATTATATCTTTTCTAAATAATACGCATAAGGCTGAGGTTGTTGCCTGGATAGACAGTAAAATAGTTGGATATAAACTTGGAAAATGGGAAACACAACCTGTCAATAAAATAATGGGTTTACAATACGATTTTATAATTCTTTCTACAAACAGAACTATGTATATTCAAGAAATGCGGAATACTCTTAGAGACTTTGGAATACAAGATAACAAAATAATTTCACCGTTTGATATCAGATAGAAAAAACATATGAATTTGTGTTTACCTGGATTGATCAAAGGAGACTGAACTGCTGATGTTTAGTATTATAATGCCCGTATATAATAATGAAAAATATTTTCCATTAGCTGTAAAGAGCATATTAGAGCAGGACTATGAGAACTTTGAATTAATTATCATAGAAGATGGTTCTACAGATAACACACCTGAGCTGGCAGATAAAATAGCTGCTTTTGATAAACGGATTCGTGTGATCCATCAGAAGAATCAATGGATATATGCCAGTTTTAATAATGGAATAAAGGCTGCAAAGGGAGATTATATTTACATTGTAAATTCAGATGATAAACTGATGCCAGGCGCTTTGTTGCTGATGGCAAAAAAAGCAGAAGCTTTCCAGCCTGATATTATCTGGACAAAGGTTGTTGCAAATGTCTGTGACTCAGAACAAAGAATTATTGAATATGATAAATTTCGATTAGATGGGAAAGTGACACAAGAAAAATATTATGGAAATGCAAAGGAGGTGCAAAAAGCATGGCCATATTTTATATCAAGTTCCTTAGCCTATAATCAGGCAAATTTGTATCGCAGGGAGGTTATGCAGGGACAGTTGTTTCGTAATGACGTATATGGGGCAGATGTTTTATATAATATCAGTATTGCTAATAAAATTAATTCTGCACTGGTTTTGCAGGAACCCATATATATGCATTATATATATGAAATTTCCAACATGAATGCATCTATCGGAAAGTATTATCCATATGTACATTCTATGTACAATGAAATATATGAACAATATAAAATACTATTTCAAAAATGGAATTTGCCCAGAGAAGATTACGAGATATTATGTAAAAGAAGGATTTCAGGTTTGACAACCGAAATACGGGGGCTGCAGGCCGAAAATTGCCCATTATCATTAGAAGAAAAGCTGAAATTTGCATTTGACAGTTGTATGGATGAAACAGTAAGAGAATGTATTCAGAAAATAGATGGGGAAGAAGAAGCGGAAAGCAGAATTCTTTCGGGAGTAAGAGAATTGCTGATAAGAGAGAACATGGATCCATACAGCAGCATGTATTTTGTTTATGAGCTTCTTGAATCTCTGCTGCGCTATGAAAAGGATAGGGAAGATTACAGAAAGATAGAGGATGCGGTTTATCATCCGTTAAATCCATATAATATCGGAAATAATTTTTATAAAAAAATAATTCAAGGAAAATGATAAAATGAATCAAAAAGAGTATTCTAAACAATTATTTAAAGACAGGACATTACTTATCACCGGCGGAACAGGTTCTTTTGGAAATGCAGTGCTGAGAAGATTTTTACAGACAGATGTTCAGGAAATCCGGATCTTTTCCAGGGATGAAAAAAAGCAGGATGATATGCGCCATGAATATCAATCAGAGTATCCAGAGCATTTTCAAAAAATAAAATTTTATATTGGCGATGTACGTGATATTCATAGTGTAAGAAATGCCATGCATGGCGTAGATTTTATATTTCATGCAGCAGCTTTAAAGCAGGTTCCTTCTTGTGAGTTTTTTCCTATAGAAGCAGTGAAAACCAATGTGTTAGGAACAGAGAATGTGCTATCTGCAGCGATTGAGGCTGGTGTAAAAAAAGTGGTTTGCCTGTCCACAGATAAAGCCGCATATCCGGTTAATGCGATGGGAACATCAAAAGCTATGATGGAGAAGGTTTTTGTGGCCAAGTCCAGAACCGTAGTTTGGGAAAAAACGTTGATTTGCGGCACAAGATATGGAAATGTATTGTGTTCCCGAGGCTCCGTAATTCCATTATTTATCGAGCAGATTATGTCAGGAAAAGAGCTTACCGTGACAGAACCAAAAATGACCCGGTTTTTAATGAGCCTGAATGATGCAGTAGAGCTGGTAAATTATGCATTTGAAAATGCATATACAGGCGACATTATGGTACAGAAGGCACCGGCATGTACTGTAGGAAATCTAGCACAAGCGCTTTGTGAGATTTTTGAGATTCAGCCTCGTATACATATTATAGGAATACGGCATGGAGAGAAAATGCATGAAACATTGCTGACGAATGAAGAATGTGCCAGAGCGATTGATCACGGAGATTACTATCGGGTGCCTGCTGATAACAGAGATTTAAATTATGACAATTATTTTATTAAAGGTAATCTAAAGCGAGCCAATATTACAGAATTTACTTCAGCGAATACGGAACAGTTAAACATAGAACAGATAAAAATAAGATTATTAGAGTTACCTTTTATAAAGGAACAGCTAAATATTTGGAGGAAGGCAAGATGAAGATCTTGATTACCGGATCAGATGGATTTATTGCAAAAAATCTCATCATGGAATTGAAAAATAGGAATTATGGAGAACTGTTGCTTTGCAATCGAAAAACAAAACCTGAAGAACTGGAACAATATATAGAACAATGTGAAGTTCTTATTCATTTGGCCGGAGTAAACAGACCTTCTTCTGAAGATGAATATTATATTGGGAATGTGAAATTTACAGAACATATTGTAAATCTGCTTAAGGAAAAGCAAAAGACAATTCATATCATCTATACATCCACTGTTATGAACAGCAGGCACATAACATATAGGAGAAGTAAACAAGAGGCAGAAGAAATATTAAATAAATATGCAAGGCAGTCAAATTCAAGACTTTCTATTTATCGGCTGTCAAATGTTTTCGGAAAATGGTGCAGGCCCAATTATAACAGCGTTGTTGCTACTTTTTGCTATCATATTTCACATGACCAAAAAATTGTGATAGATGATCCAAATGCCAGAATCAATTTGATATATGTGGATGATGTGGTAGAAAGTATTATTTCCTGCATTGATGCAAAGGATCATTTAGGAGTTAGATACATAGAAGTTAAAGATATTTACCAGACTACGGTAGGCGAGGTAGGGGAGATACTTTTGTCGTTCAGACAGGCACAAAGGCTATTTGAAATCCCCAGTCTTGAAATGCCTATGAGAAAAAAGCTGTACAGCACATATTTGAGCTATATGGAACCAGAAGAATATTGTTATGAGCTTAAAATGAATACCGATGAACGAGGGGCGTTTACGGAGTTGTTACATTCCAGAGATTTTGGACAAGTATCAGTGAATATTGTTAAGCCTGGCAAGGAGAAAGGAAATCATTGGCACCATACGAAGGTCGAAAAATTTTTTGTTGTAAAGGGAACAGCGCTAATTAAGCTTTGCCATATGATTACAGGACAGGTTGTTGACTTTATAGTATCAGGAGAAAAAATGAAAGTGGTTGATATTCCTCCAGGATACACCCATAGCATTGCTAATATAGGGACAGAAGATCTGGTAACAGTCATGTGGGCCAATGAGATATTCGATCAGGAGAAGCCAGATACCTATTATGAGAAGGTGTCTTCAAAAGATAGTTGAGCGGGGGGGATATGGTGAGAACGATACATTTATGTACATTATTTGATTCAAATTATTTAGATAAGGGGCTGGCTCTTTATTTTTCATTAAGACATGTTTGTGAAAATTTCATATTATATCTTTTCCCTTTTGATGAGGCAGCAGAAAAGGTATTGCTGGATTTAGATTTGGAAAAAGTTGAATTAATCACTTTAAAGAAATTTGAATCAAAAGAATTATTAGATATTAAGGATAAAAGATCAAAGGGTGAATACTGCTGGACATGTACTCCTGCAATTATAAAGTATGTGTTAGAACATTATCCCGTAGACTGCTGTACCTATATAGATTCTGACTTGTTCTTTTATCAGTCACCACAGATACTTTTGAATGAATTTTATAGGAGTAAAAGATCGGTAGGACTAGTCGAGCATAGATTTCCTGATACTTATCATGGCGCAGAATGCGAAAAAAGATCCGGGAAATATTGTGTACAATTTAACACATTTAAGAATAATGAAAAAGGAAAAAAACTGCTGGAAAAATGGCGTTTACAATGTCTGGAGGAATGCAGTTTAGAAGAATCAGGAGATCAACGTTATTTAACAGACTGGGGAGAAAAATACGAGGATGTATATGAATACCAACATTTCGGCGGCGGAGTAGCTCCTTGGAATTTACCAAATTATAAAATAAAAGAAATAAATAATATTTTATATGTTTTGAATAAAAGAAAAAGAGGAAAATTGATTTTTTATCATTTTCAGGGCATACAATATTCAGATAACAAACAGATAAAAATAAATGTAATCACATCTCCTGATGGGGGAATTATAAGAAAAAAAGCGATTCAAAAGATCTACTATCCGTATTTATATCATATTGAAATAATCCGAGATAAATTGGAAAAAGAATATGGAATAGATTGTTACAAAGATGGATGCGGGAGAAAGTTTACAACAGTTAAATTTGAACTGAAAAAATTTTGCGTTTCCTTTTTTCACAAACTCACGAAAGAATCTGTATGGTCAGCATTTGATTTAGCTATAAGGGTTATTAGAAAACATAGTGACATTATTGAACTGAAAGATGTTAAGAAAAAATATAAAAGGTAATAGTTGCAAAGGAGCAATAACCACATGAATATACACGAACATTTTAAGGTTTTTGAATTTAATGAGATGGGGGATGAGAGAGGTAATCTTGTTGTAATTGAAGGGAATGAAGATATACCATTTGAAATTAAGCGTGTTTTTTATATGTATGGAACGGATGGAAACTGGATAAGGGGACAACATGCAAATAAGAGATCTGATTTTGTATTAGTAAATGTGGCGGGTACGTCAAAGGTAAAAATTGATGACGGATTTTCAACAGCAGTTGTGGAACTTAATAAACCAAGAATGGGGATTTATATACCAAGGATGATTTGGAAAGAAATGTATGATTTTTCAAAAGATTCAGTAATGCTTGTGTTGTCAAATGAGCATTATGATGTAAATGAATATATTAGAGATTATGATGATTATTTAAAGCAACTAGTACAGCATTTTTTTGATGCTCATATACTATCAAGGCTGTTTTTAACC
>CAJUGD010000025.1 GCA_910586205.1 uncultured Lachnospiraceae bacterium | reverse complement strand
GGTTAAAAACAGCCTTGATAGTATATGAGCATCAAAAAAATGCTGTACTAGTTGCCTTTTTTGCAGGATTAAAAAGACCGGCTTTTGTTGTGAATCAAAGTGAGATAATAAATGAAAAAGACAGCAATAATATGACATCTAACTATCGCGGAGATGAAAGCAAAAGAGAAGAAAGAGGTAATTACAAAGAAGAAACCGGAAGTAATAAAGAAAGTGAACGTAAAGAAAAAAATAATCGTAAAGAAGAAAATAATCATGAGGAAGCAAGTGAAAGCAAGAGAGAAGGCGAAAATGAGGAAAAGCCAAAAACATACCGGGATCCAGATATTTTGCAGGAATTGTATGATAATGAAACCCCTTATGAAGAACTGATTACGAAACGGTATTCGGCAGAAGAAATGGAAAAACTGGAAGAATTAGCGAACCGTTATAAGTATATTACGCTTTTTAATGTATTTCCATATATTGATGTGGAATATAGATTTGAATGTGTCAGGGAAGGGAACCGGATGAATTATGTCTTGTTTCAAGGGGAGGATAGAAGTCTGTTATGTATCTTTTTCGATAAAACAAGTTATGAAATTTACCAGGTAGAGCAGTTCTCTGAATTTTATTCTTTAAAAGATTTTGAAATGGTACTGCGTCCGGGGATAACCACTGTAGATGATGTGGAAGTGGATTTTGGTGAATTGAGCAGACACCTTAAATTTGAAAATATCCGCAGCCGGGTGGTAAAGGAAGGAACGATTCTCTTTTTGTTGGAACCACAGCCACAAAATATGTCTTCAGTATATTATGATATGATTTTTTTCCCGGATGGAGAAGGTCTTCCGACAAATTATGAAAAAATGCCGTCTTTTGGAAATGGGGCACCGGAAATGCTGGCCATAGACAAACATATTGCAAGTGGTGGAAAAGAAATGAGGAGTGAAGATACATTGTTAGATTTGATAGACAATGAAACTCCTTATGAAGAATTGATTACCAAAAAGTATCCGTCAGAAGATATGGAAAGAATAAAAAGAATCATGAATGGCCATAAGGATTTCTCCATGCTGGAACTTTTCCCCTATGTGGATATAGATTATCCATTTGAATGTGTCAGGTCTGCAGACCGGGTGAATTATGTTATGTTTCAGGGAGAGGATGAAAGCTTGCTATGTGTTTTCTTTAATAAAAGTACATTGAAAATTTGTCAAGTTGAGCAATTTTACAAATTTTATTCTGTAGAAGACTTTGAAGGTAAACTTCAGTCAAGGGTAACGAAAAAAGAAGACATAGAAGCTGTTTTTGGTAAATTAGAAAAACACCTTTCTTATGAAACTGTGGCTGATCGCATAGTGAAAGAAGGGACACTTTTTTTCATATTTAAGATCAAGCCACATGGTTTGATATTCTATGAGGCGTACTTGTTCCGAGATGGAGAAACGTTTCCGGACGGTTATGATTATATGCCGGTATTCGGTGTAGATGGGCCTGAGCTGTTGCCTATGGATAAGCATATTGGGAAGGAAGACGAAAAAAAGAGCGCAGAAAAAAGCAATTTGGTATAGTGCAATGTTATTAGAAAAGGAAAAATCATAATAAAAGAGGTCATTTTGTATTTGAAAATTATCCGACTGATAAATTGCTTCAAAACCTTTTGGGTAAAAATTCAGGTATGACAATTCTTATCAAAAGGAGTATTTTTATGGCAGTCGTTAAGGAGCAAATCCGACAGATTATTTCAGAAAATAACATTTCCAGTGCTGCAAATGTCTACTATCTTCTTAAATAAAGTTTTAAAGACATTCTTCAGGAACTTATGGAGGCGGAGCTGGATGTCTCCCTTGGTTATCAGAAAAATCAGAAAAAGGACTGGTACATTAAAGAAGAAACGGTTCTAAAAGAAACGGGTGAAATACTGGATAAAAAGCAGACCGTTAAATATCCGCGGTAGACCAGGAAAAAGCACAAAAAGACGCACGCTATGACGGATATTTTGCCGTTATAACCAGCGAACTGGATTATGATACGGAAAAGATCCGTGAAGTATATCATAGACTATGGCGCATTAAAGAACCCTTCCGGATCATGAAAAGTGATTTTGATGCAAGGCCAATCTATTTGAACAAACGGAAGCATATCCGGACCCACTTCCTGATCTGTTTTGTAACACTTGTGATTCTGCGTCTGATACAGAACGGAATGGGATCATGCAGGCTGTCTGTGGAAAGGATAGCAGAGCGCTACGGGGAGCAAACTGTCTTCTGGAAAGAGGCGGTTATATACGCCTGCTGGATGTGGGCGGAAAGCTCCGGTATGAGGAGATATTGGATCAAAAAAGTGGGAAGATGGTGTCGGGGCTGAAATTCAGCAATGAAGATCAGGTTGCTTTGAATTACCAGCGGATACAGGAAACCTTTGGGATAAACTTTTATTATGCTTACGCAAAGCAGGAAGACTTCAAGAGATTTTTTAAAGAAATGGAATTAAGTAAAAAAGCATAACACAAAGAACACCCTACAAATACCTTGTTTTCAGACTATGTAGAGTGTTTTGATTATAAAACTGTAAAAGTCAGGTTACAGCAGCTTCATATGGTCTGTGAATATTGGTAAGATGCCACTATAAATCCAGAAATGTATCATAGTGACAGATCGACTAACAGATGTTATAGATATGAGTATAGTGAAAGATATAGTTTAGAATAGCAAATTGTAATGGACAAAAGATTTTTATATCAGATAAACTTGCAAATTCTTATTGCCGATGTTAGTATAAGAACTATAGGGAAGCTGTATCTTTCCACATAGAAATGGGATAATGTCTGATGGAAGATAAACGTAATTACTATGTTTGTAATCGATAAGCAATGACTGATAGGCAACCACTATTACGTAGGACGTAATAGTGGGACAGTTGGATAAAGTTTGCAAGATAGAAAACCAAAAATTAATTGAATTGATTAGGAAACGCATGGACTCTATGAAATGGATAGTCGAACAAGGTATGGAAGTCATGAAAGTGCTGGTCAAGGATAGAGAGAAGTTTATGGCAGGCTTGAACAATCTAATATCATAGAAGACGATATGTACTAATGCACAAAGGAGTACAATAAATCATGAAGCAAAAATCTGTATTACCAAATCAAAGTTCTCGCAGCACACATACGGGATCTTCGGCTTGCAATGTAGCAAACTGCGGGAATTTTGAGTCTGGCGGCGGTCGCCAGATAACTATGTCATCCAGGAGTGGCTTTGCGACACGTGTACGGCTATCCACTTTTCTGTTTCGTAGGTCTGCATTTATCAACACCCTGGCATTGATTCTGACTATAATTCTGTTTCTTGCCGCCACATACAGCGGCAGATTATGGAACTATTTTTTAATTGTCATGGCAGCTATTGTATTCTGGGGATGTCAAAGAAGCCCTGGGTCTTTTGACCAAAAATATACAGTACTTAAATATGGATTTATCATAGGTATGATTCTGTATGTGACAGGATTTGATCTAAAACAGTTTATGTTTTATGTGCAGAATTTGGATGATTTAGTACTGGAGATTCAGAACTATGCTGTCATGATCAGGGTTAAGAGCATTTCAGTCCCGTCAAAAGCAGTACCGCTTCTGGAAGCTCCTTTGTGCTTTATCCAGATAGCTGTCATAGTTTTTCTTACTAAAAAGGTTATGGGAGACTATGATGAAGACATATTCCCCCTATACTCTGAGATTGAAACCAATATTCGGAAACTATACAAAAACAGCAATCTGAATAATAATGACATAGGAAAGAAACGCAGATATAAGCTGGCCAAAATCTTGGCAAAGGAATATGAAGGATATTGTACAGCAGAGGGCTCCCAGAATCCAGTCTTGTTAGTGGAATCCTTACATACATTGCTTAGTAATATACATCATTCCCCAAAAGCTAGAGAATTTGACAGCAATATAATTCTGATGGTCGGAAGGTCAGGAATGGGAAAAACCTTGGCATTGCTTACTCTTGCATACAGTTTTATTCCATTTTCTTTAAAATATCTGAAATCCTTCCCTGCATGGAGATACATCACACGGATTCCACCGAGAATTCCTATTTATGTGAAGCTGTCCGAGGTGAAGAAATTCAAAGATGATCTACAGCATCTCAATGTAGCCTGCAGCAGCCAGGAAAATGGGGAAGTGATTTCTGATATTTTGCACGAATTTTATGTTTATGCCCTGGGTTTTCGGATCACAGAATGGGAAAAAGTAAACAAGAAACTTGACAAACTTTACGATGAAGGAAGGTTGCTTTTTTTGCTGGATGGGATGAATGAGGTAATCACCTATTCCACTAGGACGGATGTTTTGTCATTACTCTGCATACTTCATCAGGTGATAGGAAACAATTTATGTGTCCTGACGACCACCCCCATAGAGGCACATATTGATCCGTTCAAGGGAATCCTCAAAACCTATTATATAAGCCATTTAGAGAAATATAGTTTAAAGAAGCTTCTCAAAGTTTTTCAAATCCAGAGCCGGGAAATCTGTAGTAAACCTATTGCAGAATATCCATTTTTTCTTGGAATTATCATTAAAATAAAGGAATTCGGCGCTGTGAGCAGTGCCTGCGAAGCGAATCCTTATGAACTACTTAAACACTATTTTTCCTTAAGTTTTCAAAGAGCCAATTACCATATAGAAGATGAGATGGTGAAGCGATTTTCCAGGAACGTGTACAATGATTACAAGAAACATCACATGGTCAATCGGTGTTTTCCTAATATGGACAGACTTTTTCCCACCAGACAGGATAGGCTGTTGGGAGAACTGCTAGTTTCCATGAAAATTTTAAAAAGAGGGCAGGGAAAAGAGGTGAGCTTTTATCATGACTGGTATTGGCGTTTCTTCATGGCATTGGGATGCAAAAATGGGAAAGGAATGGAATACTGGAAGCATTTTACCGTCTTGTCCCGTGGAAGAGGAGCGTTATCCGGTGTCCCCAATCCTTTGCTAATTGCAGAGGATGCCCATCTGGCACCGGTTATGGCCATGTATTTATCTGGCACCCCGGATCAGCTGCAAAGTTTTGTGGGCCATTATACCCGGTTTTGTCATAATATGGGCTACAATGAGCAGCTGACACTGCTGGAGTATATTGCAGATAATTTCTTGGAATTACTTTACCCGCCCAGAGCTCTATCTGGTTACGATCCGCCTTGTTTAAGCCATGGAATCCTGGATGATTTTGTTATGTTCCACAAAGAAAAAGAAGATTTCCGGATGAAACTGTTTTTGGTAAAAGTAAGCGCCTATTGTAACTTGGAAACTCAGAAAATAATTCTGGAAAAGATATTTCAAGGAGAATCCGATTGGCTAAAAAAGAGGCTGCTTGACAGCTATGGGATGATCCAGGATGGCAATCTTTTATTTCAGAAGGCGCTAAATTATACCTTTACCTGTTTTAAGAAAGACAAAGAAGATTCTCGGATATTCTTGCTGGAATTGCAGATAAAGAAGTATTTTTTGACCCAATATATTTCTGAACTATACGACAATCAGACTTTCTACAAGAGCCTTTTTCAAGGGATGGAGGGGAGCATCGGGAAACGGTTTTGTAGCTTTGTACAATTTAGATATCAGGATATTGCGGTAACGTGGGGACTGTATCTGTGCTTTTTGGGGATGTTTGTGGCCAATATGGTTCTGCTGTGGAATCAAGTTCTTCTGAATAGAAAAAACGTATTGTTTTTAGCGATTAAATTAGTGGGTTTTCTGATTTTTGCTGGTTCCTTTAAGGCGTGGATGGTACAGTGCAAGTATGCAGAAGATGTGTATTTGGAAATATTTGGCAAATCATCTAGGTGGATGACTGTGGGCGAACTGGTGAAAATGCTGGCGCAAAACAAGAAATTCTGTTTTTTCAAAGGCTTTTTCAAAGCAGCCGGGAATGGGAGTCTTGGCGAATTTTTGCCAGTATTATTAGATTGGGTAAGAGTTCGGCCATCTGTGGTGATTTTGTTTTCTATGCTTCTGCTTTTACTCTGGCCTCAATCTATTGCCCCATGGTTTCAGTGGTATCATTGTATCCTGGCGGCGATCCTGATGGTGGGATTGTGGATTCCGGTGACGGATTATATGTATCTTGGGATTGCAGAAAAATGCCGGGCGGCCCACCGTGGGAAGTTTATCCATGCTGGATGCTGGATTCTGGCATTGAAATCATTTTTGCTGATTTCTGCGATCTTGTCAGCCGGAGCTATATTTACCATGTCTTCAGCCAATTTTGGCATTAAATCAGTGACGGCACTGGTGTTTTCCTTTATTGTAGTGACGACGGTCTGTTACATAGGCAGCAGTGCAAAAGAAAAAATGACCAGGGACTGTCAGCTGCTAGAAGCAGTTTCTCAGAGAGGGGACAGCAATAATGTTGCTGACCTGGCTCTATTCTCGGAATTTCAGACAAGTGAGGGACAAAAAAGGTATTTGAAAATGGTTCGCCAGAACTTCCTTGTGGATGACCGATGGCTGAAGGCTTGTAAAAGTGAATCAGTGGCTGAATTATTCCATGAATTTGGAATTCTATATTGTGAAGATTCACCCTTCGGGCAGTAAAAACTTACAGTTATTTTTTACGGGTGGCCAGGAAATGCCTGGTGACTGTTCGGCAGATCAGGATCACAATGCATAAGAATAATAGGAGGATTCCGGCCCCGGCAGAAAGAATTTGTGACCCCAACCGCTCCAGATACCATGGAATACGCTGGTCTGACAGATCCTGGAAATAGACCATTCTTGTAGTGAAATCTGGCAGATTGTTTTCATTGAGTTCAATGATGCGTACCCCATGGCCTCCCCTTTTTCCGTAGGAATAAAAGCCAGCTCCAGGGGTATATACCAGCCGGATACCCTCATAAACACTATCAAAATCATTTAAATGATCATGGCCGAAAAAGGCAGCCACAATGTCCCCCTGGTTCTTCCAGCTTTCAAACTGTCCGCTGTTTTTATCCGGCGGGCAGGGGGCTTCTTCCATGGTGCCTGCGGTCACACATTCAGGGTTAATCACATAATACTGGTTCTTATATGTACGGTGTCCTTGGATAGCTCCTGGAGTATCTTTTGAGACAAGGGATAATACCTGGTATATCTCAGGTATGGGTATATGCTGAAAGAGAAAAGCAGGTATGGGAGCCGAGTCCTGAGTTTCCCTGAGCTCCTTGGAAGTTTCTTCGTACCAATCAATCTGATCACTGGTCGCAGATGCGTAGCCATGACTAATTTTGCCGTCAGCATACTCACCAGAGTCCAAGAACCAGAGGTTGAAGATAAACTGCTGTTCCTGGCTGTCTTTTAAAAGCAAATGATAATTGCCCACTCGGTCTCCAATAGTGCCTAGCTGGGCATAACAGTTGTCATAGCTTCGAAAATATTCCATCTGTTCTGTCTTTGACATGACTCTGGTGGTATCGTGATTTCCAAACACTACACAAAAGGGGATTGACCGGTCTTTTATAGGACTAAGGAAGGCAGCCATGCTTTGTTTCACATATTCCGGATTTATGGATAAGGAAGGCGCAAACCCGCAGATATTATCTCCACCCAAAACTACCAGATCGGGTTTCTCCTGGTCCAAAGCCCTGGTGATTAGCTGGGCAGTATAGGGTGACAAATGGAGGCTGTCCTGAATATCGGTAATAATCATGATTTTAAAATTTCCGTCGGAGTTAAATGTAAGATAGGATTTATCAGTCATGGGAGTTTCCTTTCATTGATTTGCCGTAGCCATGTTCTGGGAGGCAATATTCTGATTGCCCAGTCTCTGCTCATGAATGCTATGTTTTCACGTGTCAAGGAGGCGGAATGGGCAGAGCTTATATTAAAAAGGCCTTTATGGCTTGTAATATTTTCCATAGAAGGCCTTTTGTAAATACTATTGTCCACATTCCCCTGATTTTGTCCATTTTGTCTGGAGACGAGTGTCTCCGAATATCTGCTGTATGACTTTCCGGCTGTTGGTGTTGCTGAAAATGCATTTCATAACGATCCAGTATCCCCGGGTAAGTTATTTGATGTTATGTTACAATTCTTGTTAGTAAATGTCAATAGTAATATTCCACAGAACATAAGTACGCAAATAGTGCACTTACAATAGGATATAATTTCCCGCCTTTAAGTTTTAGCACCATAACTCTCTTAAATTTATAGTGTTATGGCGTTATATATACTGGTGAAGGGTGATTTCTATGGCTTATTTTACCTTTTTCTGATTTGTGAAGGGGTTGTATGAAAGTGTTCAAAGAATACCCTGCGGAATAATTTATAATTTGTAAAACTATGACGTTCCAGAATATCTTGCAGAGTATCCGTCGTAGTAATTAAGTCTTGATAAATATGGGACAGGCGTACTTCATTTAAGTACTCTAAAAATGTAAGCCCCATGTGCTTCTTAAAAAAACGGCAGAAATACCCGGACTCCAAAAAAGCTATTTGGGAAATTTCATCAATGGATATGGGACGGTTATAGTTTTTATTGGTATAACTAAGGATACTGTTTAGCCGGTTTAAATCTTTTGTTTTGTGATTCAGATTTGTCCGGAAAACTTTTACACTGAAATTGTGATAAAGTTGAAATAATACCTCGAAAAGCAGGCTGTTAAAGCGTAAAAGATAACCTTCCGGACGGATATCATCGGCAACCTGCATTTGTGTCAAAGTTTCTTTAAACCTATCAATCTTTGTCTGCCGAATCGGGTTATCACTGGGGTCGCCTAGAAAAAATTGCAGTTGCGCTACATCAGGAATATACATTTTAATAAAATCCATAGGAATCTGAAAGACAATTCCTATATTGGGAGAGGTATATTTTGTTGAATGAATTACACAGGAATTAATTAGAAGGCATTGTCCCTGGTGCAGAGTATAACTGGCAGATTCTACAGTCAGATGCACTTCTCCTTTTATCATATATATAATTTCAATGGCGTCATGCCAGTGGTTCGGATAATAGCTTCCTGTATCATGATCCGTAAAAAAACGCACGCCTGTAGATTCAGGAACCTGAATGATTTCATAAATATGGTTTTTCTGCTGTTCGGGCATAACAATCCTCCTGTATTCATATAAACAAGAATTATTCTTACAAATTCTATTAGAGCGTGTCTGAAAATTAAAATTTGCACAAAACATATGTTTTCACCCCAAATTCTGTGATAAAATAAAGAAAAAGGGGTGTTTCTTATGACGAGGCGTTATGAGTTAACCGATCAGCAATAGGAACAAATTGTTCTCTTGCTTCCACCAGAAAAAACCAATAAACCCGGACGGCCTTCCAAAGATAACCGCTTAATGATAAACGCTATGGTCTGGATGGCCCGCAGTGGCGCCCCCTGGCGTGATCTCCCAGAGCGTTATGGCCCCTGGAAAACCGTATACAGCCGATTCCGCAAATGGATTGAAGACGGGATTCTGGATAATATCTTCCGGGTGCTCAGCCTGGAGGCGGAACTGGAAGAATTGTTTCTGGATGCATCCATCGTCCAGGCCCACCAGCACAGTGCGGGGGCAAAAAAAGGGGGCCTCCAAACGAAATTGGACATAGTCGCGGCGGAGCAAGCAACAAAATCCATGCAGTAGTAGATACTTATGGATATCCGGTATCGATCATGCTGAGTGAAGGGCAGCGCAGCGACATCAATTATGCCATTCCGATGCTGGAGTGGCTTCATATAGAAGGGAGTCAGGTTGTGGCAGACCGTGGATACGACAGTACCAAGCTGCTGGATTATATTTACAGTCGGAAGGGTGAACCCACCATACCATCAAGAAATGGAGCCAAATTTGAACGCCGGTGTGACTGGTGGCTTTATAAAGAACGCCATTTAGTTGAGAAACTTTTTCTCAAACTGAAAGCTTTCCGTCGAATTGCTACACGTTATGACAAACTGGCGTTTACTTATATGGGCTTTATTTGCCTTGCCTCAATCCTGATTTGGTTAAAATAACCAAAATCAAATAATTTTCAAACACGCTCTAAAACAGTTCTCAAAAAAATACAGAGGAGATAATGTTCGCTGTAGTACTATTATATATCACAAAAAAGATGTGTCAAGAAAAAGATAATATTAACCTATTATTTAGAGAATATAAAAACTATCGGGAAGGATGTGGTTATGGTAAGATAATACTGTAAACAAAAGGTATTCCGTGCGCACAGAATGCAGACAAAAAAGAAAAAGAGAGGGTTTTATCATGGGAAATAAGAGCAAATTAACCTCATCAAAAATCATAGAACGCTTTTCCTATGGGTGTGATTGTGGACAGGACAAAATCCAGATTCGGAAAGGCAAGACCGTGGCTGCTGCGTATGTGTATTCCCTTTGCAGTGTCTGGAGTCCTTTTATTTTCCGTACCGGCTTCATGGGCGGCAGCACCAAAACTGGTATACGTTTTTATTACATACAACCTTGTTTCCACCGTGATTTATACTGCGATTAACGTACCGTATTCCGCACTGAATGCGTTGATGACCCAGGACCCATATGAAAGATCAGTATTAAGTATTTTCCGGAATCTTCTGGCAACAGCCGGAACATTAACGATCAACCTATATACACTTCCGCTGGTAGAGTACTTTGGCGATAATGCATCTGCATGGACAAAGACGTTTTGTGTCCTGGGAGTGCTGGCAGTTATCGCATTTTTAATCAATTTTTTCGGAACAAAAGAACGGGTTAAGCCTGCCGGTGCAAAGGAGGGAAAAATAGAGGATGTTCCCTTTGGGACAGGAATCTGGTTGGAACAATTAACGGCATATTCAATATTGTTCAGATTGCAGGTATGTTCTTTATCGCAATGCTGGTGCCGAGTATAAGGGGATTGTGTGGACGTATGTGACATATATATTGTTGTTTTCTGAAAGCAGAGAAATCTATGGGCAATCGGGCAGCAACCCGGTAATACCGATTTTGATTCCTATCAGCCGCACAGCAACTGACGGATGTTCATCTGCTGTGCGGCTTTTTTTGTTATAGCCTGTTGTCCGGCAGAGCAACTTTTTGTGTTAAACTGTCGGGACTGTTTTCTGCCGCATATTGACATGATTGGGAAATACATGATATTATGGCTAAGGTCATTTAGTTAAGAAAAAATTCCCCAAATTGGTCTGCAGAAAAAGTTCGTGCCCTCTAATGTTTCGGCTCAATATCAGAACTTTATGGCAGACCATAATATTGGAAGACTCCCTTAACGAAAATGACATGATACCAGGGTCAAAAGGTCTAAAATTCAATGCAAGCTTGCTTGTAAGAGGATTTTGAATGTTTTGGGGATTGCGGGAGTACAAAGTACGGAGCAATCCGGTATCAGAGGGGCCAAAAGACCTTTTGACCCCAACATCATGACATTGATATTATGACTCGGATTTTTTGGTTTTGCTATGGCGGTGAAACCAAAAATCGGTTAATTTGGAGGACGGGTATATGGAGTATTCAGAGGGCCTTTTTGGACAGGTCGGAGAGGGCGCTCCGGCCGCCGGGATCCATGAACGGCACAGCGGCATACAAAGCGTTCAGAATCTGGAGGTCGTCATCAACGAGGGCCTTCGCACCGCCCTGCTGGAAGAAACGCCGGATCAGTCGCTGGAGGTGCTGTTGGAGCACTTGGGAAAAGCGCTGAACGGAGAGCGGACTTACATATTTGAGCAGAATGAGTCCGGGTGTGACGACAACACCTACGAGTGGGCGGCCGAAGGCGTAAAGCCGGAGAAGGAGAGCCTTCAGAACGTCCCGCCGGAGGTTTGTGCCAGCTGGTATCAGAAGTTCAGCGTCGGCAGGCACATCGTTATTGAGCGCCTGGAGGACATTCGGGAGGCGGAACCGCTTCAGTACGAGAACCTGAAGCGGCAGGGCATTCATTCCCTTGTGGTTGTCCCCCTGTATGACGGCAAAAAGATCATCGGCTTTTACGGTGTGGACAATCCCCCTGTAAAGTCCCTGGAATATGCGTCAAATATGCTCCAGACGGCGGCGTACTTCATCGTATCCTCCCTGAAACGCCGCAACCTGTTCCGGGAGCTTCAAAAGCGGAGCTATAACGTGCTCCATGCTCTCAGTGTGGACTACCTGGGTATCTATGAGGTGAACTTTGACACAGGCGAATGTGAGGTCTACCGCAGCAGCGGACAGATGGGGCTGGATTGGGCCGCCCATTTTAAAGACGGCTATCAGGCGGCTATGGAGCGGTATATCTCCAGATGCGTCGTCACCCAGGATCAGGAACGGCTCCGTGCCATGACAAAGAAGGAGTATGTATTGGCGCAGCTGACCAAAAAGAAAAAGTTTTCTGTCCGATACCAGGTGAAGGATAACTTCTCAGGACTGAAGTACCTGGAACTCCATTTTTCCACTACCGAGAGAACGGAGGCGGAGAACTGCGCGATTTTTGCCCAGAGGGACGTCAACGCCGTGGTGGAGCAGGAGGAGAAGTACAAGCTGGAGGCAAGGCGGAGTCTGGAAGACATTCTGGAGGGAGCCCTGACCGGAATCTGGACAATCGAGCTGGAGGATGGATGCCTGCCGAGGATGTATGCGGATCGGACCATGCGGATCCTTTTAGGCGTAACGGACGAGATCGGGCCGGAGGAGTGCTACCGGCACTGGTTTGAGCGCATTTCGCCGGACTATGTGGTGATGGTACAAGAGGCGGTTCAGGAAATATTGGAGAACGGCCGTTCTGAGGTAATCTATCCCTGGAACCATCCAGAATGGGGGAGAATTTACGTCCGCTGCGGCGGCGTACCGGACAAAACTTTCAAAAAATCCGGCGCCAGCCTGAACGGATACCATCAGGACATCACAGAGACCATGGTGACGAGAAAGAATCAGGAGCAGTCTATCATGGAGCTTCTGGAGCGGGTAAGGCAGGCGAACTCGGCAAAGAGCGAATTTCTTTCCCATATGTCCCACGATCTCCGCACGCCCATCAATGGGATTCTGGGTATGCTGGCCATTCTGGAAAAAAGCTGGGATGATCCGGAGCAGCAAAGAGAGTGCCAGAAGAAGATCCGCGTGTCAACGGAGCATCTGCTGTCCCTGGTGAACGACGTGCTTCAGGTCAGCAAGCTGGAGAGCGGAAGACTGGCGGAGGTGGAGGAACCGTTTGACCTTCATGTGATACTGGAAAACTGTATTGCGATGATTTCTCCTCTGGCAAAGGAACGGAAAATACGGCTGGAATTGGAGGATTCCGGCCTGCGGCATGGCGAAGCCATCGGAAATCCGCTGCACCTGAAGCAGATCCTGATGAATGTGATTGACAATGCCATCAGATATAACCGGCCCCATGGCTCCGTATTTGTCCGGGTGGAGGAGACCGCTTTTCGGGACGGGACGGTGAACTACTGTTTTGTAATCGAAGACACCGGAATTGGGATTGGAGAGGATTTTAAGGAGCACATTTTTGAACCCTTTACCCAGGAGCATCAGGACGCGAGGACCAACTATAACGGCGTTGGGCTGGGCATGTCCATTGTAAAGAAGCTGGTCGATCAGATGAAGGGAACGGTGGAGATCGAAAGCCGGCCCGGCAAGGGGAGCGTGGTTCGGATCACGCTGCCCGTCCGGGTTGACGAGGCGCAGAGCAAAGAGTCCGAAGATACGGCCTGGAGTATGCCGGACAATATCGCCGGGATGCGGGTGCTTTTGGTGGAGGACAACGAGATCAACTGTGAAATCGTGGAGTATATTCTCAGAGACGCGGACGTGGAGGTGGTGACTGCCGGCGACGGAAAAGCCGCCGTGGACGCCTTTATGGCGGCTGAACCTGGGACGTTTGATTGCGTGCTTATGGATCTGATGATGCCGGTCATGAGCGGCTATGAGGCGGCGCGGGTGATTCGCGGCATGGACCGGAGGGATGCAAAAGCCGTGCCCATCATTGCACTGTCGGCCAATGCCTTTGACGAGGATATCGCCATGGCCAAGGCTGCCGGGATGAATGAACACCTGGCAAAGCCGGTGGATATCCGAAAAATGTTTCAGGCCATGAGCCGGCTGAGAGGCTGAGAGAATCGGTAAACAGAAGCCGGATCAGTTAAATATTGAAAGCTGTGGAGATAATAAAGGTATGAAAAATAAAGCTTTACCGCGTTCTTTCAAAATCAGCATAGCGGTGATCATATGTTTGACCGTTTTCGTGTTTTCCTTCCTTGGAATGTCTGTCCGCAATATGAGCGAAGATACGATTGAGGAGATCGGCATTGATTATATGGCCGGAATGAATGAGCAGGTATCTTTACATTTTGAAACGATCATTGAACTGCGTCTGACCATGGCGGAATCCATCGCGCATATTGCGGCGGGAGACGAAAATTCCAATTACGGCACGAGGGAGGAGATTGAATACGGCGCGAGGGCACGGCATTTTTTGTGCGCTGCCCTCTATTCGCCCGATGGCGAGATCGAGATGATTTACGGTGACCCTGTGGAGCTCAACCACCCCGAGCTGTTTTTGGAGAGCTTGCAAAATGGGGAGCGCAAGACAGCGTCCGCCGTTGATAGCGGCGGGGACGGCGTGATTTTGTTCGGCGTCCCCTGCGAATATCCCATGTCTGATGGGAACGCCAGTCTCGCCATGGTGGTGGGCCTTTCCACCAAATATATGGGCGAGGTCCTCTTTCTTGATTCAGACAGTTCGCTGAGCTATTCCTTTGTCATACGAAAGGATGGCAGCTATGTTGTCGGAAACGAGGATGATGTCCACGAAAATTATTTTGACAGGCTTTACAGCGTTTTTGATGATGGGTACGGGGAAGCGGCCGCCCATATTGAACGGCTGGCAGCGGCTATGAATACAGGGGAAGATTATTCCCTTATTCTGAAAAACGGAGAATCACGCCGCCACCTGTACTGTACCGCTCTCCCCTACTGCGATTGGTATTTGGTGACGGTCCTTCCCTTTGACGGGCTGGATCACGCGATTGCGGGGATGAGCAGCCGCTGGCTTGCCATTGTTTACACCGCTTCTTTCGTGGTAATCGCCATGCTTCTTTATATATTTTTTCAGTATTTGAGACTGTTCAGGAACCAGATGTCTGAACTGAAACGTGTGAACATGGAAATGGATACGGCCCGGAGGGATGCGGAAAGGGCGCGGAAAGAGGCGGAGCAGGCCAATGAGGCCAAACAAGACTTCCTTTCCAGCATGAGCCACGATATACGCACCCCGATGAACGCCATCATTGGGATGACGTCCTTGGCCATAGATAACGCGAATAATCCGGAACAAGTTCAGGATTATCTGCACAAAATCGAGTTGTCCAGCAAGCATCTGCTGGGGCTGATCAACGATGTGCTGGATATATCCAAAATCGAGAGCGGGAAAATGATGCTGAATATAGAGCCGGTTTCTTTGAGAGAGGTGATGGACTGTATTGTCAATATGATCCAGCCCCAGGTCATGACGAAACATCAGCAGTTTAACGCCGGCGCCTACGAAATCCTGTCGGAAAATGTGTACTGTGACAGTGTGCGGCTGAATCAGGTGCTGATTAACCTGTTAGGAAACGCCGTCAAATTCACGCCGGAGAGCGGAACGGTTCAAGTGATTGTGTACCAGGAGGCGCTTTTTGAGAAGCCTACTCATGTCCGCACCCATTTCCTGGTAAGCGATACCGGAATCGGTATGTCAAAGGAGTATCAGAAGGTAATATTTGAGTCGTTCAGCCGAGAGAACAACACCCGGGTTCGGAAAACAGAGGGATCCGGGCTGGGAATGACAATCACCAAGCATATCGTAGACGCGATGGAGGGAAGCATCTTTGTCCGCAGCGAACAGGGCAGAGGAAGCGAGTTCCATGTTGTGCTTGATTTGGAAAAGGCGGCGGAGCGGGAAATGGATGCGTCGTTCCCGGACTGGAAGGTGCTGGTGGTTGACGGCGATGAACGGCTGTGCGTTAATACGGTTCGTATTTTAGAATCCGCCGGCATCCGGTCTGAGTGGTGTCAGAGCGCCGGGCAGGCAGTGAAGCGGATCGCGGACGACAGTTACCGGCTGCTCCTTCTGGGATGGAATCTGCCGGATATGAGTGGGCTCGAGGCCGTCAGGGCAATCCGGCCGGCCGGCGGAGAAAACGGTCCGGCGATCCTGATTCTGACCTATGATGGGAGCGGAGTGGCCGGTGAGGTCAGGGAAGCGGGGATTTCCGGCTTTATTTCCAAACCGCTGTTTCCCTCCACCTTATTTGACGCGCTGAGCGCATTTGCCGGTACGGGCGCCGGGGAAGCGGTCAGTACGGAAAGAGCGATTGATCCGGGCCTTCAGGGGAAGCGTATTTTACTGGCGGAGGATAATGAGCTGAACTGGGAAGTGGCGAGGGAGATGCTCTCTGCCCTTGAAATAGAGATAGATTGGGCTGAGAACGGGCGGATTTGCGTTGAAAAATTTGAGAAATCCCCTGTTGGGCATTATGACGCGATTCTTATGGATGTACGGATGCCCGTCATGGACGGCTATGAAGCGACAACGGCTATCCGCGGGCTGGAACGTAAAGACGCAGATGTTCCCATTATTGCCATGACTGCCGATGCGTTTTCAGAAGATATTCAAAAGTGTTTGGAGTGCGGCATGCATGATCATTTGGCAAAACCGATTGATGTTCAGGCCGTTGCATACAAGTTAAAGAAATATTTGAAATAGTGCAGGCGGAAAGGGAATCATTTTTTCGGTTGTTGGTCAGAATTCAGACAAAAATCCTTGATTTGTGATAAAGTGTAACTAACAAAAAGACAACACAAATTAAGGAGGAAAAAGTTATGTTGGCAGTAAGAATTATCAGTACGATTGTTACGATTGTTTTGGAGGTAGCCATTCTTGCCGGATGCCTGTTAGTTTACCCCACTATAATGCCTTTTAAGGGGATAGCTATAGCAGTGATTCTTCTGGTTATTGAGGTTATAATCTGGAAGAAAACGAAAAAAGGCGTTAAATTTACATTTGGGGGAGGATATGAAGAAAAGTCTGTAAATACAGAGATTTTATGATAAAGGGCAATAGGCTTGAGAAATCAGTCTTTGCCCTTTATTTATATAGCAGAATTTATAGACATGCCAACTGAGGAAGGGATTCCGTTCGTCTGACTGCCGAAAATTGTCTTTATTCTTATAATCTTTCTTTTATACATGATACTCAAATTTTCCATAGATCTGCACCGGATTATCCGCGCTCTACACATTCTGTTCACCTGCAAAGTAATGGCTGACTGAAGGATCGTATTCCTCATCAGAAAGATTTTTGTTTGGTGGACAAAATTACAAATTATTATTATAATTAGGAGTAAGGGATAAAGCAGTAGAAAGGGGAACATAAGCAATGAGGAATTTAATGTGGAATGAGAAGTTTAATATTGGGGTTGAGGTGGTGGACAAGGCTCATGCCAGGTTGTTCCGGATGATAGGAAAGCTGATGGATTTGGCGGGGTATGAGATGGACAGCCAGAATGCCTGCAAAGAGAGCATTAGATTTCTGGAAGATTACACAATGACACATTTTTCTGAAGAAGAAGCTTATATGCGTTCGATCCGCTTCAAGGGGTACCACAAGCATAAGAAACTTCATGATGAATTCAGAGATAACACGCTGGTTTCTTTGAAGAAATATCTGAAATCATCAGACTATTCTCCTATGGCAGTAGAACACTTTCTCAACGTAATGGTTGGCTGGCTGACAGGTCACATCATGGTAGAGGATCAGGCCATTATGGGAAATGTGACAGCCAAGAGCATGTACGAGGAGACCACAGACACGCTGGTGGTGGCTGATGCGGTCAACCAGGCCATGAAGGATGTATTTCGTCTGGAGGCAGAGCTGGTCAGCGGAGAATACAACGGCAGAAGCATTCGGAACGGATATTATTACCGTCTGTGCTATGATAGGGATGACGGGGGAAAGGTACAGCTTCTTATGGGGCTGGAGGAGCAGCTGGCCCGCCGGGGGGTGGGAATGATGCTGGGCCTGGCAGCCATGCAGAAACCGGAGATGGTGAGGGATGCCTCTGCACAGATCTTAGAGCAGTTTATCCATCATTTTGGCAAACTCTTTAAATCCGATACAGAGTACCAGCTCAGCAAGGAAGAACTGCTGACAAAGGATGAGTTTCGGGAGGATTTCATGACCAGGTATCCAATCAGCCTGCTGTTTGAGACAAGGCTGGGGCATTTTATCTTCTGTGTGCGCAGGTGGGAGGTTAAAAAGAGGAAGGGGGAGTGAGGACGGGAGATTTTGAAAAATAGGCACAGCTCCTTTTTGATAAGAGTTTTCAAAAAACTTATCGAAAAGGAGCTGCGAAAGACAGGCTCTATTGACCAACCATAATCCGGATAATTTCCTCATTGGTCTGCTGCATTCCGTCTTTGCCAAGCCTTCCTACATTTTTGATGGTTTCTTCCACACCTTTGGTCACGATCCCGTCTCCACCGTAGAACTGCTGGCCGCGCAGGTACATGTTGTATCCTAAAAGCCCGGCATCTACAGCGGCGGCGATTTTGGCGGCGCAGGAGGCTTTGGCCCCGTCACAGACAATTCCGGAAACAATGGCAAGGGAATTGACAACTGTATGGACGATCTCTTTGAAACCTCCGCCGCACAGATAGGCAATACCGGCTCCGGCTCCTGAGCCGGCGTTGACAGCGCCGCAGTAGGCAGAAAGCCGCCCTATCCGGGTTTTCTGATGAATGGCGCACAGATTGGAGAGAGCAAGAGCACGCAGGGTTTTTTCTTCACTGGCTCCCAACTCTTTGGCATATACCAGGACAGGAACCGAGACCGTGATGCCCTGATTGCCGCTGCCGGAGTTGATGATGACAGGCAGCTCACAGCCGTTCATGCGGGCGTCGGATCCAGCGGCTGCCATGGCTTTTGCCCTTGTCTGTACATCTTGTCCGCAGGAGTCTAAAAGAACCTTTCCAATGTTTGCGCCATAATCTCCGTTCATTCCTTCCTGGGCGATTTTCATGTTGAACTGAGCCTGACGATCCAGAGTTTCTTTTATGTCAGACACATCTGCTGTGTTGATGAAATCCCAGATTCCTTTCATGTCAAGCAGGGAACGGTCGGTAAGTCCCTCCTCATTTTCTTCTTCTACAGGCAGATCCAGAAGAATCTGTCCGTTTTTTTCCTTATATACAAGATTGGTGTGATAATTGGCGATCCTTACTTTGCTGCTTTCTTCCCCTCGGTACAGAGTTACGAAGATGTCAAAGGTAATGTGATGATCTATATGTTCCACGGTGATAGGAATCTGTTCCAGAAATTCACGGATCTGGGTTTCCTGTTCTGGTGTGACACAGGAAATGACCTCCAACTGTTTCTTAGCGTCCCCGGCGACAATGCCGGCAGCCGCGGCAGCAGGGATCCCTTTTAGATGTCCTGTGTTGGGAACAATCACAGATTTTACATTTTTAATAATACTGCCGCTGGCGCTGACCTCAACCCGTTCCGGCATGGCGCCTAACAGCTCTCTTGCCGTGGCGGCAGCATATGCCAGCGCAATGGGTTCTGTACATCCCATAGCGGGAATCAGTTCTTCCTTTAGGATATCAATGTATGCCTGGTAGCGAATATCCGTTTTGTCCATAATTTCCTCCGTTTTGTGTATGATGTACTCCCGTGCAGAGCGATATGGGTTCAGCCTTTGACAGCCCCTTCCATAATACCGGCCTTCTGGAATTTTTCCAGAATCAGGTAAAGTACAATAATCGGGATGATAACCAAGGTCGTTCCTGCCAGGATCACAGGCCATGGAGTAGAAAGCCCTTCACTGACCGGAAGCAGGGAAATCGTGACCATCAGCGTATACTTTGCCTGTTTTCTCAGATACAAGAGCGGCCAGAAGAAATCATTCCACCGGGCAATCAGGGTGATAGCGCCCCAGGAAGCCATGGCAGGCTTGATTACCGGCAAAATAATCTTCATAAAAATCCCGAAGTCTGTACATCCATCGATTCTGGCTGCCTCCACCAGCTCGTCCGGCACATCCGTAATGTACTGATTCATGTAAAAGATTCCTACGGCAGTGGCGATTCTGGGAACTACCAGTGACCACAGGCTGTTGATGAGCCCGACCTTTTTCATAATAATGAACAGTGGCACAGAACCGACCTCCGGAGGGACCAGCATGGTGGCAATGACAAAATAAAACAAGAAAGTTCTGCCCGGAAAGCGGTATTTGGCAAAGGCAAATCCGGCTAGTGCACAGAAAAACAGAGAGGTGATAGTACCCATAATAGTAGTAAATACACTGTTATAGGTATTCTGCCAAACCGGAATCATCTCAAACAGACGTTTAAAATTGGCCAATGTGGGATGCTCCACAATAATGGAGTGAAAACCGGTAATACTCTCAGAAGTGCTTTTAATGGAAATGAGGCACATCCAGACAATGGGAAACAGGCAGATCAGGGTGATAAAAGCCAGCAGTCCATAGACAGCCGCAGAAGAAATCATTTTATTTCGGTTCATAAATCTTCTCCTTTCCTACAGCTCACCCTGTCTGCGGCGCACCGCAAACTGAATGACCGAAATCACCATCAGAATCAGAATCAGCACAACGCCGATGGCTGAGGCATACCCCATGTTAAATACATTAAAGCCAGATTCATACATATATTGGAACAGGGAAGAATTGGAGGTTCCCGGTCCTGGAAGAATGTAGGATTCATTAAACAGCTTCCACATGTCTACCGTTAAAGTTACGGAGCAGAAAAACAGGATGTTTTTCAGAGAGGGCAGGGTGATAAACCAGAACTGCTGCGCAGAATTAGCGCCGTCCACTGTAGCGGCCTCATAGTAATCCTTGGAAATGTTTAAAAGGCCGGACAGCAAAATCATGGTAAACCACGGAGTATACCGCCACACATTCAGAATAATAACCGGAATTTTGGAAAAGGTTGTGCTGGTGAGCCAGGGAACCTTTGCGCCTCCGGTCATAGCAATCACTTCATTGACCAGCCCTACATTTTCATCAAACAGCATCCGAAAGATCAGTCCCATGGCAATGGCTGCGCAGATATTGGGCAGAAAGGTGGCAGTCTTGAAAAATGCCCGGGCCGAATCATTACTGAGAAAACGGCTGTTCAGCAGGCAGGCAATTAAAAGAGCGCAGCAAATGATCAAAATCAGGCCGGAGATCCAGTAGACAACCGTGTTTCCCAGAGATTCCCAGAACATATTGTCCACCATCATCTTCTGGTAATTGCTTAAGCCGCAGAATTTTGGAGAACCGATCCCTTTCCAGTCCGTAAGGCTGATATAAATGGTCCAGATGGTTGGAATGAGCTGAAAAATGAAAAACAGGATAAAAAACGGCAGTATGAATAAATAGGGAGCCCGATATTTTTTTAATGTCTGTAGCATGATATCCCTCCTCATGGAATCATCTGATAAATTCAGGTACAAAGAGACTCTTAAGTGTACATGAATGGGAAACATGAAGGTAACCGTCGGCAGCCGTCCGGAGATTATCTGACGGCTGCCGAGATTTACTTTGTTAATTTACCTGGGCTTTTCCGATCTTGGCTTTTAAGTTCTTATCCATATTGGCAATGGCATCTTCCATGGACTGATTGCCGGCAACATATTTTTCCAGTTCAGCAGAAATGATCTCGTCGGCTTCTGCATCCTGGGGGGTAACAATCAGATTGTCTGCGCCGTTTTGCAGGCATTTGCCTTCCATCTCGCGGAAGGACATGCCGCCATAAAACTCAGAAGGCTCTTTCCAGAACGGATCCTCCAACATTTCAATGGAAACCGGATTGGAGTAGGGGGCGTTCTGTGCTTCCATGGAATTGACCCATTCTTCCTTTGCATCAATGTCAAAGGTAAAGTCATACCACATCATGCGGAACAGCTCAGAGTAGGGATTGTCTCCCTTTTCAATAATGCCCATGTACTGGGAAACAGGCGCTCCAGCTTTCTGCACGCCCTCAAATTCCGGGGCTGACATGACTCTCCACTGGCCCTTAACAGCATCGCAGTTCTGTCTCATAAATTCATCCCAGAAAGCGCCGATGCAGAAGGTGGCAACCTTTTGATTGTTGATAGCGTCATAAAGAGCCGGCTCCATGATGGTGGTCTTCATCAAAAGACCTTCGCTGTTCATGGTATCCAGTGCGCCTAAAGCTTTCTTGGTCCCTTCGTCGCTGCCGATAATAACTTCCCCGCTGTCATCCCAGATCTTTGCATTAGCAGAGGGCATCAGGCCCCGGCGGCCCCAGTATCTCCAGGTCTTGCTGGTGGGGTCAATGTAAGAGAGGAATACCTCGCCGCCGCTTTTTTCCTTAAGCTGGCGTCCGGCCTCAATATAGCCGTCCATGGTCTTCATCATCTCCGGATCTATACCATACTGATCAAAGATTTCTTTATTATAAAACAGGACCTGAGGACGGACAGAATCCGGAAGTGCATAGATTTTTCCGTCAATGGTAGCATCCTTGGCAGCTCCGTCAACCATTTTATCCAGAAGCGGCGTCAAATACTCTGTCTCATCCTTTAAAAGTCCGGCATTTGCCAGATCCATAATCGTAACCGGGTCTAACATGGCGGCATCCGGAAGATCCTCGGTTGCGCCGGACAGGGCGGTCATGGTGATCTTTTCGCGGATGTCAGCAGTTCCCTCAGTCTGGACAAATTCAATCTTTACATCCGGCGCAATATCCCGATGGTTCTCCAGCCAGGTCTCAAAATACTGCTGGCGATACTGAGGATTGCCCATGGCATAAACCGTAAGAGTGCCTGCCGGATAGACTGTGCCAGACGCAGCAGACTGTCCGCCATCGCCGCCTTGAGCGGCGGAACCATTGTCCTCACCTTTGGCGGCTGTGGCTGCCGGGGCGCTTTCATTGCCTCCTCCACAGGCAGACAGGCTTCCCACGGTTAATGCTGCAGCCAGTAATAATGCGATCTTTTTCTTCATAATAGTAAAACCCTCCTTCTAAAAATGATTGCTTTGATTTTCTATAACATGAGTTATTCACGGGCAGCATCCACGGCAGCCTTTAACAGTTCCATATTCTGTTCTGTAGCCAGGGTACAATCTGCACCCAGGATAAATCCGGTTCTGCCAAATTCCGAAATTACTTTATGTACTTCCTGACGGACTGCCTCCTTTGGCCCGTCTGCCAGTACGCCGTGACGGTTGGGAAGACCTCCCATAATAGTCTTGCCAGGGAACAGCTTTCTGCCTTCTTCCAGAGAAAACGGCGCTTCATAGACTCCCCAGTTGACTACATCTGTATAGATTCCGTAATCCCGATAACGATTCATATTCAGCCCGTCCTTGCAGATATGCAGGAAGCAGTAACCGCCCGCGTCCTTGATGCTTTTCATGATCTTAAGGTCAAAAGGCTTAATATATTGTTCAAATTCTTCATCTGTAAAAAACCTCGTCTCCCCACCCAAAGCAGCATAATAGATACCGTCAACACCCAGACGGATATACTCCTTTGCCAAATCACACATCACATTGGCAATCCGCTCCATACCAGAGAGAACCGTATCCTTGTCCTCCCGCAGCAGGCGGCAGAGCGTATTACGCACACCGTCATAGGTATAGTTGGGATCCATCTTTTCTAAAGGATGAATGGCAGAAGCAGTGATGCCATGAAGCGTGCCCAGGGTAAAAGCGCTTCTGTCACAGCGCGTAAGAATCTTTTTTACCAGAAGAAGCTGATCCTGCATAAAGGAATCATCCAGTGACATCTCCCGTACCATCTGATAGTCAGAGCCATGATGGATCTCTCCCATATAGGGAACCAGATTCTCATTCATGATCTTCAGAATATCCGTATCACTCTCCTCAAAAAAGCGGATATGGGCATCCACGGCAGCATCACCGAAAGCAATCTCTTTGGGAAAATGCAGGGAAAAACCACTGGGAATCTTATCCGGCTCCCTTCCTTCAATCGCAGCAATCACACGTTCTTTCTTTGTCATAATGGACCTCCTTTTTGTTTGATTAGTAATATCTGTAATAATATTAGTAATCTTATTAATGTTGATTATAATCATATTTTCTATGTTTGTCAATAAGTTTTTTGTGAGAATTTGTTATTTTGTTTTGGGAGAGCAGGAGATTTTCGTGAATATTGCAGAAAAGGGAAGAAAATACAGGGCTGCGGTTGGAGATGGGGGCTGCAGAAAGCGATTTTAAAACTAAAAACCTGCTGACAAAAGCCAAGTGCTTTTGAGCAGATTAAAAAGAACACAAAAGACAGAAAAGCGAAAAATTCTGTTTGTGTTCTTCTGCTTCGGAATTTGGTACATCCGGTTTTTATTTGGTTTAAATGGGTATGAATTAGAGTAAACGGACAGGGCATGGAACATAAAAAATGAAAAGATCAAAGGAAAAAACTTTCCTGGATCTGATTTTTTACATTCAATATGTCCTTTTGAAGCATTAAAACTGCCTTCTCCACGTCCCGCTCCTCCAGAGCATCAATGGTAGCCCGGTGAAAATAACCGTTGGATTCTGCATTCTGGTTCCAGGCATTATGGAAATACTGCGCAATATACTGGCGGGATTTCATCAATGCCCGTTCAATCGTATCACACAGATAGGCATTTCCACCAAGTTCACACAATTTAATATGAAAATCCGTATTTCGGTCCCAGTTGACAGCAACCTTTCGGTTTTCCTCTATATTGGCGATGGATTCCAGATTCTTAAGCATCTGCAGGTTTTCATCTGTGATCCGGGGAGCCAGCCTTCTTAAATTGGCAGATTCTAAGTCAATCCGCACTTCCAAAAGATCCAGGATTTCTTTGATGGAGATTTGAACCACCTGATAGCCTACACGGGGAATGCTTTTGAGAACGCCGTCCTTACACAGCTCAATCAATGCCTCCCGAACCGGGGATTTACTCATAGCATAGCGTTCCACGATCTCCCCCTCTGTGATAATCGCGTTTGCCTTGTAGAAGCCTTCCTCAATATCATGATAGATGCCTTCCACTGCTTTTTCCTTTAATGTTTTTTTCGCCTTCATCTTTTACCTCGCCGTCTCTAAGATCGTCCGTGCATGGTGATCCTGTACGGAACGGTATTGTCGGATATTTGTAAAGCTTGAATTTCTGTGGGTTAGCATATCACAAACAAAAGATTTTTTCAAGTTGACAGAGGAAAGTTGCCTTCTATTTGTAGATTTTGTTACTGTTCAGGGGGCATCTTCTTGCCCGGCTCTGCCGGACAAGAAGCATCGGGTGTCCACCCGATGTAGAAGATGTAGAAAACGGGACAAAAATAGTCTTACAAGCGAGCTTGACGTCTGTTTTCGTCTGGTTTTCCCCGCCCCGTGAACGGTAACCAGATTTTTATTTCCGCGGGCAATGAGCCAAGTGCCGTGTCTGCACGGGCATTTGGCGAATGCTGCGGATAGCGAGTGCTGTTTTAAGATAGATGGTTAAGATAGCCAAAAACTGCGGTTTGTGCTATACTATGCACCATGGAGATCTTGCACCATGCACCATGGGGGAATGAAAATCACATGAAAATCTTTACATAGTATCCTTTGCAGAGAACTAATAAAATGAAATTTAAGGAGTTTTAGTCAAGTGGAACGAAAAAATAATGATTATAAACAGGAACATTATTTATATGGGGTGTTGATGATCATTTTGTCAGCTTTTTGCTTTGCCTGTATGAATGTGATGGTTCGCCTGGCAGGAGAGATACCTTCTGTCCAGAAAAGCTTTTTTCGGAATTTAGTGGCAGCAGTTTTTGCCGGAATGATTATATGGAGAAAGCAGGTATCCCTGCATGTAAAAAAAGAGGCAGGAGTGTCTATGGCTGCCCGGTGTATCTTTGGAACCATTGGTATTCTCTGCAACTTTTATGCAGTGGATCATCTGCTGGTGGCAGATGCCTCAATCCTGAATAAGCTGTCTCCATTTTTTGCCATTATTTTTTCATACCTGCTTTTAAAGGAGCGGATTACTGTTTTTCAGGCAGCTTGTGTGGGAACAGCCTTTGCCGGATGTCTGTTTATCGTAAAGCCAGGATTTGAGAATACGGCATTACTGCCAGCAATGATTGGAGTAGGCGGAGGACTTGGAGCCGGAATAGCGTATACTATGGTTCGGAAGTTAGGAGCTATGGGGATAAAGGGACCTGTCATTGTGTTTTATTTCTCTTTGTCTTCTTGTTTGATTGTAACGCCATGGATTTTGCTGCATTTCGCTCCAATGTCTTTTAGGCAGCTTTTTATTTTACTGCTGGCAGGAGTATGCGCGGCAGGAGGCCAGTTTACCATTACAATGGCCTATACCTATGCACCGGCAAAAAAGATTTCCATATATGATTATTCACAGATTATTTTTGCCACGGTGCTGGGGTATGTAATATTCGGTGAGATACCAGATCTGTATAGTTTTGTGGGGTATGGTTTGATTGTGGCGGCTTCTTTGGTGATGTTTGTCTATAATTGCAGGAATGAGAGAAATGGGTGAGAAAGTTTCCCCAGGAAAGAAGCTGCCATGAAATAAAAATTTACATGCTGCTTTCTGGACGGACAGGAGAAATAAACGAATCTTGTTGTTTAGAAGAAAGTAAATTTTAAATTTCATGACAGTTTCTTTTTAGATAGACAGATGACATGCCTGTCAGATGAAGCATTTACTGAAACATGTTTTCCACATAATAGCGCATTTCATTTTTGGAAGAAATATCTCTGGCGCTGTTTACAATGTTGTTTTGTTCTGCTTCCGGAAGTTTGGCAAATTGGTTTAAAATATCAGAATGCTGAGCAAGCTCCATGGTAAATCCGATAGGAAGCTCTTGGTTGTCAATCATTTTTTATCACCTCTTTTATTGCTTTTATTGGGTATATTTTATTACTTTGAGGATAGGATGTGTAGTTTGGAGGGAAATTATATATGGGAAAATTTGTGGGGGATTTTTTTGTATTTTATTGAAGGGAGAGGTTGAAAAATAAGTGAATGAGAAAGCAAGAAGAAATAAAAATATCATGTCTAGATTATCAAGTTAGAAATTTGAAGCATTCGAGATGCACTTTAATTGAAATTATAAAAACTCAATTATTCTTAATAAACCAATAAAAACCAACAAAAACTTATAAAATACAAAATTATACTATAATAAGAATAGAAAATCAAGAAAAATCTTGATATAATACTGGCACTATGATAAGATAGAAATTACTGTCCATGGGAAGTTATTCTTGATCATCTAAGCCGGACAAGAAGCATTACACATCCGTCCGATGGGAAAATCAGGCGAAAACTACTTTACAAGCAGGTGTGGTGCCTTTTTTCGTCCAGTTTTCCTTGCTTCGTGAAATGCAACAGATTAAATAACAGTTCAGCTAGGCAAGAAGATGCTTGCCAGAACGAATGGAAGATTAAAAACAGTAATTGATCGAAATTAGCGGAATTATGTGTATTATTGTACGCAAAACCCCTTGAAGTAAATCTGAAAAGAGGTCTTAGGAAAATGCAGGAAAACAAGTGGCTTTCGATGAAGGAAGTATGTGAGTATCTACATATCAGCAGGGATACAGTCAAAAATTGGATTAATAAAGAAGGAATGCCAGCACATCAAAAGGGACGTTTATGGCGTTTTGACATCAATGAGATTGATGAGTGGATGAAAAATAATGAGCCGAAAGATTGTGACTAGGAGATGGATACATTATGTTCAAAATCAAATGGGATTCCGAGAATAATGGAGTGGTATTATCAGAATATATAGAAGAATCTGAGGAAATCATCGCTCCGCGCCCGGTGTATGTAGAAGAAATGAGGATGCTCGGGCTGAATGAAGTATTTATATTGCCAGAAGAAAATGTTCCTGTCTGCTGGGAGATAGATAAAAAGTATTTTTATTGTGGTGAACTGATAGCAGAAGTTCAAAAAGGAAATATTTATGAAGACCCTAATGTTGTGGTTGTTAAAGAATATGAAGGGAAAAATTTGAAGCCGATTGATCTGGAACTGGTGCTGCTGAAGAATAAAAAATCCCTGGAAGTGGCAGAAGATGAGGCGATGGATTTTATTAAGCAGGAGTATGAGGAATACCAGAAAAAGAGGAAGATCGCGGGATTTGTGGTGGCTTTCAGTGGAGGAAAAGATTCACAGGTTGTATTGGATTTGGTCAGCAGAGTCATTCCTCATGAAAGATTCAAGGTTGTCTTTACGAATACCGGAATGGAACTTCCCTGTACCCTGGATTTGATGGAGACAACAGAAAAATATTATCAAAAGAAGTTTCCTGGGTTTAAGCTGGAACAGGCAAAAAGCGATCAATCGGCATTGGACATGTGGAAAAACTATGGGCCACCAAGCCGGTTTAACAGATGGTGCTGTTCTGTATTGAAAACAGCTTTATTTGGAAGAAAGATGAAAGAACTGCTTGAGGTAGAATCCCAGCCAAGGCTTGTGGTTTTTGAAGGTGTCCGGAATGATGAGAGTTCCAAACGTGCCGCATACAACCGGGTGGGGGAAGGAGTGAAGCACGTTAACCTGATCAATTGCAGACCTATCATAAAATGGAATGTGACGGAGACGTATCTGTATCTGTATAAAAACGGGGTACAGATAAACCCAGCTTATACTCTGGGGCTGACCAGGGTGGGGTGTGGTGTTTGCCCGTTTGCTTCGGATTGGTCGGAATACGTCATAAGAAAAAGGTATCCACAGATTGCAGCGGATTATATCAGCGTGATAGAGGATATGGCTAAAAATCTGGGGATTACTTCAAAGACAAAAATAGACGAATATATTGCAACAGGTAACTGGAAAAAAAATGCAGGGGGAAAGGGGCTTTTGCAGGATGCATCCAGGATGGATATTATCTCAAAAGACCCCGATTTTGAGTGTATTGTCCAGAATCCAAAGGTGGATTGGGAAGTCTGGTTTTCTACAATTGGAGAGTATTTCCTGGAAAAGATAGATACAAACCACGAGAAAGGCGAACTGAAATTTGATAATGATATTGTTAAGTTTGATGTCTTTTATGGAAACCATTCCCTTCGGTTTAAAGCAACAGGAACAACCGGCAGGATTATGCTTACCAGTTATTTGATGAAGGCGTTTGCCAAGACCGCTTACTGTGAATTATGCGGAGTATGTGAGATTGAATGTCCGACAGGAGCCCTGACCGTGCGCGATACATTAGAAGTTGACCGGTCAAAATGTATTCATTGCCACAACTGTTTTGGTATTAATACAAAAGGCTGTATCATTGCAACAAGAAGAATGGTATATGAAGGAGGAAAAGCGGTGGGAGGAACAACTACAAAGACATCCGGGATAGACAAATATTCTACATTTGGAATGAGAAATGAGTGGCTTGCATCATTTTTTGACCAGATGGATGACTGGTTTGACGGACATGCAAATCTGGGGCCAAAACAGATACCAGCCATGCTGAACTGGCTCAAAGAGGCAGAACTGGTGGAAAATAAAGAAAATAAGGTGACAGAATTAGCTAAATTATTGAAACCTGTCTATGACTCCAATCCTCTTTTTGTATGGCAGATTATCTGGATTAATCTTTCCTTTAATTCTGCGATTGCAAAATGGTATGTAAATGCAGTCAAAAATGAGGCGGTCTATTCCAAACAGGAGCTGGTGGAACTTCTCAAAGAAGAATACCCGACCCTGAAAGGAAGTACTCTGAAGAATCCGGTAGATGCTTTAGTGAACACATTCTGTAATTCGCCTCTTGGTTCAACAGAGAAGGAGGATGATAACTGTTTGCATATCGGCTTAATGGAGAAAAAAGGAATTCAGGTGAAAAGTGTGTGCAAATATGGCACATCCAGGATATCTTCCGTGGCAGTTGCCTATCTTCTTTACAAGAATGCAGAAGTAAACCATGAGTATGAACTTACAGTTTCTGATATTTATGAAGAACGATGTATGGGAGTATATAATATTTTTAATATGGATGTTGAGAACTTCTTAAATGCTTTGAGAGGGCTTACAAATAACGAGATCCTTTCCGCAGATTTGCTGGGCGGACTGGAAAATATACATCTGGCAGAGGAGTTTACTTCATTCAGAGTTTTAAGCAGGATGATTAAGAGGATATAAAAATATGAAGGCGTGCATAAATTGTGGGAAAGGTTTAAAAAAGGACGAAGTTGCACTAAGCAAAAAGATGCTGGGAAAAAATACAAAGCAGCATCTTTGCCTTGACTGTCTAAGCGAATATTTACATACCGATAAGGAGATTCTTTTGGAAAAAATAGAACAGTTTAAAGAGGAAGGCTGTACACTGTTTTTGTAGGAGGGGATATGAAGTACTCAGAGATTATTCAAGTTGAAAAGCATTTTAAATCAGCCTTTGATATTACATCGGATCGTGGAGAGGCATGGAAAACATTTATATCCAATGAAAGGTTTGAAGGTAATCTGACCCAGATCATAGACTGTTTTACCTCCACGATTTTTAATAACCGTAAGTCCATTTGGATTCAGGGTACTTATGGGACAGGCAAAAGCCATTCTCTGTCAGTGATCAAACATTTGCTTTGTGATGATTATACAGAGATAGAAGATTACCTGCCCAAAATAAACAGAAGCCAGCTAAGAAGCAAAATAGCAGCCTTTAGAAAAGAAAAAAAGGTATTTCCTGTGGTGCTGAAGGGGATCTATGGCATTACAGATGTTGCAGACCTTAATTATGCGATTCAACAGCAGGTGGCGGCTGCCCTGGGGGATATAGAGATATCTACCAAGACAGATTTTGAGACCTTATTGGAGATTTTAAAGAAGGGGTTGCTGGATTCTTTTTTTGAAAAATTATTGGAAGATAATATCGAATTGTACAGCTATGCCTGCAATAAGCAGCAGCTGGTAAAACGGCTGGAAGAAAATGACACAAAAGTGCTTCGGATTCTTGCAGATGAAGTGAAAAAAGCGGGTCTTGGAGGATTCAGAACCCACAATATTATGGAATGGCTGACAGAAATTAAGATCGAATTAAAAGAGAGAGGAATTGCGGATTATTTATTGCTGATCTGGGATGAATTTACATCTTTACTGGACATCTCAGAGAGACGGAGTATTTTAAATGCAATACAGGATATTGCAGAACTGAGCTGTTCGGAAGTGATGAATCATACAGACACCCTGGGAGTCTATCTCCTTCTGGCAACGCACAAGAAATTGGAGGTAACGGAATCTTATAAAGAACTGAAAGAAGATGAGAGGAATATGGCCAAGGCCAGATTTATTGAACTGGATTATGGTATGCAGCCGACTACTACCTTCCACATTCTTTCCGGAGCCCTGGAACGCAGACAGCCAGACATCTTAGATGATCTCATCCAAAAGAACTTTCTCGATGTGCCGAGTGTCAGGATGATCGTTGACCAGGTGGTTGACAGTGATGCTGTAAATGCTAAGGAAATCAAAGAAAAGATTATCAGTTTGTATCCGTTCCATCCTTATACCTCGTATTTGGCAACGTTTGTCTCAAGAGTGGTGGGTGAGGCAGAGAGAAGCATTTTTGAATTTTTAAATGACGAAAAAAAGGGTTTTAAAAAATTTATTGAGACAGATATTGAAGATAAGAAGTTTCTGACAGCTGACTATGTTTGGGATTTCTTTTATAAGGATTTTGAACAGAATGCCGCCGGACATTTTGATGTTATTACTAATAAATTTAAGTTGTCAGGAGAGGCGGTTGCGGAGCGGGGAGAAAATTATTATGCAGTTTTTAAGACCATTCTGCTTTTGAATGTCTTGTACCGCGTAACAACGACCGATGCAGATGAATCTGAGAAAAACATGGTAAATCCCAGAACGGAAAATATTATTGCGGCATTCAGCGGGGTGATGAATGAAAGCGAAGTGACAGCGATTCTTGATTATATGGATGAGAATCAAATTCTTCATCGTAATCCAGATGGCATTTTTGAGATTGCATCTTCTTCGCTTCCTCCCAAAAAAGTGCTTGAGGAAAAGAAAAAGCTTTATCCTAACAAGGAAGATGTAAGTAAAATCATAGAAGAATATTCTATCAAATGCCTGGGAAAGCTTAGGAACCAGATTTCCAGAGAGATTCCCCGGGAATTGGATGCCCAAGTTTTCTGGGGAGGGGAAAAAGAACATCTTCTCAGGGGAAAGTTGTCAGCAAGGTTCAAGGCAGCTTATACGGTTCATGTAGCTTTGATGGTATACCGCGGCAGCACAAAAGAATTGGACACGATTCTTGGGCGGAGGGAGGCAGACCCGCTCACTTCAAAAGATATGCTTCTTAAGCTTTCCAAGGAAGAAGATTTGAAGAATATCATATTTATTGGGATAAATACGGAATTGGGAAACCGGAGATTTGAGGCATACATGGACAGTCTTGCACAGGCAGTGGTCGCCAGGTCTTTACAGTTGGATGAAGAACGGATTGAGGGTGAGAAAAGTGCAGAAAAATGGATTGACCAGTGGATAAACGAGATGATTGCCTCCGGAATGGCAGATATTATATTCCGGGGAGATGTGATTCATGTTCCTTTTAACCAGTGTAATAAACACTTAAAGGAAAAATATGTCAAAAGGATTTTCAGGCATGGGCTGGATGATCTTCCAGTACCCAACACGGCATGGAAGCATCAGACAAGCAAAAAAGCAGTCGAACTGGTGTTGTATTCCAACTCGAAAAGCGAACTGGAAAAGGAGGCAAGCAGTACAGACAGTGCGGTGCGTTCTTTGCTGATCAGCAAAAACCAGGTACTTTTCAATGAGAATCTGGAACTGATTTCTGATGACGAGGACATTCCTGTAGTGAAAATCTGCCAGGAAGTAAGGCGTGTATTTGAGAAAAGAAAGAATGAAACCTCAATTAACCTTGCAAATGAATTTCAATATATTGTCAGGCCGGAATATGGGTATTATCAGAACCGGTTATTTATGGGAGCCTTAGGGCTTGCCCTCCGTCCCTATGTGGACAGATTGTATACATCTGGAAATGGCCAAAAAATCGATAAGACGGTCATGAAAGATGTGGTGCTTGCCATGTTTAATTATTGGGAAGGCAATAAATATAATGACAAGTTTGTAGTGCGTATGAGTACTGAAGAAGAACGCGAACTCACCGATAAGCTGAGGATGATCTTTGGAATATCCAGTGAGGATGGCGATCAGAACGGATTACTTGGGACAAAATGGGCGATTCGTAAAAAGTTCCAGAAGCAAAGCGGGGCGCCTTTGTGGGCTTTGAAACATATCGGGGAGTGTTCTGATAAGTATAAAACATTGATGGATCAGATGTTCAAATTCTCCAAAAGCACGGATGACAATATCCAGCAAAATTTTATTATTGAGTTGCTGGAGGGAATCAAAAAATTCAGTGTGGAACTTTCATCTGCTATTGCCAGCGTGGAAAATGTCCGGTGCCTGGATGCCTATATTTTGAAGGAACTTAAGGATATCGAGGAAAATGAGGATTCTTTGCAGAATGTGTGGGAACATCTAAACGGTACAATGTCCGGGGAGATTGTTTTTTGGGAAGAAAAGGATGTCCAAGACCAAATTCTGCGTTGGAAAATTAATAAAAACCGGCAGGCAAAGCCAAACATAGATCCTGGTGCAGAGTCAGGAAATCTCGGCAACGAGGTAAGAGGAGTCAGGAATACAGAACCCAAAAAGTCAATAAATAAGCCAGAATCAGGAAATGATGCATGGGAATTAAGGGCAAAGGCCAAAAGAAAGCTGGAACAATATAAGGCAGACAGCGGGAAATTATATGATCTTCTGGTGGCATTGGCAGAAAAACATTCGATTATATTGGAAGATATTGATAATCTTCTGTAGGACAGGAGGCGGGTACATGGATATCACAGCTTTAGCAGAATGGATGGAAAGCGATTTGGGGCGAATGGGGGCTTACGACCGATATCCTGTGCGTTTCTTTAGCATAAAATATGAGGGCGGAATATCTGATACGCTTATTCAGATATCAAGATATCTGAATAATGTTGAAATTTATGATATTTCCAATAGTTTGCCCCATGAGGAAGGGTGGATCAGCACAGATAACCTCATTAAGAAAATAAAAAAGCTGGATGCATCAAAAAGCTTTGTCATAGTGGGATTTTCAGAGTATGCAAGATTTCTGGGAAAAGAGGAATTTCTTTCTTTTTTACTCAGTCTTTTAGAAATCGAAAATCCGGAGGAATATCCTAAACGAAGGCTTTATTTTCCTTGTTTTGCACTTTATAGCCAAATTAAAAAAATTCTCCAATCCCATCATAAAAGGTTAAGAGAATATAACCCCCTGCTGAATGAAACCGATGTGGAAGATCTTCCGCGCATGTTTTTTGTGGATTCCGGACTGAATGCAGAAGATTATTCCAATGAAGTGCTAAATGCAAAAGAATGGTTTAATATGTGGAGAAATCCGGACATTGATACAACACAACCTATCATATGTTCCTCAAAAGTTTTGCTGAATAATTATAAAAAGGCAAGCCCGGATAATGTGTATAATATTCAACAAATAAGAACTTATCAAGAAATATTGAAATATATGTATCTGATTGATAATTTGCATGCTTATGGAAAGGATTCCGAAGAATTTTACCGAGATCTGATTAAGTTGGTTAGAAATGCCAATGGAAAAAGAATTGAGGATATTATATTATCAGAAGTGAATGTACAAAGCATAGATATAGGCAATATCTATAGCTTATGGAAAACCAGCAATTCCTTTCAGCGCTGGCTGATTCAAAATTATGTTCTCATGAAAGGGGCTAAAAATTCCTATCTTTATCAGGTGATGTCCTGTATGGAAGAACTATCGGAAGGAGAACTGCTGGAAAAAGTATATGAATGTATTTTTAATTTAAAGGATGCTTCTCTGTGCAAAGAGAGGAACCAGATTCTGAAATCAGCCAGGAAAATAGAGAAGGACATTATTTTTTCCAACCGGATGATTGCCTATTATCGTACCATATTGTCAAGTACGATTCAAAGAAAAACCACAGTTGTTTTAACCACAATCGATTTCACGGAGGAAAATCAGGCTTTAACAGAAAAAAAGGAGATCTTAAGTGAAGTCATAGGAGAGGAAATTGTTCCTTACCTGACCTGCTTTAGTGAATATGAGCGTCAGCTGATTATCTGGCTTTATCGAATGAAGTTTGTGAACAGAGACCGGATAAAGGGGATTTATCCGGGGTTTTGGCATTATTTGAATGGCAGGGGAAGCAATACAGAGCCGCAGGAATTTCTGGAAAAGATGGAACTATACTTTAAAAAATATAGAGATGCGCGGCTTGGACAGGAAAACGGGGAGACATACAAAGCAGCGCTTCTGGAGTGGAACCAGGATGAAAATGTATTTTACAACTGGTATTGGAAGAACCAGATTGAATATCCGGAGATGTATCTCAAAAAGAAGGGGTTTGGAGGAACCGTTTATGTTTTAGATGGTGTGGGTGCAGAATTTATGGGATATCTCCTGAAAATATTGGAGGAAAGGGGATACTTGGTAACTTCCTCCTGTTACAGCAAATGCCACTTGCCTTCGATTACTGATGTGGCTAAGAAATACTATCCTTCGGAATACAAGTGGATAGTAGATTATGATCAAGAGGTGGTTCACGGCAGTATTTATTATCCTGTGACAAATCTTGAGCATGCATTGTCCAAGATTGAGTCGCTCGTGGACAGAATCATAGCAGAGGAAGGCGAGAGGGATTTTGCAATAACAGCAGACCATGGGGCAACAGTGGGACATAAAATCAAAAAAGAGAACAAGAAATATAACTTTGATCAATCCGATCATGATGGAAGATGTTATGATAACAAAAGCAGGAAAGCAATCGATTCCAGCAATGATTATCTCCTTTATGATGGGGAGGATGGAAGTCAGTGGGTGATTGCCTTAAACCAGCGGTCATTATATAAAAACTCAAAATATGCGGTTCACGGAGGCGCAACGCCGGAGGAGGTTCTTGTTCCGGTGATTATGGTTCATAAAAGCAGGCAGACCGTAAGGCATTATCGAGTAAAACCCATCAATCTTAAGGTCGCAGGATACAAAAGGCAGATAGAAGTAAAAATTAATCCGATACCAGAGGATGAGATTGTTCAATTGAAGGCGAAAGATGGTACAAATGTTGAAATGACCTATCAGGAAGAAACAAAGACATGGACAGGTAAATTAAAAAGAGCAATTGAGCAGGATATACAAATTGTGATAGGCAAGCAGAACTTCCCGTTTAAGACTGTTCCGCCGACAAAGATGGGAGATGATTTATTCGATGACTGATATGGACAATAAAATCCGGGATATTTTTCCGGAAGAATCAATTTTTAAGACACCGGCACGGTACCATATGTTTGCCGGTGTCAATATTCCATCCTTCATCAAGGACTGGCTGATAAAACGATACTCCGACGAACAGGAAAACATAGATAAGGAGGCACTGTTTTCTTTCCTCGATAAGCATATTCCGGCAAAAGACAGCGATATAAAAAGCCGGCTCATTAAAGGGGAAACCATACAGATTCTGGTAAGAGTCCTTGTTGAATCTGACCTTAAAACCGGTATTTTTAAATTTTCCATCCCGGATATTGGAATAAAGAGCAATGAAGGCCGTGTAAGCGAATTTGTCATGAGATCGCAGAGAGACGGTATGAAAGATGGGGAGAATTGGGGAATCGTTACCTTAGAATATATCCGTCCAGAAAACGGTGATACAGGCTATGCAGAGTTAGTAAAATTTAAGCCGTTTAAGCCCTATACCCCAGATATGGATTATTATTGTGAGGCCAGAAAAGAGTTTTCCATTACCGAATGGATAGACTTTATCATTCGCTGCATGGAGTACAATCCCGATTCCTCACAGTTTGATTCCTATACACAGAAGCTTCTGTTTCTTTCCCGGCTTCTTGTGTTTTGCGAGCCGAATTTAAACCTCATAGAGTTGGCGCCAAAGGGAACGGGCAAGTCTTATATTTTTAACAATCTGTCAAAATATGGCTGGATGATCAGCGGGGGAAAAGTTACCAGGGCAAAACTGTTTTATGATATGGCGTCCAACCGGCCAGGAATCATTCCAAACTATGAGTTTGTATCCATGGACGAAATCAAGACGATTGTATTTGGAAATCAGGAGGAACTGCAGGGCGCATTAAAAGGGTACCTGGAAAATGGCTCATTTACAATGGGGCAGGCGAAGCAGACATCAACGGCAGGGCTGATTCTTCTGGGCAATATTGAATTGAATCATCACAGAATGCCTGTCAATAAGCGATATTTTCAGGAACTGCCGGAAGTATTCCATGATACGGCTCTGCTAGACCGGTTTCATGGCATGATTGAAGGATGGTATCTCCCAAGGATTACCGAAGATTTAAAGCTGGAAGGATATTCGTTAAACGTGGAATATTTTTCTGAATTGCTGTCCATGCAGAGAAAAATATCAAAATACGCCGCCATAGTAACCGACATGCTGGAGATTCCAAAGAATGCCGATACCAGGGATACGACAGCGGTTATTCGGCTGGCAACTGCTTATATGAAAATCCTTTTTCCCCATGTCAGGTCAATCCATGATATAACCAGAGAGGAATTTGAAACCTATTGTTTTAAGCCTGCATTTGAGAAGCGAAAAATTGTCCGCACACAGCTTTCAATTGCAGACATGGAATATAGTTCCAAGATGCCAAACATCAAAGTGAGGAAATTTTAGATGATTGATTTTGATTCGGAATTAAGCGAAATGGTTGCGGATAAGAACTTGATGAACAGTTATAAACTGTATTTCCTGAAAGTTCTGATAATAAATGCCTCAAAAGAGAAGAAAAAATTTGGTTTTTATGAGATGGCTTGCTGGATGTGCGCTTATTCCTTTACAGATGTCTGCATTTTGGGCAGACGGATTCGCTCCTTTGATAAATTGTACGATGCCGCTGTGCTGGCAATCGAAAAAGGGGATTTGATGCAGTCTTCAAAAATTTCAGAAGTATATGATGCTGTATCAGAAACCAGGGACAAAGAATTAAGGAAATTGATATCTTCTCTGTGCAATTATGTACCATACCGGTTGCTGGCCTATCAATGGCCGCAGGAATTAAGAGGAAAGACCGACAGGCAGAAAAATCAGATCATAGAGGAATTGTCACGCAGTGAAAACCGCTGCCTGTATTCGGTATATTCCCTGTCAGAAGATGAAAAAAGTATTGAGGTGAATCCTGAATGGGCAAGCTATATTGCAGGGAACAGGAGAAGACTGATTCCCTGGATTAATCAGAAAATCGATATTTTTGTGAAGAAAGGGCAATAAAAATGATTTATGCTGATAATGCGGCAACCACTCCGCTGGATAGGGATGCTTTTGAGGTAATGTGTCCTTTTTTACTGGAATATTATGGAAATGCCTCACAGCCCTACTCTTTTTCCGTGGCCGGCAAAAAAGCATTAAAGCAGGCCAGAAAGACAATTGCACACAGGATAGGAGCCTTGCCGGAGGAAATCTATTTTACCTCTGGTGGAACAGAAAGTGACAACTGGGCGATCAAAGGGATTATGGCGGGAAGCCATGGCTCCATGATTACCTCCCAGATAGAACATCATGCAGTGCTGCATGCCTGTAATGCTATGGAGCGGTTGGGAGTACGAGTGGAGTATTTGCCAGCAGACAGAAACTGTGTGGTACAACCAGAGGCATTGAAAGAAAGGATAACACAAAATACAAGGCTGGTGTCCGTTATGATGGCCAATAATGAGGTGGGAAGTGTCCAGCCGATTGCAGAATTAAGCAGGATAGCCCATGAGAATGGCGCATTATTCCACACAGATGCCGTACAGGCTGTGGGACATATGGAAACAGATGTAAATTGCCTGGAGATTGATATGCTGTCCGCATCGGCACACAAGTTCAATGGGCCGAAAGGGATTGGTTTTTTGTATATCCGCAAAGGTACGGCCATACAGCCCTATGCGGATGGCGGGGCACAGGAGGCCGGATTGCGGGCAGGAACAGAAAATGTGGCCTCCATTGTAGCAATGGCGGTTGCCCTGGAAAAAAATTGTGAACATATGCAGGAAAACCAAATCAGGCTGCGCAAATTAGAGCAGATCATGGAGGACAGATTGCGGGCGGAAAATATTGATTTTATCCGTAATGGAAATCGGGGGATTCCTGGAAATATAAGCCTGTCTATCCGAGGCGCAGAGGGAGAAATGCTGCTGCATCGCCTTGATTTGAAAAAGATCTATGTTTCTACCGGCTCAGCCTGCGATTCAAAGAATACGGAAATTTCCCATGTCATAAAAGCAATGAAAGTGCCAGATGAATATGCAGAAGGAACAATACGGGTGTCTTTTGGGGCAGGGAATACAGAAGAAGATGCGGCTGATATTGCCAGGGCTTTGGCAGAAATTATGAATGGGATGAAATGACAATGGATATGGTATGAAGAATAGAAGGAAAGGATATCTTATGAAAAAGCAAAAGGCTGATATTGATATCATGAAAGAAATAAGCAAGAAAGCCCAGTATTTTAATAACGGAGGGGTAGAAGACAATTACGATGTAAAAGAGGACGAATTTCCAGAGGATGAAATTGATGAGAATATTATAGGAGATGTCTTGAGGACTTCCATTAACAGCAGCATGACAGGATTACAGCTGGAATCCATCATCAATTCCTTGAAATCGGGATACTTTCTTATTCCAGGCTTTCAGAGAAAATTCATATGGACAAAAAAACAGGTTGCGTCATTGGCTCTCTCCATTATAAAGGGAATACCCGTGCCACCTTTGTATGTCTATGTGGACAATAAGACGATGAAACAAGTCATATTAGATGGACAGCAAAGAGTCACGGCAATATTTTTATATTTCTATGGTCTTTTTTTTGTCAGTGAACATGGACATCAGAAGTTGAATTTTAAAGATGTTGCAGACATAAAAGAGAGAATAGACGATATTGATCGCTGTATAGGCAAATACAATACAGAACACGGGAACCAAAAGCCCAAAAATGTAAAAGATGAAATAAAAGAATTGCGGGAAGAACGAAAAAAACTACTTTCCGATCTGAGAGAAAAACATGGATTAGCTGAGACGAAATTTATGGTTCCTAACGGAAATAAAGAGAAAACAGATATATCATTCTGCCTGTTTGATGATAATGCCAAGGAATATTTAAAACGGAGAGATTTCCAGATTGCTGTTGTCAGATGTGATAAAAGTTATCCCCAAAAGGTTTTTGTCAATATTTTTAAGGTGCTGAACACAGGCGGAAAAATTTTAGGGACACAGGAAATAAGAAATGGAATATACTGGGAAACCCTATTATATAAAAGATTGTTTGAGGTAAACGAGGAAAACGAAAATTGGAGAAGGATATACGGAAACATAAGCCAGTTTTCTAAAGATATAGAGATTTTATTAAAAATGTTATCCTTAAACCATTACACAATTCAGAAGAATGAAAATATAATAACACAATACGATGGTACCTTTAATTGGACGAATATTATGGAAGGATATTCTGAAAAGTGCATGAATTTTTCCCCGGAGCAGATCGAGGAAGAGATTCGATTACTATTGAAATATCTGAGCATATTAGATTTTGATGATGATACAAGAAAGTGTAATAAAGCAGTTTTTGAAGCGGTTTTTGTTGCTTTTTGCAAATTAGGGCTGTCAGATGAAATGTATGGCCATATGCAGTTAAAGCTTTCATGGATTATTGGACTGGAAGAAAAGACAGATATTTTTGAACATGTTTTATCAAATAAATCAAGTGTTGAGACACGTCTGACCCGTACTTTTCATGAGGTAAAAAAAGAATATGCAAAATATTTATGACAGTGCTGAAAAACTGTATCAGGATGTAACAAATGAAAGAAATTTTTACAGACATCAAAGTCTGATTATCACAGGAAGCAATGCTATCGGTAAGACACAATTAATTAAAGATGTATTAAAGAAATCTCTATCAGAATCCCCAACTACTTTCTATTACATTGACCCGAAAAATAGAATCATGAAAAGCAGGAATAACAATGCGCCTGCAAAGAAATTATCAGAAATGTCAACCATAGAGATTCTGGAACATCGTTTGCTGGATGGAGTATTTACTGTTTCAGATGAGTTTACACAGCAGAATCTGGGAGGAGCAGTAGCCTATGATGAATTATTGAACAACACAGAAAAATATAATAAGATGTATCAGAGATTTTTCGGTATTTCTGTAGAAAAAGATACGATTGCCAACGAGATTTTACCCTTGCAGATTATTTTGGTGAATGGAAAGACAAATCTGGAAAATATTTCAAGTAGTGAAGCGGCAAAGATGCGGATTTTAATGGAAATTGATTACGCAGTAAACTGTGGAGTTAAAGCTATCATTATTGATGAATTTGATGCTTATTTTTCCGAGGAATCGATTCTGAATTTCGTGGAAAAATTAAGTGAAAACTATTCTCATATCCGATTTATCTATGTTATTCATTCCTTGTCTGTGCTTGTCAGTATAGAGGACATAGATATTGCATTGATAAGTGATTTTGACCGTGAAAAAGTGAAAGAAAATCTGGTGAATTTTTATGATGCGAATAACATAGAAAAAATTGGTCAGATCGAAAAAATACGGAATATGATGACAAACATACAACATGAGGATGAAAAATGGTGGGAAGAATGTGTAGCCCTGATTGTTGATGAGAAACAATTAAATAAAGATCAGATGCAAAAGATAAAGACAACTGACCGGTCAAAACTCAAGGCAAAAGAAAAAATCCTGTATGATTTTATTGTGAGGAACCTAAAGAAAAATGAAAGTTTGCTTACCTGAAAAATTTGATATTTTTTACCCCAAAGAGAATAAAGCATATTATACAAATGCCAATGCAAAAATTCTCCGGAAAATACTATCCTTGGCATCAGACTCTTATTGTATGTATTGCGGGGTTTCGCTAAGGATAGATGGAAAAGAGAATTTTCATTTAGAACACTCGGTTGACAAAGAAGGAAATTATAATCAGCCAAAGAAGAACACCATGTTGAAAAATTGTAAATATAATTTTGCAGCAGCATGTGTAAAATGCAATCTGATGTACAAAAAGCAGATTGAGAAGATTGATTTTAGTAAATATGAATGTGCCGATAGATGCCCGAAGCTGTGTGATGAAATATGTAGTACATACCAGGAAATGAGAGAAGACTACTGCAAAAATAATTCGATTCTGTTACAACCAATCGGGTATAAGAAAGAGGGAACGCAATATAAAATCCGTTACAACTTGTTAAGGCACATCTATGAGGCAGATGTAGAAGACCAGAATCTGGAGGCAAGGTTTTTTATTGAGCATCATATTATGCGCTTTCATTTAAATGGAGAAAATTTTTCTAACAGTATCATAAATATATGTGTTGAAATTAACGATTTATTTGAAAAAGGAATAGCGAATATAAAGGATTTGCTAGAATACGAAGAACAAAAACGCCAGGAAAATATAATTGGTAAATTGTTTGTACAGTTTTTACATGAAACGTTTATAGAAAAAGAGATTGGGGAATTGATTGAATTTTGCAAATTGTTAGTGGTTCTGGGAGCGGTTGTTTGATTGATTTGAGTATATTTTTTGATTTTGTGAAGGAATAGTGTGGATAATACACTGCTTTTGAAGAAGTGTGATGCTATATTTATTTTTAATTAAATGAAAAAGACTTTTAGTTTGAAAGACTATTGAACAAGCAAGGAAATCTGGTATTGAAAGAACATATGGCAGCAAAATGGTTATCCGCAGAAAATCTGGATAATGTGGCATGGCTTCCTGCGGATTTGAAGGTATTGGGCAAGATAAAGGAGATTATAGGAGAGGAAACCATAGAGGATGAAACTATAGGAGGAAACAAACAAGAGAATGGGGAGGAAACAGACAAGAGAATTAGGAGGAACCAAGCAAAAGATGAGGAAAAAGATTGACTTAACAGATATGAAGACAGTGCTTTTGGCGGCAGGTCTCTGCTGTTTTTTGTGGGGGAGTGCAGCGCCGTCCATAAAGATCGGATACCGGCTGTTTCAGATTGATTCGGCGGATACGGCTTCGATTTTGATGTTTGCCGGAATCCGTTTTGTGCTGGCTGGTTTTCTGGTGATTTTGTATCAGAGCATAATGAGCGGACATTGGATTTGTCCGCCGAAAGGCTCTGGGGCGGCTATTGGCAGCCTGGCTTTATCGCAGACAGTTCTGCAGTATTTGTTTTATTATGTGGGATTGTCTCATGCCAGCGGGGTACATAGTGCGATTATTACGGGAACGAATGTGTTTTTTTCTATGTTGTGTGCCAGTTTGGTTTTTCGTTATGAAAAGCTTGATATACAAAAGATTACGGGATGTGTTTTTGGTTTTTTGGGAATTGCGATTGTGAATCTGGCAGGCGCTGGTTCAGATAACATGTTTTCTGTTTCTTTTTTGGGGGAAGGATTTGTGCTGCTGGCACAGATTTTTTATGCAGTTTCCGGATCCTTAATCAAGAAGTATGCAGGGATGTTTGACGTGGTTACGTTATCTGGATATCAGTTTATGACAGGCGGTATGGCGCTGCTTGTTATTGGCGCTGCCTGTGGAGGCACCTTGTCCGGGGCAGTGGGGCCTTCTGCGTTTGTGCTGCTTTTGTATATGGGGATTTTGTCGGCAGTTGCCTATACTTTGTGGGGGGTATTGCTGAAATATAACCCGGTAAGCCGTGTGACGGTTTTTGGGTTTATGAATCCTATGTTTGGCGTGATTTTATCAGCAATTTTTTTGGGGGAGACAGCGCAGGCTCTGACCTGGAATACATTGGTGGCTTTGATTTTGGTTTGTTTGGGAATTTATGTGGTGAACAGGGAGAAAAAAGAATTAAAAAATTAAGGTTTTAAAGTATTAAAACATTAAAATGTTTAGAAATTAAAATATCAAGGCTGTACTCTCAGAATATCCCAACACTTGCCTTTGCGGCTGATTTTTGGCTGGATGCATCCAAGTCTAATGAAGATACATTCCGTGTACGCTTGATGAATTTGTGCATGTCGGACAAAAATTATCCCAAAAGGTGATTTCGGAAGGTGCTCTCAAAAGGAGATCCTCAAAGGAGAACTCAAAAGGAGACCCCCAAAGAAGAACTCAAAAGGAGCTCTCAAAAGAAACTCTCGAAAGGAGCTCTCAAAAGGAGCTCCTCAAAGGAGAACTCGAAAGGAGAACCTCAAAGAAGAACTCAAAAGGAGCTCTCAAAAGAAACTCTCGAAAGGAGCTCCCCAAAGGAGCTCTCAAAAGGAGACCCCCAAAGGAGCTCTCAAAAGGAGACCCCCAAAGAAGAACTCAAAAGGAGCTCCCCAAAGAGAACTCAAAAGGAGCTCCCCAAAGAGAACTCAAAAGGAGAACCTCAAAGAAGAACTCAAAAGGAGCTCCCCAAAGAAACTCTCGAAAGGTGCTCTCAAAAAGAGAACCCCAAAGGAGACCTCAAAAGGTCATCCTCAAAGGTAGCTCTCAAAAGGTTATCCCAAAGGCTCATCTCCAAAAGCTCATCTCCAAAAGCTCATCTCAAAAAATAAAGTATGGGGAGAGCCTGAGAGTGCATTAAGCAGCGAACGGAGGGGAAGATAAAATGGTAAAAGTTACAAGAGATCATGTGATTTATGCATTCAGTAAAAGTGATAAACCGGCGGCATTTGCAGAGCCAGGGCAGTGTGTGGAATTGGAGACCTATGACTGTTATCGGGGGGTAATGCTGGCTGAGGGCAGTACCTTTCGTGATTTTGACCGTTGTTTTGGCAATCCGGCCACAGGGCCGGTGTATATCAATGGCGCCATGTCGGGAGATACCTTAAGGATCGAGATTAAGAAGCTGGAGGTGGGGCCGGTTGGAATATTGGATATCGGCGGATCCAGCGGCGCTTTAAAGGAGGCATTTGCCGGAAGGGAGCCGGTGATAAAACGGCTTTCTGTAAAGGATGGCATGATTGATTATGAGGGGATATTGGTGCCGGCAAAGCCCATGATCGGAGTGATTGGTGTGGCTCCGGCCGGGGAACCGGTGGGAACTTTGACCCCTATGGATCATGGGGGAAACATGGATTGTACAAGGGTTGAGGAGGGAGCTGTCTTGTATCTTCCGGTCAGTGCAGAGGGGGCCCTGCTTTCTGTGGGGGATCTTCATGCTGTTATGGGGGAGGGAGAGGTGGCTAATTGCGGAGTAGAGATTGAGGGGCATGTGGAGCTGAAGGTGGATGTGCTGAAGCAGACAGGTATTACCTATCCCATGCTGGAGAATAAGGAGCAGTGGATTACCATTGCCTATGGCTCTACCTTGGATGAGGCGTCAGGCAAAGCGGCAGTGCAGATGTTTCAGTTTCTTTGTAAGAAAATGGGCCTGGGTGAAGTGGATGCGGGAATGCTGCTGGACATGGCCGGAGATCTGATGATTTGCCAGATTGTCAATCCGATGAAAACGGTGCGGATGGAGGTGCCTAAGTGGCTGGTACGCTGTATGCAGGATAGGGGGCATGGATCTGGGGCAGCCGTTCAGGATGATTTTTGGAAAGGCTGAGCGATTGTCGTTTGCTTTACATTCGGTCATGACCCAATACCGTTTCATGCTGCTGCTGTTTGCGTTGATTTCTTTTTCAAAAGACTCCGGAAAAGACTGCAGAACGGAAAAAAGGCTTGTCATTTCCGGCAATCTATGTTAAACTAACTGATGTTTGACGATTAGGAGGTGCGTTATTATGCTCAAAGTAATTTTGTCTGTGATTTTTGTGCTGATATGCCTGGCATTGATTGTGATTATCTTACTTCAGGAAGGAAAGTCTGCAGGTCTTGGCTCTATCAGCGGTATGGCTGATACGTACTGGGGCAAGAATAAGGGACGGTCCATGGAGGGAACTCTGGAAAAGTTTACCAAGGCTGCTGCTGTGCTGTTTATGGTATTGGCAGTTGTTCTCAATATACTGTAAAGCTTTGGAGCATGGATTAGATGCCCCGCAGCTTGCATTAGGGCATTTGGCTTATGCGGGAACATGCAGAGTCAGGCTGGCCCAAACCTTGGTTTATAACAGTATCTGTAAGGCGGACATGGAAGACTGTGAAGGTTTACGGACTGTGAGAGTTTACGGTGGGATAAGGCACTCTTGGTGAAAGGGTGCTTTTTTCTTTTTTATGCGCAGGGATGGGTAAGGAAATCCGTAGTTTTGCTGCATGCACTCCGTGTGGCGGGCAGGGGGAAAATCTTCTCCTGCTTGATTGAAAGAAAGGAAGCGGTGGAATGGAAGATTTGATGAGAGAGAGAAAAGAGCATTTATTGGCAGCCATGAAAGATCCCATGTATGTGCCCATGAAGCTGAAAGAGCTTGCCATGCTGTTTGATGTGCCAAAGGAACAGCGGGAGGAGCTGAAAGAGGTATTGGATGTGCTGGTGGCAGAGGGAAGGCTAACGCTGTCAAAAAGGGGGAAATACAGCATACCAGAGGCGTCTGTGCTGGCAGGAATATTTTCAGGCAATGTAAAAGGGTTTGGATTTGTGTCTGTAGAGGGGCGGGACCAGGACTTGTTTATCCCGGCAGATAAGACCATGGGAGCCATGCATGGGGACCGGGTGCAGATTACTGCCATGCCGGGACAGCAGGGCAGGCGGGCGGAAGGCGCTGTGATTCGTGTGCTTGAGCGGGCTAACCGGACCGTGGTCGGATATTATCAGAAAAGCAGAAATTATGGTTTTGTGATGCCGGACAACCGGAAATTGGGACAGGATATCTTTATTCCTCAGGGACAGGATATGGGGGCAGTGACCGGACACAAGGTGGTGGTGGAGATTACGGATTACGGCAGCCCTGCAAAGGGTTCGGACCAGGGCAGGGGAAAAAGCCCGGAGGGTGTGGTCACGGAGATTTTGGGACATGCCAATGATCCAGGGGTAGACATTTTGTCCTTGGTGCGTGCTTATGGTCTGCCGGAGGAATTTCCCGAGGAGGTGATGGAGGAGGCTTGCCGGACAAGGGATGAGGTGACAGAAGATGAGACTGCGGGAAGGAAGGATCTGCGGAGTCTTTTGACTGTGACCATTGACGGGGAGGATGCCAAGGATCTGGACGACGCCATTACCATTTCCAGGGAGGATTTTGGATATCGGCTGGGAGTGCATATTGCGGATGTTACCCATTATGTTAAGGAAGGGAGCCCTATGGATGAGGAGGCATTGAAACGGGGGACCAGTGTGTACCTGGTGGACCGGGTGATCCCCATGCTGCCTCATAAGCTTTCCAATGGGATTTGCTCTTTGAATGCAGGGACAGACCGGCTGGCCTTAAGCTGTATCATGGACATTGATCTGCAGGGAAAGGTGCTGGGCCATGAGATTGCCGAGACAGTGATTCATGTGGACCGGAGAATGACCTACACGGCTGTAAATGCCATTGTCACGGATCGGAACCGGGAAGTGATGGAGGAATATGCAGATTTTGTGGAGATGTTTGACCAGATGAAGGCATTGGCGGACATTCTCAGGAAGAAGCGTAAGGCCAGAGGGTCCATTGACTTTGATCTTCCGGAGACCAAGGTGCTGCTTGATAAGGATGGGACGGTTCTGGAGGTAAAGCCTTATGACCGGAATGACGCCACCAAGATCATTGAGGATTTTATGCTGATGGCAAATGAGACTGTGGCAGAGGATTATTTCTGGCAGGAGCATCCCTTTTTGTACAGGACCCATGACAATCCGGATCCGGAGAAAATGAAGCGGCTGGGAATGTTTATCAACAATTTCGGATATGCCATTCATTTTCAGAACGGGGAGATCCATCCGGGAGAACTGCAGAAGCTTTTGACGCGGATTGAGGGAAGTGAGGAGGAGGCGCTGATCAGCCGTCTTACCCTGCGTTCTATGAAGCAGGCAAAATATATGCCTGTATGTACCGGGCATTTTGGCCTGGCAGCCCGGTATTATACTCATTTTACTTCCCCTATCCGAAGGTATCCGGATCTGCAGATCCACCGCATTATCAAAGAAAACTTAAGAGGCAGCTTGACAGAGGACAGGATTGCCCATTATCATAAGATCATGATGGGGGTGGCGGTTCAAAGTTCTGCCATGGAGCGGCGTGCAGACGAGGCGGAGCGGGAGACAGTAAAGCTGAAAAAGTGTGAGTATATGGAAAGACAGATAGGGCAGGTGTTTGAGGGCGTGATTTCCGGCGTGACCAATCATGGCTTTTATGTGGAGCTTCCCAGCACTGTGGAGGGAATGGTTTCTGTAAATGACCTGCATGGGGAGTACTATGTGTTTGACGAGGAGCAGATGGAGCTTAGGGGGGAGATCACCGGAAAGGCATATCGTCTTGGTCAGAAGGTCAGGGTGACAGTGGCCGGGACTGATCGGATGAACCGGACCATTGATTTTGCAGTGGCAAAGGAACTTGAGGCGTAGGTGGAGCATACGTTGATTAAATTTGTGGGCTTTTGGTGGAAAGCCAGCGACAAAGACGGGTGCAGGGGATTTTGTGAGTGATGGTTCTGCGGATTTCGGCGGATTTGGATGTGGTTCCTGTGGGAATAAAAGGGCGGATTCGCTAAAACGAGATTGAAAAGCCTAGAGCGTGTCTGAAAATTCATTCCCGCCATATGCACGCCCCACTTTGCGGGAGATTTGGCTCTCATTCGGTCAACGTAGCCCACTACGCCTCCCTCATTCGGGCCAAATCTCCCACAAATTGTGACGCACATCTGACGGAAAGCAATTTTCAGACACGCTCTAGTTTTATCGTGAGAGACGGGAGGTTAGAGAGAACATTGAAGGACAGCATAAAGTTGATTGCCAACAATAAAAAGGCATACCATGATTATTTTATTGATGAGAAATTCGAGTGCGGCATTGAGCTTTTCGGAACAGAGGTCAAGTCTATCCGGTCAGGCAAATGCAGCATTAAGGAAGCGTTTGTTAGGATTGAGAAGGGGGAGGTATATGTATTTGGTATGCATGTAAATCCTTATGAGAAGGGGAATATTTTCAATAAGGATCCTCTCCGGGCGAAAAAGCTTTTGATGCACCGGTCGGAGATCAATAAGCTGGAGGGAAAAATCCGGGAAAAGGGCCTGACCCTGGTGCCGCTGCAGGTGTATTTTAAAGGCAGCTTAGTTAAGGTGGAGATCGGGCTGGCACGGGGAAAGAAGCTCTATGACAAGCGGGCGGATATTGCCAAAAAGGATCAGAGGCGGGAAGTGGAGCGGGATTATAAGGAGAAGCTGCGCTGAGTTTTTTGTATGGACATGGAATGAAAAGTCGGGATCAGATATTGTGGGAGAGCCGTCAGGCGTCAGGAAAAGGAAAACGGGAGGAACGGCAATGGGGATTAGAGATTATTTTCCTATATGGGAAAAGCTGACGCTGTCACAGCAGGAAAGGCTTACAGCCTGTGCAGTCAACAAATGCTTTAAAAAAGGAACTATTTTGTCTAACGGCACAGCAGACTGCACAGGGCTTCTTTTGATTCAGACCGGCCGGCTCAGGGCATATATTCTTTCAGAAGAAGGGCGGGAGATCACGATCTACCGCCTTCTTGATATGGATATGTGCCTGTTTTCCGCCTCCTGCCTCATGAACAGTATTCGGTGTGACATTATGGTTGAGGCGGAGAAGGATTCAACCGTGTGGGTTATTCCTGCCGAGGTTTACAAGGAGATCATGGAGGAATCCGTGGCTGCGGCTAATTATACCAATGAAGTTATGGCCAGCCGTTTCTCGGATGTGATGTGGCTTATGGAGCAGATCATGTGGAAAAGCCTGGACAAACGGGTCGCCTCCTTTTTGATGGAGGAGGCGGCCTTAGAAGATACAGCCAGATTGCGGCTGACCCATGAAGGGATTGCCCATCACTTAGGGACCCATCGGGAGGTGATTACCCGGATGCTTCGGTATTTTCAGAGCGAGGGCATGGTGAAACTGTCCCGAGGTGTGGTGGAGCTCATAGATCAGCCGCGGCTGCAAAAGCTTTATGAAGGGAACAAAATGTGAACTAAACAATGTGCAGCTGACAGTCAGGATGACTTATGATGGCGTGCTTTGCAGATAAGCTGGGTCATGGTTCCCATAGGACAGTAGACGCACCAGCTTCTGGGCTTAAAGAGAGCCATGGTAATCAGGCCGAGGACCGTGGAAGTCAGCATAACGCTGTAAAAGCCAAAGGCAAATTGGGCTGCTCCAGGGTGGAAGATGGTTCCGTGATAGGCCCAGTGCCAGGGAAGCTTAAAGGTCCATAAAAGCGTCACTGCCTGTTTCAAGCTTTTTACTCCTGTGAACACCAGATAAGTATTCCAGAGCATCTGAAGAAACATGATCAGAAAAAAGGTCAGAAATCCGTACCGGAACCATTTGCTTTTCATCCATTCCGGTATATCCTTTTTTCGTGACAGACCAAAGGTTCCTCCTAACAGTCCAAATAGCTGTCCCCTGCCGCAGTAGCGGTTGCAGTAGCCCTTCGTGCCTTTTGCCAGAGAGATAATAAGGGGGATGAAAAAGCAGAGCAATCCCAGCCAGGCAAAAAGGATGTTGAAAAATCCTAAAATCAGGTAGGTCAGGGACAGAATCCATAAATAATCAGACCATTTCTTTTTCATTCACTTTTACCTCCTCAGATAAGATGGAAAGCTCCTCCTTGACGGTTATGACGGAGGCGGGACATTCTTTGGCGCATTTGCCGCAGCCCACACATTTTTCAAGATTCACTTTTGCCATGATGCCGTTATAAACCTGGATGGCAGACATGGGGCATACCTTGACACAGCTTCCGCAGGCGACACAAAATTTCTCGTCTACAAATGCTTTTCTCTTTTTTCTTTTTTTGGTTTCCATATAGTATCCTCCCGGAAGCCTTTTTCCCCTGCCTGTTGTTAGTAAAATCCACGAATTATCAGCGCTGTTTGTATGTATACAGCACGGAATGCTTCAGGACATCTTACCGTATCAGACTTTCTAAGGGGACTGGCTCCTTTTATTCTTTATTCTATTCTATACATTTTGAGAAATATTTTCTGTGACATTGTTACCCTCAGTGGACAAGGCGTGTGTCCCTTTGCCCACTGAGGGTACCCTTCGTGTATAAAAGGACATACGCCTAAGCAATGGATTTTGACGGCTGGCTGTATGGGTCAAAAATCATAGATGCAGCGTGTTTTGGTTTAAGATATTTATGAAAAAGTGTGTGAAAAATGTTACTATATAAGTAATAAATAACAAAATATGAGGAGATATCCTATAGATGCAGAAATTATTTACATTCAATTTGAAATGAGATATGATGTACCCATCAAGAAAACAAACAAAAAGGGAAGGAGAAAAACATGAAAACTTATAATGTTTGTATCGTTGGCGGGGGAAGCACTTATACATTAGGATTCTTAAAATCCTTTGTGAGATTGAAAGAGGAATTTCCTTTAAAAAAGCTGGTGTTGTTTGACATTGACAGCGAGCGTCAGACGCCGATTGGAAAGTACGGCGAGATTCTTTTCAGAGAGAGATTTCCAGAGCTGGACTTTTCCTACACAACAGATATAAAAGAAGCCTATGAGGGCATGGATTTTGTGTTTATGCAGATGCGTGCAGGCGGGCTGCCAATGCGCCGGGAGGATGAGCATATTCCGCTGGGCATGGGAATGATCGGACAGGAGACCTGCGGGGCAGGCGGAATGGCATATGGCCTTCGGTCCTGTGTGGATATGATCAAGGCAGTGCATGATATCCGCCATTATGCTCCCGAAGCATGGATCCTGAATTACTCCAATCCGGCCGCCATTGTAGCAGAGGCGCTGCGGAGAGAATTTCCGGATGATAAGAGGCTGCTTAACATCTGTGACCAGCCGGAAAATGTGGTTCGTTCCTGCAGCCGGCTGTTAGGATGCAGCTGGGAGGATCTGGATCCGGTATACTTCGGACTGAATCACTATGGTTGGTTTACCCATATGTATGATGTACATACCGGGGAGGACCTGCTTCCCAAGATCCGGAAAATGATTGCAGAAAAAGGATTTCTTCCTCAGGATGCTGAGCAGAGAGACCAGTCCTGGCTGGATACCTACGGCATGGTACAGACCATAATGAATGATTTCCCGGATTTTCTGCCCAACACCTATGACCAGTATTATCTGTATCCGGAGTACAAGGCAAGCCATTTGAACCCAGACTTTACCCGTGCAGACGAGGTAATGGCAGGAAGGGAAAAGAGGGTGTTTACAGAATGTGCCGAGGTGATTAAGGCCGGTGAGTTGGGCGACCGCTTTGATGCGATTTCAGATGCCCATGCAGAGATGATGATCAAGGTAGCAGAAGCCATTGCCTACAATAAAAATACCCGCCATATTCTGATTGTGGAGAACAACGGCGCGATTGCCAATATGCAGGATGACGCCATGGTTGAGGTGGTATGTGAGCTGGGAATCAATGGACCGAGACCAATGAGAGTGGGAAATATACCGCAGTTTTATCTGGGACTTTTGGTGAACCAGGTATCTTGTGAGAAACTGATTGTGGATGCATATTATGAGCATTCTTATCAGAAGGCTCTGGAAGCATTTACCCTGAACCGTCTGATCGGTGACGCCAAGAAGGCAAGAAAGGTGCTGGACGCTTTGATTGAGGCCAATAAGGGAATGTGGCCGGAGCTGAAGTAAGCTTGCTGCAGCCAGCATATGGGATGTAAGACACAGGGCGCTCAAAAGGGAAATCCTCAGAAGCATTCAGCGACAAAAGGGAAATCTACAGGGGCGCCCCTGTGAAACAGAATTTATGAATACTTAAAAACGTGTAGGGGGACTACAAAAATGAGCAAAAATAAGATCATGGATTTTTTCTCGTCTCTGGGGCGCAGCCTTCTGATGCCGATAGCAGCCTTGGCAGCCTGCGGTATTATTTTGGGCTTGACCTCAGCTCTTATGAAGGCCCAGGTACAGGCGGCAGTGCCTTTTCTGGCCCAGGGATTACCCTTATTTATTATATCTTCCATAAATAAGGTTTCCGGCGTGGTATTCACGCTGGTTCCGGTATTGTTTGCCATATCGATCTCTTTTGGGCTTGTGTCAGAGGAAAAGGAGATTGCGGCATTTGCGGGATTTATCGGATATTATACCTTTTTGGTAGCGTCAGCCTGTGTGATCAATGCCGGGTTTATGGATTTTGGCGCCATGAAGATTTCCGTGATTCTGGGAGTGGAGACCTTGGATATGGGAGCTGTGGCAGGGATTCTGACAGGACTGATTACAGCAGCTTTACACAGCAAATACCACAAAGTAACATTTCCTGTAGCCATAGCTTTTTATGGAGGAAAACGGTTTGTGTCTCTGGCAGTGATCATGGCTATGGCTGTGGTGGGACTGATCGCACCCTTTGTGTGGAATCCGGTTTCCATGATGATCAACGGGCTGGGGGGAGCGATCTCGGCAGCAGGACTTGCAGGAGTATTTGGATTCGGATTTTTGGAAAGGCTTTTAATACCCACAGGACTTCACCATGTTCTCAACGGTATTTTCCGTACCACGGCCATTGGCGGTGTGTATGAAGGAGTAGAGGGCTGTCTGAATATCTTTCTGCAGTTTATTGACAAGGTGGACATTACAGAGCTTCGCCCCTACACCGTATTTTTAGGGCAGGGTAAGATGCCTATGATGATGTTTGGCCTGCCTGCAGCGGCGCTTGCCATCTACAGAACTTCTCCGGATGAGAAGAAGCCAAAAGTAAAGGCGCTGATGATCGCAGGTGTTGCAGCCAGTGTGGTGTCAGGCATCACGGAGCCTATGGAGTTTTCCTTTATGTTTGTGGCGCCGGTGCTGTTTTTGTTCCATGCATTTATGGGCGGTTTATCCTTTATGCTGATGGCGGCATTTCATGTAACCATAGGAAATACCGGCGGCGGTTTGATTGATTATCTGATTTGGGGAGTGTTCCAGCCAGGTTCTAACTGGTACTGGGTGGTTATTGTGGGTATTGGGTTTTCCGTGGTGTATTACCATGTGTTCAAATGGTATCTGACCAAAAAGAATCTGACCATTGAAGTGTCAGACGAGGAGGCAGAGGAGGATTCCCAGGGCGCAGGCTTAGATGAAAAGCAGCAGATGCAGGCTGCCCGGATCATTGAGGGCCTTGGAGGCCGGGACAATATTGTGGTGGTCAACAACTGTCTTACCAGGCTCCGGGTAGATGTAAAGGATATGTCTTCAGTCAGTGAGGAACAGTTGAAAAAGACCGGGGCCATGGGATTTATCAAGCCGTCCGAGACTCACATCCAGGTGGTTTACGGACCAAAGGTAGAGGGAATCGCGGCCAATGTGCGTCAGGTTATGAAATATTAAGGGGAGTTTTGATAAAAAGGAACAGGGAAAAGGTTTAGTCGGCCTTTTCCCTGTTCCTTTTTTGTGCTGCCAGGTCAATTAATATCTGGATAATCGTCAGAATGCCGATACGCGGATTGACGTCCACATGGCGGTATTCCCTGTTCTCATCATTGGTACATAGGCTGACAGTGCTGTAAGGAATCAGGGGGCTGTCCTCGTCACAGGTAAGGAGGATGGTGAGAATGCCTTGCTCTCTGGCTTTTTTAAAGACCGGAAGATACCGGGGAGCATCCCCATGGGCTGTAATGGCAAGGAGCACGGAGCCGCCGCTGATTCCATAGATCAGCCCGTTGAGCAGCCTTTGCCATTCGATCAGAATGGATGGATAATCCAGGGTGGTCAAAACAATCTGTAGGTATTTGGCCGGGATTGAGCTCAGGGAAGAACCATAAATATAGACCGGCCTTCCGCTGGTGAGAAGCTCTGCAATCTGATTTAATTTTTCTGTGTCCATGGCCTCTGCATTGTCCCGGAATCTGGCAGCAGACAAGGGGAGAAGGCGTCCTGCAGTCAAAGTCGGGTTGGAGAGCTGTTCTAATTCACTGCGGATCTGGAACTTAAATTCATGGTAGCCTTTTAGCCCCAGCTTTTGACAAAAACGCACAATAGTGGCATTGGAGGTGTAGAGTTTGGCGCTTAAGTCACTGAGTCCGATATACGTGACTATTGTAATATTTTTTTCCAGGTAATCTAAGATCTCCTGCTCTGTCTCTGTAAGGGAAAGCAGGCGGGCTTTTTCTAACAAGGGAATCATCATTTGTTTTCCTCCACAGGCGTCAGCCATGGCGCGGACCGGCGGTATTCCAAATAACACTGGAAAATAGTGCTGATCACATAAAAGACCGGAAGACGGGAAGTAAACTCTGCATCCTGGTATTCCCGCTGCCGGGTAAAAAAGCGGAAATTAATATCCGCAAGATCCGCAATGGTGTTGTTGGTGTAAGGGGTGATGGAAATGACCGGCACATTGTTCATTCGGGCAAGGCGGGCCAAGCGGGCAGTGTGAGGAAAGCTTCCGGTGGTGCTGATTAAAATCCATGCGGAGGCTTCCGGAAAATTCCGTAAAATATGTTCGCCCATTCGGACAGACTCAATCTTATATACGTTCTGCCGTCCGATGGAAAACAGCATTTTCTCGAAATAGTCAATTAATGTAGCGGTGATTCCTCCCGGCGAATACAGATAGATCCGGCAGTTGTCGTCAAAAATATGAAATACCTGTTCAAGCTGTTTGTCCAGAATCAGATGAGAGGTGGATTCTATGTGGGAACAGATCTGCTCTAAGATCATCTGCGTGTCCAAATTCGCGGGCTTTGCCGGGGCAGGAGGGGCCGGAGAACGGCGTATGGCCGCAGCCAGGGCATATTTAAATTCTGAAAATCCGGAGTAGCCCAGCTTTTTGCAGAAGCGCAGGATGGTGGCAGTGGAGTAGGATACCTGCTTTGCCATCTCATGTATGCTGATGTGCACAATATCTTCTGCATGGGTATAGACGTATTTTAAAATATTCAGCTCATTGTCGCTTAAGCTTCGGATGACATCATCGTCTAAATGAAGTGTGACCATAGAATTCCTTTTTTGTAATAATTGTTTTAGTCAGCAGCAGGCTCAGGATTGATTTGTTTTTTGTGCTGCGGCCTGTTTTGGGGGAACTTAAGTATCGTGCAATAGCTGCATTTTATCATAAAACTGAAGAAAAAGCCATGAAAAAGGGAAAGAAAAAAACTTATATCATTTCGGGAAGAAATACTTGTGTATCAGAAAATTTAATACTATAATGAAACGTGAAACAGATAAGGAGAAGAATTATGAGAGTAATTGCCGGAAGTGCAAGACGGATTTCACTAAAAACCTTGGAGGGACTTGAGACCAGGCCCACTACGGACCGGATCAAGGAGACTCTTTTTAATATGCTGCAGTATGCTTTGGCGGATTGTGTGTTTTTGGATTTGTTTGCAGGCAGCGGGGGGATTGGAATCGAGGCTTTAAGCCGGGGCGCGGCTCAGTGTGTGTTTGTGGAGCAGAACCGGGCAGCAGTGGAGTGTATTCGCGGAAATCTTCAGGCTGCCAGGCTTTCTGACCGGGCGGTGGTAATGCACTGCGACGCTCTTACAGCCCTTCAGCGCTTAGAGGGAAAGTACCGGTTTGATTATATTTTCATGGATCCGCCCTACGGATGCCGGCTGGAGAAGCAGATGCTTTCTTATTTGGCAGATTCCAGCCTTATGGAAGCGGGATGCACGGTGATCGTGGAGGCACGGTTAGATGAGGAGTTTTCTTATCTGAAAGATTTGGGTTACGTTTTGACAAAGGAAAAGCTTTATAAGACCAATAAACACATTTTTGTGAATCAGGGGGGCGTGTAATCCCTAATATGAAGATGACACGCAATATCCGATAAAGCGAGTATGAAATCTCTAGGAAAACGGTGTGTGCAGTCTTCGATAAAACGGGGGATGAAACTGTCCAATAAAGCGGGACATGCAGTCCCCGATAAAGCAGGGTGTGAAATGCCCGGCAGAGCAGGATGTGCAGCAGAGTGTGCACGGAATGGAGGAAATCATGACAGTAGCAGTTTATCCGGGAAGCTTTGATCCGGTGACTTTGGGACATATGGATATTATAGAGCGGACAGCCCGGATGATGGATCATGTAATCATCGGGATTCTGCAGAATAATTCGAAAACTCCGTTGTTTTCTGTGGGGGAACGTGTTAAGATGTTAGAGGAGATTACTTCCCATATAAAGAATGTGGAGGTACGGTCTTTTGACGGCCTGCTGGTGGACTTTGTACACAAATGCCAGGCCAATGTGATTGTCCGTGGGCTTCGTGCCATCACGGATTTTGAATATGAGCTTCAGATGGCCCAGACCAATCGGGTTATGGCGCCTGATATTGATACGATTTTTTTGACTACGAATTTGCGGTATTCCTATTTAAGCTCCACGACCGTGAAGGAGATTGCTTATTTTCACGGGAAGCTGGATGCGTTTCTTCATCCAAATGTGGCGGAAAAGGTGAGACAGAAGGTGGAGGAACTGCATCAGACATCAGACGTGTGAAGGGGAAGGCATATCAGAAAGATACTCATCAGAAGTAAGGAGAGGGAAGAATGAGTAGAATTGAACAATTAATTGGTGAGATTGAAGAATATATTGACAGCTGCAAATTTACGCCGCTGTCCAATACGAAAATACAAGTAAATAAGGAAGAATTGGAAGAACTTTTGGTGGAACTGCGGCTTCGGATTCCAGATGAGATCAAAAAGTACCAGAAGATCATCAGCAACCAGGAAGCGATTATCTCTGAGGCCAAAACCCAGGCAGATACCATTTTGGCCCAGGCTACGGAACAGACCAATGAGCTGGTAAATGAGCATGAGATCATGCAGCAGGCTTATGCCCGCGCCAATGAGATTGTGGAGGAGGCTCAGATGCAGGCCCAGGCGATTCTTGACAGTGCAGTGGAGGACGCCAACAGTATACGGCAAGGCTCTATTAATTATACAGACGAGATGCTAAAGAGCCTTCAGACGATCATTGCCCACTCTATGGAAGGGGCTCAGGGGCGTTTTGCAGAATATCTTTCGTCCATGCAGTCCACCTATGATATTATCACGGCCAACCGCAGCGAACTGTCGTCAGGAGTGACAGCCGGTGAGGAGGAAGGCACGGCCGTGCAGTAAGAGGAATTGGGATGGCCTGGTCAGAGAGAACATGGATCAGAACAGACGAAAGAGGAGCATCCAGGTCAGGCAGGAAAAGCAGGCGTGAAGCGCTTTCCATCCTATATAGTGGCAGATGGAAAGTCCGGAGTCTTTGATGACGCTTTTGGTCTGGAAGATTCCGGAGAGTCCTCCAAAGGCGGTTGCGCAGATTACGGGAAGGGCCGTATGGGCGGCCGGAAGGGATGTACAAAGACTGTGTATCCCGGTGGTGATCTCTGCCATGCCGGTCAGAAGGGCGCGGGAGGACAAAGAAAGCAGAGGAAGCGTCTGGATCCATTGGGCCAGAATGGAAAACAGCATAATATAACCGCCGATGATTACCATGGTTTCGCAGGTGGAGGAGATGGCGTCTTCTAAGGTCAGCTTGGGTTCATTCTTTTGAAGGCAGGAAAAAGATGGCACACTTTGCAGGTTTTCCTGAGAGAGCCTGACTTTGGCAGAGGAGTGTTTCATTCTGCCGGCATAAAGCCTTCGGGAAAGGAAGGAAAGGGGCAGAATCGGCAGGTATAGGCATAAAAGAAGCAGAACGGGAGATATGGGAAGCAAAAGCTGAGAACGCACATAACCTAACAGGAACATGGGGCTGGGGTGGTTGCAGATGGCCAGGAGGAAGGATGCTTCTTCCTGACTGACAGCGCCTCTTTTTTTAAAATCAGCACACATTTTTGCACCCAAGGGATACCCGCACAGAAGGCCGCACAAAAGGATATAGGAGCCGGATAAGCTTAGGGAAAACAGCTTTTCTGACAGGGGTCTGAAGGGAGCCATGAGAAGCTCCACCCCGCCCAGTGCAGTGATCATCTGGGTGCAGATGATAAAAGGAGCCAGTGTGGGAAGGACTACATTGAACCACAAAAGAAGCCCGTTTAAGGCGCCCTTTACGGACAGGGAGGGAAAGAAAAGCAGCAGACACAGAGCTGTAATGGGAATAAGGGGAAGCTTAAGGCGATGAGTCACGTATTCCTCCGCTTTTGGGATTCCCGGAAAGGGAATCCTTTGTTTTCTCCTAATTGTATGAAAAGGCGGAGGAAGACATTCCGCAAAAGTTTGGAAAACCTGGCTGCCGGGAGACGGCGGCAGATTGGAGACAGATATGAGAGATGGTTTTTTTCGTGCAGCAGCAGTAACTCCGGAGATACGGGTGGCAGATCCGATTTTTAATGCCGAGCGCATTTGCGGGAAGATCGAGGAAGGAGCGCGGCTGGGTGCAGGGCTGATGGTGTTTCCGGAGCTGTGTGTGACAGGATATACCTGCGGGGATCTGTTTTTGCAGGCTCCGCTGATCCGGGCGGCAAAGGAGCAGTTATCTGTAATCGCGGCCTGCACAAAGGATAAGCCGATGCTGGTGTTTGTAGGGCTTCCCTGGGAGCATGGGGGAAAGCTGTACAACGCAGCCGCCGCCTTAAGCTCTGGACGGGTACTTGGAATTGTGCCGAAGACCCATCTTCCCAATTATTCGGAATTTTATGAGCAGAGGCATTTTACTGCCGGGACAGACGAGCTGATCCTGACAGAGTGGGAGGGTATGCAGGTGCCTATGTGCACGGATCTGCTGTTTCAGTGCCGGGAGATCAAGGAGCTGGTGGTGGGAGCGGAGATCTGCGAGGATGTATGGGCTCCCTGCCCTCCTAGTATCCGCCATGCCCTGGCCGGGGCCACGGTGATAGTCAACTGTTCAGCCAGCGATGAGACCATAGGCAAGGACACTTACCGGAATGATCTGATCCTGGGTCAGTCGGCAAGGCTGGTGTGCGGATATGTGTATGCCAATGCCGGGGAGGGTGAGTCAACCCAGGATCTGGTTTTCGGCGGACATAACATTATTGCGGAGAACGGAAACCTGCTGGCAGTGTCAAAGAGATTTTCACCGGAAAGCATTTATGGGGATCTGGATTTAGAAAGGCTGGAAAGTGAACGCAGAAGGATGAATACCTATCCGGCCAGACAGGAGGACGGGCATCTGGTCATCAAGTTTTCCCTGGACACGGCCGGAATGGAAGCCTGCCAGCAGGAAAGGGTTTTACGGTTTTCGGACAGCCGTCCCTTTGTGCCTGGCGATGAAAGGGAGAGGAGCCGCCGGTGTGAGGAGATTTTTACCATTCAGGCTATGGGGCTTAAGAAACGGCTCCAGCATACAGGCTGTACCCATGCCGTGTTAGGGATTTCCGGGGGCCTTGATTCGACCTTGGCTCTTTTAGTGACAGCCAGGGCCTTTGACATGCTGCATATTCCAAGAGGGCAGATTCATGCCGTCACCATGCCGTGTTTTGGGACCACAGACCGGACTTATCAGAATGCCTGCCGGATGACAGAAAAAATGGGGGCGTCTCTGACAGAGGTGGATATAAAACAATCCGTGCTTCAGCATTTTGCAGATATTGGCCATGATCCAAAGGATCACAATGTGACCTACGAGAATGCCCAGGCCAGAGAAAGGACCCAGGTGCTGATGGATATTGCCAACCAGGTAAACGGCCTGGTGGTGGGAACCGGCGATATGTCAGAGCTGGCGCTGGGGTGGGCTACTTATAATGGAGATCACATGTCCATGTATGGGGTCAATGCATCGGTGCCGAAGACGCTGGTGCGTCATCTGGTGCGGTATTGTGCGGATATCTGCGAGGAGGAGACCTTAAAGGCCGTGCTTTTGGATGTTTTGGATACGCCGGTAAGCCCGGAGCTTTTGCCGCCGCAGGACGGGGCCATATCCCAGAAAACAGAGGATCTGGTGGGACCTTATGAGCTTCATGACTTTTTCCTTTATCATATGCTGCGGTTTGGATACATGCCTTCCAAGATTTACCGTATGGCAGTAAGGGCTTTTGCCGGAGAATATGATGGAGATACAATAAGAAAATGGCTGGAGGTGTTTTACCGCCGGTTCTTTGCCCAGCAGTTTAAGCGTTCCTGCCTTCCGGACGGGCCGAAGGTAGGGTCTGTGGCAGTGTCTCCCAGAGGAGATCTGCGGATGCCCAGCGATGCGGCAAGAAGAATCTGGATGGAGGATCTGGAAAGGATACAGGAGGAGAAGGCAGAATGATCAGCAGCACGGCCAACAAACAGGTAAAGTATGTAAATGCCCTGATCAAAAAGGCGAAAATGCGCAGGGAGGAGAACCTGTTTGTGGCAGAGGGGCTGCGGATGTGTGAGGAGCTTCCCAAAGATCGGATTCGGACGCTCTATGTATCGGAGAGCTTTTGGAAGGGAAAGCATTTTCCCCGTTTGGCAGAGGGGGTAGGACAGGTTGAGGTGGCGGCGGATACGGTCTTTGGAGCTTTGTCCGATACCTGCACGCCCCAGGGAGTTTTAGCGCTGGCAGAGCAGGATCATTATACTCTGGAGGACATAGCGATGCAGCCGCTTTTGCCTCACCTGATGATCTTAGAACAGGTTCAGGATCCGGGAAACTTAGGGACAATCCTGCGTGCCGGGGAAGGTGCAGGGGTCACAGGCATTGTGATGGATGAAGGCACAGTGGATGTGTACAGTCCAAAGGTGGTCCGCGCCACCATGGGTTCTGTGCTTCGGGTTCCTTTTGTGTATGTAAAGGACTTAGGAGATGCCCTTGTCCTATTGAAGAAAAAGGGTATTCGTCTTTATGCGGCCTGCCTTGAGGGCAGCAGGGATTATGACAGAGAGGACTACACAGGCAGCACAGGCTTTTTGATTGGAAATGAGGCCAATGGCTTAAGACAGGAGACCATAGAAACGGCAGATGTCCGGATTCGGATTCCCATGGCAGGCAGGGTAGAGTCCTTAAACGCTGCCATGGCGGCAGGGGTTTTAATGTTTGAAGCGGCGAGGCAGCGGCGCAGGATGGGATAAGAGACAGATTTTGTGCGGCTGCCTTGTCAGGCTGCCTGCAGAAAGATACAAAACAGGAGAAACAGAGATGGCCTGGTGGATGACTGCAGCGCTGTGCGCATTTTATGTAAAGGGTCTTTGCGGTTTTGCCAATACCCTGGTGTTTTCTACGATTTTAAGCTTTGGCAGCAGCAACTTGATGATTACGCCGGTAGAGCTGCTGCTGGGCTTTCCTACGAATCTGATTATTGCCTGGAGGGAGAGAAGATCCGTCCAATGGAGCCTGTGCATCCCTTTGATTGCGCTGATGCTGGCCGGCAATATTCCGGGACTTTTCCTTTTGAAAAATACGGATTCCGGAAAGGTGAAGATATTTTTCGGCTTTGTGATCGTGCTGATCGGCATAGAAATGCTGGCGCGGGAATATTTTCCTAAAAAGGCAAAGGAGTCGAAGGTTCTTCTGGCTGTGATTGGCATTTTGTCCGGTGTTTTAAGCGGCATGTATGGAATCGGAGCCATGATGGCAGCTTATGTGGGAAGGGTGACGAAAGACAGCAGGGCTTTCAAGGCAAATATGTGTGCGGTGTTTATTGTAGAAAATATTTTCCGCATTTTTTTATATGCGGCAGCAGGGATTCTGACCTGGAGGACGGTTTCCTTTTCCGCCCTTTTATATCCGGTCATGTTTGCGGGGCTGTTTGCGGGGATTAAAAGCGGAAATATGATGAATGAGGGGGCAGTGAAAAAGCTTGTGATTGTTATGCTGATCCTTTCCGGAGGAGCGCTTGTCTTAAACAATTTATGAGAAAATATTACATTTTTCTAACACCATTGTAACCTTCCTCAAAATATAGTATAATCCCGTTTTCGACACTTAAATGATAAAAAAGGCCAACAATCCGCATAAATACAG